>NZ_CP019285.1:3521342-3841464 GCF_000226975.2 Halobiforma lacisalsi AJ5 | reverse complement strand
CCGGTGGGCGCGTCGGATCTCGGTTTCGACGTCCTGGACGCGTTCCCCGTACATCGTCAGATGGACGACGCGGCCGTCCCACTCGCGGAGCAGTGCCTTCGGGGAGTCGGTGAGGTCGGCCTCGAAGGGGCCGCCGAACCGATCGGTGATGTCCGCGACGGTCTCGAGCGACTGGCCGGCGTTGTCGGGGAACCACACGCGGTCGGCCCCGAGTGCGCGGGCCGTCAGTCCGACGTGGGTCGTCATCCGGTCGTCCCGGCCGGGCCGGTGGCCGAGCCGAAGGACGGCGGCTTCGGGTTCGTCGTCGTGCATAGCGGACCTCGGAGCGGGGTCGGTTAGGGGGTTTCGCTTCGCGACTCCCGATAGGCTTTTTCCACTGCCTGCGAAACGTTCGCACGATGGAGCTAGTCGTCGGCGAACCGACGAACGGACGGGTGAGCGATCGATGAGCGACATCCGTGAACGACTCGCGACGGCACGGGAGGAACGGTGGGGGATCCTGGCGGACCTCGCGTTCGCGGTCGTCTGGGTGACGATGGTCGAGGTGCTTTTCACGTTCGTCGACGGGCCGACGTGGGCGTACTACGCGTGCATGTTCGCCGGCGTCGTGGCGTATTTCGGGTTCGTCTGGAACTTCGAACTCGCCACCAGCCGGCAGCGCTCGAGCCGGTAACGTCCGTCTCGGAAAAATCGGTGCGGTCGGCGACCGCCTACTCGGCCTGCGCGTCGACGACCAGGATCGGCACGTGCGTCGACCGGAGCGTTCGTTCGGTGACGCTGCCGAGCAGCGCCCGCGTGATGCCCGAACGGCCGTGTGAGCCCATGACGACGAGGTCGATGCCGTTGTCCTCGACGTAATCGCCGATCAGCGAGTGGGGTCGTCCCGCCGAAATGTGCTCGACGGCCGGAACGTCACGTTCCCGGGCCCGGTCCGCGACGTACCCGGTGGCGCTTTCGGCCCGTTCCCGGATCTCGTCCATCTCGTCGAACTGCCCCTGTTCGATGCGATCGAGTTGTTCGCCGCCCAGGGTGATACTCATCGAGTCGGTATCGACCACGTACAGGGCGTGAACCTCGGCGTCGTACTTTTCGGCGAGATCGATGCCGTGATCGACGGCACCGGCTGCCGTGTCGCTTCCGTCGGTCGGAATGAGGATTTTCTCGTACATGGATCAGTCATCCGCGGGGGTCTGGCTTTCGCCCCCGTCGGCGACGACGTCTTCCGCGGTCTGTTGCTGGCCCATCGGTTCGGGGCTGTGACACTGGCGGACGATACGCTTCGTTTCGGCCGGCGGGTCGTCGGTCACCAGCGAGACGATGATCGTGACCGCGAAGACGATCGGCAGCGTGATGAGCGCCGAGCCGATGGCCGGCATCCACTGTGCCAGCCCCGCCGACAGCGGTGCCTCCAGCGAGGAGACGTACGTCGGAACGATCTCGTTGATCATCGGGATGGACCAGAGGACCAGCCCGGTGGTCATGCCCGCGAGGGCACCCTGGCGGTTGGCGTTCTCCCACCACATCCCGATGAAGAACATCGGGAACAGCACGGAGCCAGCCAGTGCGAACGCGTAGCCAACCAGCGCGGCGATCGACGACGCGGGGTCGAGTGCCGCGAGCGTGGTCAGCACGCCCAGCGCGACGATCGAGAGGCGACCGACGAGGATCTGCTGACGCTGGGTCGCGTCCTCGTTGATGATGTTCGTGTAGATGTCGTGGCTGATCGCCGACGAGCCGGCGATGAACAGCCCGGCGACCGTCGCGATGGCCGCGGCGATCCCGCCCGCGGCGACGATGCCGACGAACCACTCGGGCAGGTTCGATAGCTGAGCGGCCAGCACGACGATGACCTCGCTTGCCGCACTCGCCATGCCGGGATCACCGTACGTCGGGCGGACGTTCGTGGTGTAGAGGTCGGTCCCGAACGCCGCGAACGCCGGCGCGCTCCAGTACAGGAGACAGATGAAGAACAGCCCCCAGACGGTCGACCAGCGGGCCGTCCGCTCGCTCTCGACCGTGTAGAACCGCACCAGCACGTGGGGTAGCCCGCAGGTCCCGACGATCAGCGAGAACGTCGTCGCGATCCACAGGTAGTAACTCGAGGTGACGAACGGTTCGGAGAACTCGCTGCCGAGGTCGTCGATCAGCATGCCGTACTCGAGTTGCGGCAGCACCGTCGAGTAGCCGTTCGTGTAGCCAACGACGAACAGGCCGACCAGGAACGCCACGATGAGGATGGTGTACTGGACCGCCTGGTTCTTCGTCGCGCCCAGCATCCCGGACAGCGTCAGGTAGCCGACGGTGATCGCCATCATGAAGATGACCATCACCTGGTAGCCGTCGAGTCCGGGGAGCAGGAACCCGAAGTCGCCGAAGACGTACAGGCCGACGAGCGCCATGCCCTTCGCCTGGCCGATAGCGTAGACGAACCCGATGAGGAACGTCGTCACCGCGGCGATCGCGCGGGCGCTGTCGGAGTTGAACCGGTCGCCGACGAAGTCCGGTGCGGTGTACTTCCCGAACCGGCGCAGCTGCGCCGCCAGGAAGATCAGCAGGATGAAGTATCCCGTCGTCCAGCCGACGACGAACACCAGCCCGTAGAAGCCGGCCAGTGCGATCGATGCCGCCATCCCGAGGTAGGACGCGGCGGACATCCAGTTCGCGCCGATCGCCATCCCGTTCTCGACGTTCCCGATCGAGCGGCCGGCGACCCACATGTCTTCGGTGTCCGCCACGCGGAAGACGAACCCGATCGCGAGGAACAGCGCCAGCATCCCCAGCACGAGGACGGCCGGAACCACCTTGAACGAGATGTCCAGCGATTCGGGGAGCAGACTTTCCTGTAGCGGCAGGGCCGTGATCCCCGGTATCCCAGTCTCAGTCCCAGTCCCAGTCATTCGTCAACACCACCGTCGGCGGCCGTCGCTCCGCCGTGTTCGGTTCCTTCGGGGGTCGTGTGATCGATACCGTACTTCTCGTCGAGCGCGTCCCGCTTGCGCGAGTACCACACCGACAGGAGCAAGGCGCTGGTCGGCGCGCCGAACGCGACCAGGAAGTAGTGCCACGGGAAACCAAGCACCGGCATCTGGGTCGTCATCGCGTCCGTCGCCAGGTACGTCAGCGTCACCGGTCCAAACACGGCCACGACCCAGATCACGAACCCCGTCCAGACCACCCGCAAATGGTCGCGCATGAACGGGGTGCTGGGCTTGAGCAGGTTGACCTCCTGGTTGAGGTAGTCGGTGTCTCGGTGGGCCTGGCCGTGTCCGCCGGCCACCCCACCGTCCGTTTCGAGTTCGTCGTCCGAATCTTGAGTGTTATTATCTCTCATATTCTTTCGCGTGGTCTCGGTTCGGGTTCCGGTCGATTCGCGGAAAACCGAAAACCGAAGCTGTGGTCGGTTAGTCGTTCTCGACTTGGTCGGCGATCTGGTCGACGATATCGGGGTTACGCAGCGTCGAGGTGTTCCCGAGTTCGTTGCCGCTGGCGATGTCCTCGAGCAGTCGGCGCATGATCTTGCCCGACCGCGTCTTGGGCAGTTCTGGCGTGAAAACCACTTCCTCGGGCCGTGCGATCGGGCCGATCGAGTCCTCCACCGACTCGATGGCTCGCTCCTCGAGTTCGTCCTCCTGGTCGCCGTAGCCGTCTTCGGGGATCGCGTAGACGTAGACGGCCTCACCTTTGACCTCGTGGTCGCCGCCGACGACGGCGGCCTCGGCGATTCCCTCGACGCCGACGACGGCGGATTCGATCTCCATCGTCCCCAGCCGGTGCCCGGAGACGTTGAGTACGTCGTCGACGCGGCCGAGGACGGTGATGTAGCCGTCGTCGTCGATCTTCGCGCCGTCCTCGGGGAAGTAGACCCACTCGTCAGCCTCGGGGTCGGAGTATTCCTCCCAGTACTCGGAGACGAACCGTTCGTCGTTCCGGTAGAGGGTCCGGAGCATCCCGGGCCAGGGTTTCTGGACGGTCAGGTAGCCGGCCTCGCCGGCGTCGACCTCCTCGCCGGCTCCGTCCACGATTCGGACGTCGATCCCCGGCAGGCCGGGGCCGGCGGAGCCGGGTTTCATCTCGTTGATGCCCGGCAGCGTCGTGATCATGTGGCCGCCGGTCTCGGTCTGCCACCAGGTGTCGACGATCGGGCACTCCTCGCCGCCGATGTGCTTGTAGTACCACTTCCAGGCCCGCGGGTTGATCGGCTCCCCGACGGTTCCCAGCAGGCGCAGCGACGAGAGATCGTGGCGCTCGGGGTACTCCTTACCCCACTTCATGAACGCGCGGATCGCCGTCGGCGCGGTGTAGAAGACGTCGACGCGGTTTTTCTCGACGATCTCCCAGAAGCGATCCTTGTCCGGGTAGTCCGGCGTCCCCTCGTACATCACCGTCGTCGTCCCCAGCGCGAGCGGCCCGTAGAGGATGTAGGAGTGACCCGTGATCCAGCCGATGTCCGCCGAACACCAGTAGGTGTCCTCCGGCTCGAGGTCGAGCACCGAGTGACTCGTCCAGGTCACGTACGAGAGGTAGCCGCCGGTCGTGTGCTTGACGCCTTTCGGCTTGCCCGTGGTCCCCGAGGTGTACATCAGGAACAGCATGTCCTCGGCGTCCCGGGAGACCGGTTCGACCGTCTCGCCCGCGTGAGCCTCGACCAGTTCGTCGTAGTCGTGCTGGCTCTCGGACAGCGAGTGGTCGAGGTCGTCGCCCAGCCGGTCGACGACGACGGTCTCGGTCTCGTGCTCGACATCCTCGAGGCCCTCGTTGGTCTTCGAGATGTGGTCGAGGGCGTCCCCGCGCCGGTAGTAGCCGTCACAGGTGATCAGGTACTCGCTGTCGGCGTCGTTCATCCGGGTCGCGAGCGCGTCCGCGGAGAAGCCCGCGAAGACGACGCTGTGTGGCGCACCGATGCGCGCACAGGCTAGCATCGCGATCGGGAGTTCCGGGACCATCGGCATGTACATCGTGACGACGTCGTCCTCCTCGACGCCGAGGTCCCGCAGCGCAGCCGCGAACTCGTTGACCTCGTTGAGAAGGTCGCCGTAGGTGTAGGTCCGCGTTTCGCCGAGTTCACCCTCCCACTTGATCGCGGCCCGGTTCTTCGCACCGTTTTCGACGTGCCTGTCGAGACAGTTGTACGACGCGTTCAGTTCCCCGCCGGTGAACCACTGGTAGGTCGGCGCTTCGGACTCGTCCAATACCTCGTCGTAGGGCTCGTCCCAGTCGAGGAACTCCGCTGCCCGCTCCCACGACTCGGGCCAGTTCTCCTCGAACTCCTCGTAGATCCCCGGATCGGAGACGTTCGCCTGCTCGACGAACGACTCGGGAGGTTCGAACGTCTCTTGCTCCTCGAGCCGTGCCTCGAGACTGGCATCCTCCTGTGACATGATACACACAACCAATCTGCAAGGACCATAGTAAAGGCGGCCTCTAGTTGTACCAAATGGACTCGCCGAACCGACGGGTATCAGAATATTTCTACTATCGAATATTGAAATAATCCGAACAGTCGCCGGTCATCGCGCCCGACCGATCCCAGAACGCGCGATCGAACGGTCGGAACGGGTCTCGAGCGAGGGGCGGTTCGGTCCGTCGCACGAACGCTCTAGAGGCTTAGGTCCCACAGCGATGACTGCTCACTCGGTCGTCGCGGCCCGCTCGCCGTCGGACTCCTGGCGGTCGTCGGAGGGGTCGTCGAAGAACGTCCGCAGGAGTTCGTGCTGGCCTTTCCGGAGGTGGTTGTGCAGCGTCGGTGAGGAGACCCCCATTGCGTCGGCGATCTCCTCGGCCGTGCTCTCGCGGGGCCAGTCGTAGTACCCTCCGAAGTACGCCGCTCGCAACGCGGCGACCTGGCGGTCGGTCAACCGTTCCTCGAGGCCCTCGCGGAACTCGCGGGCGGTCCGGACGGTCCGTTCGGCCTCGCGTTTGCCGACCAGTTCCGAGTCGGGGAACGCGGCCCGGAACCCGTCGACGATCGTCCGCAGGTCCGCGTCGCCGGCGCACTCGCCGGTGATCGTCGCCGTCCCGGACTCCACCGTCGCCGCGCGGACGGTGACGCCGTACTCCGAGAGGGTCAACAGCGGTGACGAGCCCTCGACGACGAACTCGACGCGCCAGCCGTCCTCGTAGGTCTCGATCAGCCGGAAGTCCGCGACGCTGTCGCTCTCCTGGGCGAGGTCGAACACGGCCGCGGGCTCGGCGTCCTCGAGCCGGAGGTAGTACAGCTGGGTCGACTCCGAGGTCGGCACGAGCGAGTCGAGTTCGAACCGACAGTCCAGCCGCTCGGAGACGTCCACGAGGAACGAGCGGTCGTCCCGACAGGCGAGGTCGAACTCGACGACGCGATCCGACAGCAGGAGGTTCCGCCGGCGGACGGCGGTGATCGCGTAGCCGACCTGGCGGCCGATCGTCGCGAGCCAGGACCGTTCGTCCCCGTCGAAGGCCGACTCCCGGTCGGTCGTGACCGTCAGCGTGCCGTAGGTGGTATCGCCGTACGCCAGCGGGACGCGTGCGAACGTCCGGCCGTCGCGCTCGGCGACCCGGATACTGGAGTCTCTGTCTCCTTCGCCCTCGGAGCGGTCGTCGTCCTCCGTCGACCCGGCCTCCCACGTCTCGGGTGCGAGCGGGTCGATCGCGTCGGGTTCGATCCCGCTCGCGACGCGCCACTCCCGGCGGCGGTCGGCCATCGTCGTCCGGTCGATCCAGGCGAACTCGTAGCCGTCGCCCCGGGCCAGCGTCTCGCAGGTCTCCGTCTCGACCGCCTCGTGGTCGTCGGCCTCGAGCAACGACTCCGTCAGTTCGCGGTGTCGCCGGGCCAGCGCGTACCGGCGTTCGAGTTCCGCCCGGCGGCCGCGGAGGTCGGCGAGTTCGTCGTAGTAGCTCGAGACGTCGCGGACGAACAGCGCGTAGCCGCGGTGTCGCCCCCGGTCGTCCCGCAGCGGGGTGACGACCGTCGTCGCGCGGAACGTCGACCCGTCCTTGCGGACGCGCCACCCCTCGACCTCGTGGCCCGAGTCCTCGAGGGCGGCCGACAGCACCCGCTCGGGCTCTCCCTCGTCGACGGCGTCGTCCGGGTAGAACGCCGAGACGTGCGTGCCGACGATTTCGCCGGCCCGGTAGCCGAACATGGCGGCCGCGCTGCGGTTCCAGCGTTCGACGTAGCCGTCCTCGTCGAGGCGGACGAGCGCGTACTGGTCGCTCGCGGCGAGCAGGAGCCGGACGACGCTATCGTCGCCGACCGTGTCCGCCCTGTCGCCTGCCCGGGACCGGTCGCGGCCTCGCGGGTCCGACGGCCGCTCGATGGCCTCGAAGGCGTCGACGATCTCGGCCTCGGTCGGCTCCGGGAGGTACGACTCGAGGGCCTCGAAACTGCGCCAGCCGCCGGCGGCCTTGACGACGCGAGGGTTGATCCCGCGGTCGACGAGCGAGCGGTACGCGAAGTAGTGACGGAGGTCGCCCGTCGACACGTCCGCGAGCGCGGGGTCGTCGTACAGGTCGGCCGCGCGGTCGGCGACGTCGGAGACGAGCATCTGGAGTCGACGCGGAGTCACCGAAAAGATCCGATCTGCCGGGGAGAGGTCGTTGCTCCTGGCGTACCGCCGGAGTTCGCGCTCGACCCTTGTCGGGAGGTACGCGGTCCGGCCGTCACGCCCTTCCTCGGTTCCCGGCACGCGGACCAGATACCGCGGCGGGTCGATCCGCGCCTGTTCGACGTCGTCGATCGTGAGTCGGGCGAGTTCCGCGGGGCGCAGGCCGACGTCCCCACAGAGCCGAACGACCAGCGCCTCGCGGTACGTTTCGGCGGCGTCGAGCAGGGACTCGTACTGTCGCCTCGAGAGGACGTCGGCCTTCCCCGCATCGACGCTCATAGGTTGTTTCGCGTTTTCTGGTCTTGCGAATATAATTCTACCGACTGTCGGCGACTGTTCCAGGTGCTTCCGTGATCGTACGGATTCGAACTCGACATCGACGTTTCGTGATATTCGAAACTCCGAAACACGTCACTCGTCGGCGTCGACGGCGCCGCTCTCGGACTGGATCTCTCCGACGATTTCGGGGTTCCTGAGTGCGCTCGTGTCCCCCAGTTCCTCGCCGTTCGCGACGTCCTCGAGCAGTCGCCGCAGGATCTTGCCCGAGCGGGTCTTGGGGAGTTCGGGCGTGAAGACGATCTCCGCGGGGACGGCGATGTCGCCGATGGTCGACTCGACGGCGGTTTCGATCGCCCGGCGCACGTCGTCGTCCGGGTCGCAGTCGTTCTCGGTGCTGACGTAGGCGTAGATGTCGGTTCCGGCGGTCTCGCTCGAGCGGCCGACGACTGCGGCTTCGGCGACGCCGTCGGCGTCGGTGACCGCGCCCTCGATTTCCATCGTACTGAGGCGACGGCCGGAGACGTTGATCACGTCGTCGACGCGCCCGAGGACGGTGACGTAGCCGTCCTCGTCGATCGAGGCGGCGTCGCCGCTGAAGTAGGTCCAGTCGTCCCCGTCGGGGTCGGAAAACTGCTCCCAGTACTCGCTCCGGAACCGGTCGTCGCCGTCGTACAGCGTCCGGGCCATGCCGGGCCAGGGACGGTCGACGGTGAGATAGCCAGTCTGTCCGGGTGCGACCGGGTCGCCGTCGTCGTCGACGACCTGGACGTCGATTCCGGGCAGGCCGGGGCCGGCGACGCCGGGTTTCATCCCATCGACCCCGGGGAGCGTCGATACCATGATCGCCCCCGTCTCGGTCTGCCACCAGGTGTCGACGATCGGGCACCGCTCGTCGCCGATGTGTTCGTAGTACCACTCCCAGGCGCGGGGGTTGATCGGTTCGCCGACGCTACCGAGCAGGCGCAGCGAGGAGAGGTCGTGACGCTCGGGGTACTCCTCGCCCCACTTCATGAACGCCCGGACCGCCGTCGGCGCGGTGTAGAAGACGTCGACGGCGTTCCGGTCGACGATCTCCCAGAGCCGATCGCGGTCGGGGTAGTCCGGCGTCCCCTCGTACATCACCGTGGTCGTCCCCAGCGCGAGCGGGCCGTAGACGATGTAGGAGTGGCCCGTGATCCACCCGATGTCGGCCGCACACCAGTAGGTGTCCTCGGCCTCGACGTCGAGCACCGCGTGGCTCGTCCATGCCACGTGCGCGAGGTAGCCCCCGGTCGTGTGGACGACTCCTTTCGGCTCGCCGGTCGTCCCCGAGGTGTACATCAGGAACAGCATGTCCTCGGCGTCCCGGGAGACCGGCTCGACCTCCTCGCCGGCGAACTCCTCGCGGAGGTCGTGGTAGTCCCACTCGCCGTCGCCGAGCACGTGCGGGAGTTCGTCGCCGAGGCGATCGACCACGACCGTCTCGACGTCGTGCTCGAGCGCGAGGCGGGCGTTGTCGACCTTGCTCTTCTGGTTGAACGCGTCGCCCCGCCGGTAGTAGCCGTCGCAGGTCACCAGATACTCGCTGTCGGCGGCATCCATCCGGGCCGCGAGCGCGTCGGCGGACAGTCCGGCGAAGACCACGCTGTGTGGCGCGCCGATGCGGGCACAGGCCAGCATCGCGATCGGTAACTCGGGGATCATCGGCAGGTACAGCGTGACGACGTCGTCCTGACCGACGCCAAGGTCCCGCAACGCCGCGGCGAACTCGTTGACCGCGACGTAGAGGTCCCGGTAGGTGTAGGTCTCCCGCTCGCCCTGCTTTCCCTCCCAGCGGATCGCCGCGTGGGTCTTCCGGCCCGCCTCGAGGTGGCGGTCGATGCAGTTGTACGCGGCGTTCAGCCGGCCACCCGTGAACCAGCGGTAGTGTGGCGGCTCGTCGTCCTCGAGGACCGTCCCGTACGACCGGTCCCACGAGAGCAGGTCCGCCGCTCGTTCCCAGCAGTTCGGCCACTCCTCGTCGAACGCCTCGTAGATGCCCTCGTCGGTTACGTTCGCTTGCTCGACGAACGCCTCGGGGGGCTCCCGGGGCGACCCGGTGGGCACGGACTGGCCCCGTTCCCACCCGTTCCGATCGACCATGTCGTTCGAACCGAAGCGAGTCAAGCGGATAAACGTTCCTCCGAATCGGATCGATTCCGGGCCGCCGCACGTCGATTTTGCCGGAAAATATCGACCCAGTTATTGGATCACTCGAGGGAGTCGACGTCGGACACGTCGTCCGCGTCGCTCGTCTCGTCCGGGTGGCGAACCACGTACACGTCGTACCGCTGGTCGTTGGCCACCGGACTGCCGACGCTGGACTGGGGCGAGATCACCGACCCGGCGTTCTCCGACCCGATGAAGACGACGGTCGCCTCGACCTCGCCGGCGACGCGGCGGATCTCGCGGACGACGTTCGTCGTCGAGGTCGCCGTCGGTTCGTCGGAGCTGACCCGCTCGACGCGGAACGTCGCCTCGGGAGCGACGTCCCGGGCCCGTGTCTCCATGCCCGCGGCGATCGCATCGCGGTCGAACGGTTCGCCGGGCGCGATCCAGCCGCGGTCGCGAGCGTAGTCCGCATCGTCCGGGATAACTGTCAGTGCGATCACGTCCTCCTCGAGGTGATCGCCGAACGTGGCCGCCCTCTCGAGTGCCTTCTCCGCGAGCGGGGACCCGTCGAACGGAACGAGCAGTGACATACCACGATATGATACGACAGCGAAAGTAAACCTTCGCCCTCCGGACGGAATCAGGTTACTCGGGGACCGAGTCGTTCCCGGTCTCGCTCCCGTCGCCGTCCTCGTCCGGGCCGTCGACGACCACCACCGGCCGGTCGGCGTACCTGACGACCGCGTCGACGGTCCCGCCGAGCAGCGCCCGTTTGAACGAGGACCGCCCACGAGAGCCGACGACGATCGCGTCCGCGTCCCGCGCCTTCGCGGCCGCGATGATCTCCTCGTACGGGACGCCCGACTCGACGGCCGTCTCGACGTCGACGCCGGCTTCGGCCGCCGCCGACTCGAGGTCCGCAACGATCTCCTCGGCTTGCTCCCGTCGCCGGCGGTCGACCTCCTCGGGGTCGACGATCGCGTTGTCGTAGTCCGTCCGGCTCTCGAGGACCGTCAGGCCGAACAGGTTGGCACCGAACCGGCTCGCGAGCCCGATCGCGTGGTCGACGGCGGCGGTTCCGGTCTCGCTCCCGTCGGTCGCGACGACGATGGCGTCGTACATACCGGACCCTGCGGGCGCGACGACCAAAGTGGTACTCCCGTCCTCGCCCCCGTCCCTGCCCCGCCTCGTCCCGCCGGGCGATCGACGACCGTCCCGTCAGTCCGTATCCTGACCCTCGTCTTCGTCGAACAGTTGGTTCCGCTCCGGCATCGTCGAGAACCGGCGCACGGCACGCAGGTCCGCCCGCTTCGACGGCGACGGGGCCATCGTCGAGTGGCGGGTCGCGCCGCTGGGGGAGTCGCGCCCGCCCGCTCCGAGGTCCGACTCGAGGAGGCCGTCGTCCTCACCGTCCGAAGGTTCGTCCCGGTCAGGTTCTCCGGATTCGGATTCGGAGTCGGCTCCTGAGTCAGCGTCACCCTCCGCCATCCCCTCGAGTTGATCGCGGAGTCGGTCGATCCCGTCGCTGAACTCCGTGACGTTCGACTTCACGGCGTCACGGAGCCGTTCCTCGAGGTCGTCCGCCGCCCCGTCTTCGGACTCGCCGTCCCCATCCTCGGACGGCTCTCCGTGCTCTTTGGGCTCGGCGTCGGCCCTCTCACCTTCCTCTGGCGCCGTTTCCGCTCCCGTCTCCGTCTCCCCGTCGCCCCCTCGAGTAGCCGCTTGCAGCCCGTCTACGGCCACGTCGAGGTCGCTCGCCACCTCGTCCTCGTCGACCCGGTCCCCGAGATCTGCGAGTCGGAGCAACCGCTCGAGGTCCTCGACCGCGTCGGCGTCACCCTCGGAGATCGCCTCGGGGATCGACGACGGCTCCGACCCGTCGGGGAGGGTGTCGAGTCCGACCGCCTCGAGCAACGCGTCTGGATCGGCCGACGCCACGAGTTCGTTCGCCTTCCGGGCCGCCTCGCGGAACTCGTCGGCGTCGGCGGGAGCCTCGTCCTCGCCCTCGTCCCCGGCCGTCATAAGCCGGGCGCTCGCCGCGTCGGTCTCGTCCAGGATCTCCGTCACCTGCTCGCGCGTGGGGTCTGTCACTGTGTATCCTCGCGGTCGTTCTCGATTCGCTCGGTGTATCGTCTCGCCTCGAGTCTGCCGGGAACCGCAACAGTTACTCGGCGTTCGCCGTTGCGTCTGCCTCTTCCTCGTCGTCCCCGTCGTCCCCGTCGCTTCCTTCGCTCTCCTCGCCCGTCACGGCCTCGATGATCTCCTCGGTCATCTCCTCGCGGCTCAGGTTCGCCTTGACGTCGACGTCCTTTGCGACCGACTGCAGGTCCTCGTAGGACATCACCCCGAGGAAATCCTCGAGCGTCTCGCGCCTGAGGTCCTCGAGTTCGTCGGCGGACGGGCCGTCCTCGGCCTCCTCGGGGTCGGTTTCCCCTTCGTCTTGGTCGGCTTCCGTCGCTTCCTCCTCTTCCTCTGTCGGCTGTTCTGGTTCGTCCGGTTCCGCCCCCCCTCCGGCTGCCTCCTCTTCTGCTGCCTCCTCTTCTGCTGCCTCCTCTTCTGCCGCCTCCTCGCCCAGCAGATCCGTCTCACCCGTCGCGCTATCGGCTACCGACTCGAGCGGTTCCCGCACGCTGCTGTCCTCGAACGCCTCGCTGACCCCATCTCGGACGGCCGTCGTGACCGTCGTTCGAAGCGGTTCTCCGGTCTCGTCGTCGCCCTCGCCTTCTCCCTCGTGTTCGTCGCCTTCCGCGTCCTCCTCGGTCCCGGCCAACTCGGTCGCAAGTGCCTCGTGAACGTTGCGACCGATCGAGGCGCCGATCTCCCGGCCGAGGCTCTCGCCGAACTGCCGGCCGACCGCCGCACCGATCTCGCCCGCGTCGACCTCGTCCTCGATGCTGCCGTCCCCGAGCAGATCGCCGACCCCGACCTGGTTGCTCACCTCGTCGGCGATCATCCCCTTCAGGTCCGTTCCGTCGGTCACGGGGACCACCTCGAGCGCCGCCAGGACGTGAGTGGGTGCGTCACGAGCACGGGGTTACGCCTCCTCGTTGTCGTCCTCGTCGGTTTCGTCGGCGGATTCCGATTCGCTGTCGGTCTCCGAACCTTCCTCGTCGGTTTCGGCTTCTTCGCTCTCGTCTCCGGACTCGGATTCGGCTTCGACTTGCTCGTCTCCCTCGTCGGCTTCTTCCTCCCCGGCTTCCTCCTCTTCTTCCGTGGTTTCCTCGTCTTCGTCGGCGGTTTCCTCCTCTTCCTCCTCCGCTTCGCTATCCGTTCCGAGCAGTTCGTCGAGGGTCATCTCGCCGATCATCCGACCGAGGCTCTCGCCGAGCTTTCGGCCGATGATCGCGCCGATCAGGCCGCCCAGAGCCTCACCGAGCGGCTGCTCGTCGTCGATATCGTCCTCCCACTGGGTGCCCTCGACGAGTTCGCCGACGTCGATGTTCTGGGTGATCTCCTCGTAGTCGATACGCCCGGTCAACGATTCCGCGGCCGAACTCGTACTCGTGCTCGTACCGGTAGTAGATTCCTCACTCATGATCCTGCCTCCGCCTGCGTGTCCGCTTCCGGCTGTTCGTCCGCCCGTTCACGTTCACGTTCACGACCGTCCTCGCCTTCGGCCTGCTCGAGCAGCGCCTGTACGACTTCCCGGACGACCGTCGCGATGAGTTCCTCGACCGGCAAGCCGGGCACGAGGCCGGCGAATTTCTCCTTCACCCAGCCTCCGGCCGCGGCGAATCGGTCCCGTATCCAGCCCGTGACTCTGGAGATCGGACCCGGGCCTTCGGCCGTCTCCTCGTCACCCTCTTCGGGTTTGGGCTCCTCCTCGTCGGCCTCGACGTCCGCTTCCTCCGGTGGTTCTTCCGGCGTTTCCGTCTCGCCGCTACCGAGTCCACGGAGTAGCTCCATCGGCTTGCGAACCAACCCGCGAAGGAACTGCCCCGGCTTCCTCGCCAGCGACCCGAGTTGGTCCCGGACGCCACCGGCCAACGATCGAAGCCACGCCGCGGGTTTGCCGAGCATCGATTTCGCCTTGTTCACCAGGGCGCTCGGACCGTCGAGCAGGCCCGTCACTGCCGAGAGCAGGTTCCCGAGCAGGTTGTTCCCTCCCGGCCGAGCGGAGACGTCGAGCGTGACCTGGTTCAGGTTGACCTCGAGGCCGAGCAGATCCAGAAAGAGCCCGTCGAGGTCGAGATGGAGGACGCCGGAGGCGTCGTCGCCCTCGTAGACGTCCTCGGCATCGTCAGCGTGGCCCTCCTCTCGCTCGTCTTCCTCGTCGGCCGGTTCCTCGTCGGTCGATTCCTGGTCAGCCGGTTCCTCGTTCCTCGCCAGCCGGTTCTTCGTTGGTCGATTCCTCGCCAGCCGGTTCCTCGCCAGCCGGTTCTTCGTTGGTCGATTCCTCGCCAGCCGGTTCCTCGCCAGCCGGTTCTTCGTTGGTCGATTCCTCGCCAGCCGGTTCCTCGCCAGCCGGTTCTTCGTTGGTCGATTCCTCGCCAGCCGGTTCCTCGCCAGCCGGTTCCTCGTCGGTCGATTCCTCGTCGGTCGATTCGTCTGCGGAGTCCGGTTCTGCCTCGGGTTCGGATTCGTCTTCCTCCGGTTCCGCTTCGTCGTCTTCCGCAGTCGGCTCCTCGCCCATCTGCTCGTCGCTCTCGTCCTCTCCGCTGGCTTCAGTTTCGGAGGGTTCGTCGTCGCCTTCCTCCTCCTCGGGTTCTTCGACTTCTGCCTGTCCGCCGTCGGGGAGTAGTCTCCGACTCGTTCGATCCGCCCTATCGCCGCCGCGTGGAGGTGGCCCGAGGTCCGGACGCCCTCCGGAGCCGTGGTCGCCGTAGCCCATTGTTAGCGGGAAGATTCACAAGCGACAGCGTTGTGGTGGTTTCGCTTGCGTGTGCGTCCGTACAGGCGGCCGCGCGAGCAGGAAAGAGCGAAAAAAGAACGCCGCTCAGACGACCGATCCGACGCGGAGGGCGTACTCGCCGCGGGTCTCTCCTTGGTCGTGGTACTCGACCGGCTCCTCGATCGCAGCGATCGTCCCGTCGTGGATCGCGGCCGCCGCAGCGATCCCGTCGAACCGCTCCGTGCCGGCCGCGTCTCCCGGTTCGGACTCGAGGTCGAACCAGCGCACCGCGTGGGTGTCCGGATCCCGCACGCGGAAGTTCTGTGCACACGGGGCGACGAGCGTCCCGTCGTCGGACGCGAGCCCGTTCACGAAGCCGCCGAGATCGGCGTCCCACAGCGGGCCGCCCGTCTCGGCGTCGACGACGGCAAGGCGGTGCTCGTTCGGGTGCCGGTGCTCCGTCTCGCGACCCGCCACGGCGTACGTGTTCCCGGTCGCGAACGCGACGGCGCCGTCCGCGAGACACGCGTGATTCGGATAGGCGTACAGCGTCTCCGCGCCGATTTCGGTTTCGACGGCGAGGTCCACCCGCCACCGTTCGGCTCCGCCGGACTCGAGCAGGTAGCCGCGCTTGTCCCCGTGGCTCGCGACCGCCGCGCGGCCGCCCTCGAGGGAGACGTCGCCGACGCGGCGCTCGCCGTCGGTTCCGGGATCCCAGGTCCAGGCGAGGTCGCCCGTCTCGGCCTCGAGGACGACCAGGCCGTTGTCGTGGCGGCCGGGACAGCGATTGTACGCGACCGCAAGCCGTCCCGTGGCCTCGTCGGGATCCAGGTCGATCGCGATCGGCGACGCGTCGGTCCCGTACTGCCAGCGGACCGTCCCGTCGGTCCCGAACGCGTAGACGACGCTCTCCCAGCGGCGCTCGTCGCCGTCGCGTTCGTAGCGCCTGGCCGCGGCGTACAGGCCGCCGTCGTCGTTGGACTCGAGCGCAACGACGTATGGGAGGGCGAACACTCCCGTATCGGCGGGGTCCCCGACGTCCTCGGCCGCCTCGTATCGCCAGCGGGAGTCGCCCGTCTCCGCGTCGTAGCCGACGATGGCTCCGCGTTCGCCGCGGCCGGCGACTGCGACCGTCGGTCCGTCCGCCCCCTCGAGTGTCGTGATCCCGACCGCCTGACCTGGATGGGTCGCCGACCACTGCGGCTCGAGGGAGTCGCGATCGTACGCGGTCACGGTACCGTCCTGCGTCCCGGCGAAGATCCGCCCGTCCGAGATGTGGACGGCCGATCTGGTCCACATGTGACGACTGCGCGCCGGCTCGATCTCGCCGAGTGCGCGTCGACGGAACTCCCCGGAACGCGGTCGGTCGGCCGTCTCGGTGTCCCTCGCGCTCATTCTTCGACCGGGAACGTCTCGTGGAGCGCGTCGTGGGCCTCGCCCAGCCCGTCGACGACGCTCTCGCCCTGCGTTCGTAACCGCTTTACCGCACGCTCGGCGTTTCGAAGCTCGAGCAGTCGCCCCCGCGTGTAGTCGTAAGCGGGATCGTCGGCCTCCATCGCGGCGAGGTCGCTCTCGAGGTCGACCAGGGCCGCGTCGAGGTGGCGTTCGATCTCGGCCAGGCTGTCGGCCTCGACGAGGCCCTCGATCGGTCCCTCGAGGTGGCCCTCGAGTTCCTGTCGTGCGTGTTCGCGGTCGCTGTCGTCCCCGACGCCGAGGACGGTTATCAGTCCGAGTCGTAGCGCTTCGATTTCGTGGCAGCTCATGTCTGATCTCGTGGTTTCGTCGTGTGTTTTCGTCGTGTGGTCGAAGTCGGTTGGCGGACGATACTCACAGCGTCTGGTCGACGAGGTCGCTGACGATCCGGTCGTCCGTGAGGTGTTCCCCGACGATCCGGTCCGTGTCGTCTTCGGCGACGTCGCCGTACCAGACCCCGTCGGGATAGACCGCGACCATCGGCCCGTCGCCACAGCGTCCCAGACAGGACGAGCGCGTAACCCGTGCGTCGCAGTCGTCAGCGTCCCGGACCGCCTGTCGCAGGCGCTCGAGGACGGCCGGCGCGCCCGCCTCGGCGCACGTCCGGTTCGTACAGACGGCGACGTGTTTCGCGGGCGCGTCGTGGCTGTGGGGTTCGTCGTCGACGTCGTCGCGGTCGGCATGGCTCTCCTGGTGGGTCAGCGCACGCAGCATCGCCCGCGCGCCGCCGACGTCCTCCTCGTAGCCCTCGAGGCCGACCTTGTACTTGCACGTGTCACAGGACATCTCGACGCTGTCCGTGCGGGCCTCCTGCCATCGGTCGGCGAAGACGTCGAGCAGCCGGGAGTCGGTCCCGAGCGGGTCGCCCGCGAGGGCGTCGACGTAAGGGTAGTCCTCGTCGAAGTCGGCCGTCCAGTCCCGTACCCGCTGGGTGAGGACGCCGTCCCCGAGCATGTAGGGGAGCACGACGACGGCGTCCGGCCGGTGCTTGGAGAGATCGTGCAGCGTCTCCTCGAGGGTCGGCTCCGTGACGCCGACGAACGAGGCCTCGACGCGGTCGAACCCCCGTCCCTCGTACAGGAGGCGAGCGAGTTTGTGGACGTCGGCGTTGGCGTCCGGATCGCTCGAGCCCCGGCCACAGAGCACGACCGTGACCTCGTCGTCCTCGCGGTCGACGCCGAGGTCCCGCTCGACCGCGGCGGCGCGATCGTCCAGCACCTCGAGCATGGCCGGGTGGATCCCCAGGTGCCTGCCGTTGTTGATCGCCAGGCCGTCGTGTTCCGCACGCGCCTGCTCGATCGAGACCGGGACGTCGTTTTTGACGTGGCTCGCGGCGAACAGCGAGCAGTGGACGACCGTCAGTTCCGAGACGACCGTCGCGAGGTCGGCGATCGCGTCCTCGATCGACGGCTTCGCGAGTTCGAGGAAGGCGGCGTCGACGGGGACGCCGAGCCGCGACTCGAGGCCAGCGGCCAGTTCCCGGACCTGTTCGTTGGACTTCTCGCGTCGCGACCCGTGGCCGACCAGGAGGACGGCTTCGTCGTCGACGCCGGTCGCCGCCGCGTCCGTCACGACTGCTCACCTCCCGAACCTGGGTCGTCACTGTCACCGCCACTGCCACCGTCGCCGAGATCCGCTTGCTCTAGGCTGCGCTCGAGCTTTCGGCGGCGACTCGGCGCGTAGAGGCCGGTCCCCTCGGCGGTCTCGTAGAGCCAGCGTCCGAACGCGGGGACCGCGTCGTCGTCGAGGCCGAACCAGTAGCTCCCCGACGAGGTCTCCGCGACGTCGTCACAGGGGGCGTCGATCGGGTGGTCGGCGATCAGGTCCCGGACGCTCTCGAGGAGTCCCCGGTCTTCGTGGACGAACGAGATGCCGACGGTGCCGCTCGAGGACTTGAAACAGATCGTGCCACAGCCCTCGAGCAGACCCCGCAGGAGTTCGCGCCGGTGGTCCGCGAACGCGCCGAACCGGTAGTTTCCGCGCCCGTCGACAGGGAGTCCGAGCGGCGAGCGGCGGCCGAGCAGCGTCCCGTCGTCTCCGGTGGTCGAGAGCGAGAGCGTGTAGTCCTCCTCGGTCCGGGTGATCGAGGCGTCGTGGGCGTACTCGCGACTCGTGGTCTCGCGGTCGAGGTCGCCACCGTCCGCGCCCGCGATCGCCGCGAGCACGCGAGCGGCACGCTCGTCGCCGGTGACGACCTCGAGGCCGTCTTCCGAGACGCGACCACCGCCCGCGACGTGTCCCCAGAAGTACGCCGACGCCGGGTGGCCGGCGAGGGGGTCGGCCGGAACCTCGATCTCGAGAGCGTCGTCCTTGACCGGTTCGTCCGTCCCGGTGGTCTCGGTCATTCGTCCACCTCCTCGACGATGATCGCGTCCGTCGGACAGGCCGCTGCGGCCCGTCTGGCCTCCTCGAGGCGGTCGTCGTCGAACGCGGCCACCACTCGCTCGCCGTCGTCGCTGACTTCGCCGTCGCAGTCGTAGACCGGGTCCGCGTCGGGATCGATCGTCGCCAGCCCGTCCGGGGCTTCCACGAAGCGCGGATCCCGGGTGAGGCAGGCGAAGATCCCGTCGCAGGCGTCCTTCTCGATCGTGATTTCGTATCGTGGCATGTGGTTTATCGAGTCAGTAGTCGTACTTCGTCTCGTAGCCGCGGGGCCGTACCATCCGGTCGTCCCAGACGTAGGTGTCCTCCGTCCCGACGACGATCGTCGTCGTCATGTCGACGATCTCGCGCTCGCCGAACTCCTCGAGGTCGCCGAGTTCCGTGATTACCACTTCTTCGTCCTCGCGGCCCGCGCCGTGGACAATGCCGACCGGGGTGTCCTCGTCGCGGTGGGTCAGGAGGATCTCGCAGGCTTTTTCGAAGTTCTCGCGGCGCTTCCGACTCCAGGGGTTGTAGATCGTGATCGTGAAGCCCTCCTTCGCGGCCGCGTGGAGCCTGGACTCGATCTCGGGCATCGGCACGAGGTGATCGGACAGCGAGATCGAGACGGTGTCGTTGACGAGCGGCGCACCGAGCCGAGCGCCGCAGGACTGGGCCGCGGGAACGCCCGGAACGACCTCGAAGTCGACCATCGTCGCCGTCGCGCCCTTGGACTCGAGGATCTCGAGTGCCAGCCCGGCGAGCGCGTAGACGTTGGGGTCGCCGCTGCCGACGATCGCCACGTCGTTGCCCGCGAGCGCCCGGTCGATCGCCTCCTCCGTGCGGGAGACTTCGCCGCACATGGGCGTGTCGTAGATCTCGTCGGCCCCTTCGGTGATCTCGTCCGGCAGCAGTTCGATGTAGGTCGTGTAGCCGACGATGTGTTCGGCCTCGTGCAGCGCCGTCTTCGCGCGCTCGGTCATCCCCTCGGGCTGACCGGGGCCGAGGCCGACCGCCACGAGCTGGCCAGGGTCGGCGTCGAAGTCCTCGACGGTCGCGCCGACCTCTTCTTCGTTCGAGTCGTCTTCGGAACTCGAGGCGCCGCATTTCGACCCGCTCGAGTCGTCACTCCCACTCGAACCACCACACTTCGAACTCGAGCGGCTCGTCTCCGATTCGGCGCCCGACGCGCCGCAGTTCGACGTCGATTCCTCGTTTTCAGCGTCCGCGTCCGTATCCGTGTCTGTCTCCGTGCTCATGTGTGGTCAGAAGTCGTCGACGTCACGCCCGCCGCGCGGGGTGACGAGGTACGTTCGGTCGTCGTTGCTCCAGGTTTCGGTCTCGTGGGTGCCGATGATCAGCGAAGTGCCCATCCCCGACACCTTGTCGTCGTGGTCGGCGGCCTCGCCGAGCGTCGTCACGTGCCGGCTCTCGCCGTTGCGGCCGGCGTCCGCACGGCCCGCGTCGTTGACGATCGCCACGAGGGCGTCGTCGGTGCGTTCCTCACGAACGATCTCGACCGCCCGCTCGTAGTTGCGCCAGCAGTTGTAGAGGACGATCACGAAATCGGAGACCGCCGCGGCGCGCAGTTTCTCCTCGATCTCGTCCCAGCCGCGCCACTTGTCCGACAGCGAGACCGTACAGAAGTCGTTACACAGCGGCGCGCCGACGTTTGCCGCTCCGCCGAGCGCCGCCGTCACTCCGGGGACGATCTCGATCGGGACGTCCGTGGCAGACTCCTCCTCGGCCATCTTGAAGATGAGGTCGGACTTGCCGTAGACGGAGGGATCGCCGCCCGAAACGTGGGCGACCGTCTTCCCCTCGCGGACGTAGTCGAACGCCGCGCGGGCGAGTTCGATCTGGCGACCCATCGTCGAGCGAACGATCTCCTGCTGGCTCCCGTCCTCGCGGGTCGCGATCCCGTCCTCGTCGGTCCGTGACTCCGGCGGAATCGTGCCGTCCTCGCGCAGGAACTCCTGGTAGAGGTTCGAGGCGATGACAACGTCCGCGGACTCGATGACCGACTTCGCGCGCTGGGTCATGTGGGCGGGCAGCCCGGGGCCGATGCCGACGACGTAGAGGGTGCCGTGATCGTCGGGGGTACCCTCGGTCGTGTCCGCGTCGGCGTCCTCGGCGCTCATCGGCCGATCGCCACCGTTACCTCGTCCTCGTAACCGATCTTCTCGAGTACCAGTTCCTGCTCGCGCCCCCCGGCGATGGCGCTCGCCTCGGAGACGCCCGGCCAGCCGATCAACTCCTTCGATTTCGAGGGGGTCGGCCCCTCGTGCTCGAGCAGCGTTTCCTTGTCGAAGGCGACGACGCCCAGGTCGCGTTCCCGGGCCGCCTCGAGCAGTCCCTCCTCGTCTTCCTTCCGCGTCGCGGTGGCGACGAACTCGACGTCCTCGAACCCGTACTCGGTGCGCTCGAGGGCCGCCTCCCAGGCCTCGAGGAAGGCGTCCGCGCTCGCGCCGGAGACGCTGCCCGTGCCGATGACGACGCCGTCCTCCTTGTTGCGTTTGAGGACCGTCACGTCGTCACCGACGAGCACCGCCTTCGGGCCGTCCAGTCGGGCGACGGGGCCGAGTTCGTCGTCGAGGACGGCGAGGTTCGTCTGGACGGTCGAATCCCCGTTGACGACGTGGGCGTCCATCGCCTTCGCGCGGGACTCGACGCCCTGCTTGCCGGCGGCCTCGCTCGCGGTCGTCATCGCCGGCACGGCACCCATCGTCGCCAGGTCCTGTGCGACCTGGTTCGCGCCGTGGTGGCCGCCCGTGATCGGGATCGCCCACGTCAACTCCTCGTCGACGACGCAGATCGCGGGATCGTCCCACTTGTCGTCGAGCAGGTGGGCCGTCTTCCGCATCGCGATGCCCGAGGCCATCAGGCCGACGAAACAGTCGTACTCGCCCCAGTGCTCCTCGAAGACGTCGCCGTGGTACTCGAGGATCTCGATCCGCTCGTAACGGTCCGCGAGTTCGGCCGCGATCTCCTCGGCGGTCGCCATCTTGCGTTCGAAGGCGACGATCGCGATCTCCTCGGCGACCTCGCCGTCCGAGTCGGGCGTCGAGCAGTGACCGCCGTCCGATCCGTCGTCGGTCGTCTCAGTGGTGTCGTCCGTACTCATGTCGATGTCAGTCGATCTCAGCTTCGTCGGCGTCGTTCGATCCGCCGTTCGATCCGTCGTTCGCCCAGTCGCCATAGAGGTAGGACCGTTCGTAGCCCGCACCCGTCACGGCCTCGCCGATGACGACCAGCGCCGAGGCGCGGTAGCCGGCCGCCTCGACCCTGTCCGCGATGTCGTCGATCGTCCCGACGATCACGTCCTCGTCCGGCCAGGAGGCGTGGTAGACCACCGCGACCGGCGTTTCGGGGTCGTGGCCGTCCGCGAGCAGCCGCTCCATCGTCTCCCGGACGGCGTGGGTCCCGAGGTAGAGACAGGTCGTCACGTCGCCCATCCCCACGAACTCGGAGACGTGGTCTTCCTCCTCGCTCAGGGTCTTGCCCTGCGGTCGGGTGAACGCCACGTGGTTCGCCACCTCGTTGAGCGTCAGTTGCGTCCGCAGCGTCGCGCTGGCCGCGAACGCGGAGGTGACGCCCGGAACGAAGTAGGTCGGCACGCCTTCGCCCTCCAGGGCGTCCATTTGTTCGAGGGCGGCCCCGTAGATCGCGGGATCGCCGCTGTGGAGGCGGACGACGGTCCGGCCCTCCTCGTAGGCGTCCCGCATCAGGGGAACGAGTTCCTTGAGGTCCTTGCCGACCGAGTTCACGAGTTCGGCGCCGTCGCAGTAGGCCTCGAGGAGTTCGCTGTTGACCAGCGAGCCGGCGTGAACCACGAGGTCCGCGTCCTCGAGCAGTTCCTTCCCGGCGACGGTCAGCAGCCGCGGATCGCCGGGGCCGGCGCCGACGAACGGGATCCCCTCCTGCTCGTCGCCGGCGCTGTGCTCGACGATCCGCTCGTCGAACTCGTCCGGGAGGCCGGACTCCCCGTCGGTATCGATACGATTCTCGCCGTCTGCGTCCGTGTTTCCGGTCATCAGTACCAGTCCCGGTCTCGGTGCCAGTCGCCGCCCTCTAAGGCTTCGCTACGCTCGAGATCGGCCAGCTCGGAGCCGCGAGACTCGGCTCGGATCGGCTCCGCCGTCTCGAGCGTCGCGCTCGCGTCGGTCTCCGCGCTGGACTCGGATTCCGTCGCGCCGTCGGCGTTCGGGGTCTCGGTCTCGAAGGCCGCCGTCGCCGGCTCGACCTCGAGGTCCGCCCGTTCGGCGTAGGCGAGCGTGTAGTAGTCCCGCTCGGCGATCGCGTCGGGGTCGTCGGTGACGACCGTCTCGCCCTGTTCCATGAACAGGCGACGGCCGTAGGTCACCTCGTAGCCGGCCTCGGCGAGTCCCTCGTGGGTCGCGGGCGCGTCGGTGACCTTGAACAGGATCATCCGGTCCGGACCGGTCGGACTCGCGCCGCCGGCGGCTTCCCGTAGCGCGAGTCCCGCCCCGGCCTCTATCTCGACGCCGAGCGCGGTCGCGAACGCGGTCACCGCGCTGACCCCAGGGACGATCTCGAGCTCCACGTCCGGGTGAAACGCCGCCATCGTCCGGTGCAGGTGGCCGAACGTCGAGTAGACGTTCGGATCGCCGAGGGTGACGAACGCGACGTCGCCGTCCGCGGCCGTCGAGGCCACCTCCTCGGCGGCTGCTTTCCAGGCGCTGCGGAGCTTCTCCTCGTCCCTCGTCATCGGGAACTCGAGGTCGCCGATCGTCGACTCGTCGACGTGCTCGAGCGCGACCGTCCGGGAGAGCCGTCCCGGCGAGTAGACGACGTCCGCACGCTCGAGGACGCGCTTGCCGCGGACGGTCACGAGGTCTGCGTCGCCGGGGCCGAGCCCGACGCCGTACAGCGTCATCGCGGCTCACCTCGGTCCGCGCTCCCTTCGGCCGCGCTCCCGACGAGCATGTACACCGGGTTGTCCGCGTCGAAACTCGTCGCGCCGGCGAGTTCGTAGCCGTGGCTCACCTGGAACTGGACGACCTCCTCGAGGAGGTCGCGCTCGCGGAAGGCCTCCGCCGCGGCGCCCGCTACCTCGAGCCGTGAGACGTTCATCACGATCCGGTCGACCCCGGTCTCGACCGCGTGATCGAGGACGGCCTCGAAGTTCCGGCTCCCGCCGAGGAAGAGCGCGTCTGCATCGTCGGGGAGCCCGTCGGGCGCCTCCGCGTTCCGGAGTTCGACGTCGGCGCGCGTCGACTCCGCGTTCGCCGCGAGGTTCTTCTCGGTGGTCTCGAGCCGGTCCGCCTTCCGCTCGAGGGCGGTCACGCGTCCCGCCGTCCGTGCGGCGTCGATCGTGACGGCCCCGGTACAGGAGCCGACCTCCGCGAAGTGGTCGTCCTCCTCGAGCGCGAGTTTCGACTGGAGGACGGCCCGAACCTCGGGTTTCGTCGGTCCGGCCTTCGCGTCGTGTGGCAACGCGATGGATGACATCAGCCGTGAGAACAGTAGCCGTCCCTAAAACAATTGTGTTTGGTGTAGAGCAAATTCGGTTGCGAATTCTCGGTTGTGTTAGTACAAAACGAGTTTCTAACGGTGACGTAACTGTTCACAGACGACGATTTTCACTATGAATCGGGTGTCGTAGCGGGGCCGGATCGAAAACCAGCGCTACCGATGACCGGCGCTCGACTCGAGTACTTCGAGGAACCGGTCGAACGCCCCGCTCTCCGGGTGAACGTGGGCGTACGTCCCGAGCGACTCGTACTCGAGGAGGCCGTCGTGGTCCCCGTCGATACCGTCGCCGCGAACCGTCTCGAACGCGAACCGGGCGTCGCCGTCGACGGCCGCGCTCGAGTAGTGGAACTCGTGGCCGCGGAGTCGGTCGCCGGCCGTCGCCGTGAGTGTCCCTTCGCGGGCCTCGAGTTCGACGTGATCGAGCGCCCGGTAGCGGTCGTGCATGGTCACGTCCGCCGGCAGGATCCCCGCCATCTCGTGGCGATCGCCGTCAGCGGTCGTCAACGACTGGCTCATCGCCATGAGCCCGCCACACTCCCCGAAGACGGGAAGTCCCTCGCTCGCGAGTTCTCCCAACTCGGTGAGCGTATCGGCCGACTCGAGCGCGTCGGCGTGGAGTTCGGGGTAGCCACCGGGGAGGTAGACCCCGTCGCAGTCGGGGACGGGATCGCCCGCGACGGGAGAGAACGTCCGGACCGTTGCTCGTTCACGGAACCGTTCGATCGTCGCCGGATACCGGAAGACGAAAGCGGCGTCGCTGGCGACGGCGACCGTCGCGTCGACGGGGTCGGCCTCCATTTCCGACGTTTCGGGCTGTACGGCCTCGCTCGCCGCCGCCACGAGCCGTTCGACCGCGATCGACTCGGCGGCTTCCCGAAGCGCCTCTCGGGGCAGCGCCGCCTCGTCGCCCATCTCCAGACCGAGGTGCCGGTCGGGGATCTCGAGGTCGTCGTTCGGCGGGATCCGGCCGAAGTACTCGAGTTCCGGCGGCAGAGCGTCGCGGATCCCCGCCTCGTGGCGGCCGCCGTGGGCGCGTTGGGCGACGACGCCCGCGACCTCGATCCCGCGGCCGATCCGGTCGGCGTACTCCCGGAACCCCAGTGCGGTCGCGGCGACGCTTTCCATCCCCGCCGCGGCGTCGACGACCAGCACGACGGGGAGATCGAGCGCCTCGGCGACCATCGCAGTACTCGAGCCGTCGCCGTCGTACAGCCCCATGACTCCCTCGACGACGCAGATAGCGGGGGACGACGTCCCCCGGGCAGACGGGTGTGACCCGTCGACGCCGCCCTCGCCGCGGGCGTAGTTGCGCCGCAGCCCCTCCTCGCCCTCGAGCCAGCGGTCGAGCGTCCGGGAGGGTCGGCCCGCGATCGCCTCGTGGTGGCTCGGATCGATGAAGTCGGGGCCGGCCTTCGCGGGCTGGACGCCGTAGCCGGCGTCCTCGAGGGCCTGGATGATCGCCAGCGTCGCGACCGTCTTACCGACGCCGGAGCTGACGCCGCCGAGGACGAACCCCTTCATCGGTCTCCTCCCCGGGTCGGCACCGGGTTCCGATCGCGGACCGGGGCAATGCGTCCGCACGGGTCGGCTGTGACGTTTCCCATCGTTGTCGCTTGGATTACGACAAGTAGACTTGAATCCGTCGGTGATTTCGCCCGTCGACGGTCGGGCGCGTCGCGTCCCCTGCCGACACGGCCCGCTCGAGGCCGCTTTCGCTCTCTCGTGGGGGTTTCCCGAGTGTGCGACCGCGGTAAATCGATAGGCGCTATATCGATTGCGGCTACAGCCCGTCGAGGTAGCCGTCGAACGTCGCCGCGGCGCGTTCGAACGGGTCGTGCGATCGAACGTCGAGATCCAGCGCCGCGAACGACTCGAGCGGCGGCCGCCGACCCGTTCGACCGAGGAATCCCCGGTACTCGTCCGCCGCGAGCGTTCCATCGCGAAGCCGATCGCGGACCGCGAGCGCCCCCGTCGCGCCGAGAACGTACTGGTAGCTCGAGTAGGGGATCCGCAGTCCGATCCCCTCGATCCGGTCGGCGACGCCGTCGCGGTCGTACACCGGGTCGAACTCCTCGAGCAGGTCGGCGTACGCGTTCCGGGCGCGCTCGACGGTTAGGTCCTCGCCGGACTCGACCGTCGTCGCGAGGGCGTGGTTGTACGCCGCGGTGCGGGCGTTCCGATAGAGGTTCCCCGCGATACACTCGACGAGGCGGTTCCGGGCGTGGGCGGCGAGCGCACCGCCCCGTTCCAGACAGTGCTCCGCGAGCAGCAGTTCGTGCAGGATCGAGGGGATCTCACAGACCGCGGTCGGGCACGTCGCGTACCGCGTCGGCCCCTCGCGGTTGTACGCGACGGCGAGTGCGTGCCCCAGTTCGTGGGCGACGTAGAACGTCGTCCGGACGTCGCCGCGGAAGTTCGCGAGGACGAACGCGCCGTCCGCCGCGGACGACGGGCAGTACGCGGGAATATCGGTCCGCTTGTCCTGCGTGGGGTAGACGTCGATCCGGCGGTCGTCCAGGAACGCCCGCGCTCGAGCGACGTACTCCTCGCCGAGCGGCGCGAGCGACTCGAGGATCAGCTCCCGCGACTCCTCGTAGTCGAGGTCGGGTTCTGGGGGGTCGGCCAGCGAGACACGGCGATCCCACGGCCGGAGCCGCTCGAGGCCGAGCTTCTCGCGTCGAACACGCTGGGCGCGGTGGTAGGGCTCGAGGTTCGCCCGAACGGCCTCGAGGATCGTGTCGTGGACCGGTTCCGGGAGCGCCGGCTCGAGTCCCGACTCCGGATAGGTCCCGCGGAGGTCCCGGTCCCTGATCGAATCGTAGCCGCGGACGTCGGCCTCCGTCGCCGCCGCGGCGAGTTTCTCCGCGGAGGCCCGGACGATCGTCGCGGCGAACCGGTTTCGCTCCGCGTGGTAGGCCTCGTACACTCGCCGTCGGTAGTCCCGGTCGGGGTTGGAGAGTTCAGTCCGGTAGTTCCCCGGCCGAACCTGGACCGTCTCGCCGTCGGGACGTTCGAGGGTCGGCGGATCGAAGTCCGCGGTCGTGATCTCCCTGAGGATCCGATCGGACCCGGACCGTGCTTCCTCGTGGTCTGCGATCACGTCCTCGACGGCCGGCGATCGAACGTGTGACGCCTGTCGCCGCAGGTTGGCGGCGTAGTACCGGTACTCCTCGAGCGGTTCCACGAGGTCGTCGAACGTCCCCTCGGAGAGGTCACCAAGGGCTCGGCGGACTGCCGCGGCGACGGGTTCGAACGCGGCCGTTGCCTCGCGCAGCGCACGCTCGCGGTCCGCTGCCGACTCCGAGTCGGTGTTCACGTTCTTCGACAACTGGGCGTAGAGCTCTAACCGCTGTCGACGCTCGTAACACGCCTCCGTTTCGGCGAGCAGTTCCTCGAGTTCCGCGGCCGTCTCCGGGGTGTCGGCCGCCAGCGACTCCAGCCGCTCGAGTCGTTCGCGGAGGTCGTCGCGGGCGGCGCTCCAGTCCGCCGGCGCGTCGAAGATTGCGGTCAGGTCGAAGCGATACTCCGGGTCGATCTCGGTTCGTGGTGGTAGATGCATTCGTCTCTAGCGACGGTAGGCACTTTCGGCGAAGGCGAAGCAACGGCGACGACGGCGGGCGCGATCGAGCGCCGACTGAGAAGTTAGTTGGTCATGGATCGACCGCTGTTACGGTTCGATTGCACGGGCACCGGTATAATGTCTTCGACGCTGACAGCTCGTTCGACCGAGTGTCCGCGATCACGTCACCGGCCCGACCGGGACCCGAAGGGAACGGGAACGACCGGGCCGACCACCGACGCGCTTACCCGTTTCGATCACGTACTCCGGTTCCGATCACTATGACCGGAGACGACGCCGATCACGGAGCCGAGTACCACCTCCGGGAGGCGCTTCGCCATCTCAACGAGGCGCGGGAGACGGGCGATCTCCGGAAGACGAACGACGTCGCACTCGAGGAGGTCTCCGACACGGTCGCGTCCGTCCTCAACGAGTACGATCAGGACGGGCAGTGAGGTCCCGTCCGGTCGAGGGCGACGCTGACTCCTTCTTACGAGCGCCGAACCGCGAGGACGACCAGATCCGAAAACGGCGTGTCCTCCTTCCCGTCGCCGCCGGCGTGTTCCGATAGCTCCGCCAGCGTCCGTCGATCTACGGTCTCGTCGGCGTGGGTCAACTTCTCGAGCACCAGTGCCTCGAGTTCGGGGTCGGCCCCGCGCTCGAGGAGGAACGCGGCGACGTCGCCGGGCATCAGGTCGTAGGGCCGCGGGAGCACGAGCAGGTGGCGATCCCCGACGGCGTCGGACAGCCGTTCCATCTCGGACTCGAGGTCGCCGCTCTTGTGCAGCGTGACGAACTCGGTCTCCTCCATCGGCGTCCGGGCACGGCTGGCGGCCACCTGGAGCGAGGAGATACCCGGTACGATCCGAACCGGGGTTTCGGGGGCCGCGGTCGCGACGGCGTCTTGGACCTTCCCGACGAACTGGTAGCCCGAGTGGTTCGGATCGCCCATCGCGACGGCGACTCCCGACTCGCCGGCCGCGACGCGGTCGCCGAACGCCTCGAGGGCGTCGGCTTCGTCCCTGTAGCCACACGTGAGCAGGTCCGTGCTGTCGTCCGTCAGTTCCTCGACGAACTCGACGACGGTCGTGAACCCGACGACGACGTCCGCCTCGCGGATCGCCCGCTCGCCCCTCGGAGTCAGGTACTCGCGGTTCCCCGGTCCGATGCCGACGACGTGGACCGGGTCCGCGTGGCTCTCGTCGACGTCGGGCTTGGGTTCGGGTTCGGCGGCCGCGAACGTCGCCGGGTCCGGGCCGGACTCGAGGTCGTAGTCGTCGCTCATGTGCCGTCCCCGTCCCCGTCCCCGTCCCCGTCGGCGTCGGCGTCGCCGCCGTCACCGGATCGAGCCCTGGCCGCTCGAGTCTCCGCCTCGAGGTCCAACTCGAGCCCCTCGGCCCGGACGTCCTTCGCGACGTGGATCAGTTCGTTCGTCAGCGCGGCGGCAAGGCCGCTGCCGCCGCGGCGGCCGACGTGGGTGATCGCCGGGACGCCGTACTCCTCGCTGACCTCACGGATCCGTTCCCGGCTCTCCTCGGCCTTGACGAACCCGACCGGGTTCGCGACGACGACGGCGGGTCGGGTCCCCTGCTCGATGCAGTCCGCGAGGGCGAGTGCCGCCGTGGGCGCGTTGCCGATCGTGACGATCGATCCCTCGAAGGCGTCCTCCTTGTCGAGTTCGAGCATGGCTGCTGCCGTGCGTGTCATTCCGGTCCGTTCGGCGAGTTCCGTCCCGTGGCCGATGGCCTTCGAGACCTCGCAGTCGTGGCCGCGGCCGGTGACGCCGGCTTTCACCATCGTGATGTCGGTGATCACGTCCGCCTCCTCGAGGACGGCGCGAGCGCCGGCCCGAACGGGGGCGTCCTCGTCGTCGCCGAGGCTGTCCGTGCCGGTAAAGCGGACCAGGTGCTGGAACTCGATGTCGCCCATCGAGTGGACCGACTTCTGGCGGATCCGGTCCGCGAGCGTCTCGTCGGGGACGAACTCCCGGACGATGTCCATGCTCGTCTCCGCGATGTCCATCGCGTTCCGGGTGGTCGCGCCGAGGTCGGCGTACTCCTCCTCGAACTCCTGATCGTGGTCCTGATCGTGGTGGCTATCGCTCATCGTGTCTCACACTCGTCGTGTCGGTGTCGGTGTCGGTCGCCGGGCGAACAGCCTCGTCAGTCATCGTTCGATACCTCCACCGCTTCGTTGGTCGTCCGCGCCTCGAGGTCTCCCTCCACCGAGAGGTTCAGGTCCCGCAGTCGGTCGACCGTCTCCTCGTCGGCGTCCCAGAGGTCCCGCTCTACCGCCTCGAGCAGGGTGTCCGTGATCGACTCGAGCGCCCAGGGGTTGACGTCGCGCATCCATTCCTGTCGATCCTCGTCGAAGGCGTACTTCTCGGCGACCTCCGCCCACAGCGTGTCGCTCACGACGCCGGCCGTCGCGTCCCAGCCCAGCGTCACGTCGACCGTCGTCGAGAGGTCGCCGGCGCCCTTGTAGCCGTGCTCCTCCATCGACTCGAGCCAGTCGGGGTTGAGCACCCGCGAGCGCATCGCCTTGCGGACCTTCTCCTCGTTCGTGTAGACCGAGACATCGTCGGGGTTCGAGGAGTCGCCGACGTAGGACGCCGGCTCCTCGCCCGACACCTCGCTCACCGCGGAGATGAACCCGCCGTGGAAGGCGTACCAGTCCGAGGAGTCGAACTCGTCCTGTTCCATCGTGTCCTCGAGTTTCACCGTGGCGTCGACGCTCGAGAGTCGCCGTTCGAAGGCGTCGTGGGCGTCCGACACCCGACCGCGCGACCCCATCGCGTAGCCGCCCCACTGGACGTAGACGGAGGCGAGATCGGCGCGGTCGTCCCAGTTACCCTCGTCGACGGCCTTGTTCGTCCCGGCGCCGTAGCCGCCGGGTTTCGTCGTGAAGACGCGGTGTTTCGCCGCCTTTCGGGCGTCCGACTCGTCCAGCCCGTCCTCGTCCTGCAGTTCTTCGGCCTCCTCCTCGACGTGTTTCTTCACGTAATTCATCTCGTGGGGCTCGTCGAGGTCGACGACCGCGTCGACGGCGTCGTGGATGACGCCCGCGGCCGCGGGGAACGCGTCCCGGAACAGGCCCGAGACCCGGGTCGTCACGTCGATCCGGGGCCGGTCGAGGTCCTCGAGCGGGATCGGCTCGACGTCGTCGATCCGACCGGCATCGGTCCAGACGGGTTCGACGCCCATCATGGCGAGTACCTGGGCGATGGTCTCGCCGCGAGTCCGTACGGTGGGGGTTCCCCAGGCGACGACACCGATCTCCTCCGGATAGTCGCCCGCCTCGTCGCGATGGCGCTCGAGGACGCCCTCGGCGACCTCCTTGCCGACCTGCCAGGCGGGCTTCGCGGGCACCTTGCGGGGATCGAGCGTGTAGAAGTTCCGCGCGGTCGGCAGCAGATCGACGCCGCCACGGGTCGGCGCGCCCGAGCCGCCGGGGGGCACGTACTCGCCCGAGAGCGCGTCGGCGGTGCGTGGAATCTCGTCCTCGGCCCCCTGCACGCGGGGCTGGGCCTCCTCGCAGATGTACGCCAGCACCTCGCGGAGGTCGTCGTGAGCACCCGGTTTCGCCTTCGCATCGCCGATCGTCTCGAGGTCGACGATCATGAGGTTGATGTTGACCTCAGCATCGGGACCGCTCTCGAGTTCCGACACGGGTACGTCGAAGTCGTTCGCTGCCAGCGTCTCGATCAGGTCGACGCTGGTCTCGCGGACCCTGTCGGCGGCTTCGGCGTAGGTCATACCGAGATCGTCGTCGTACTCGCCGGGGGCGTTCAGCATCTTGTCGTAGTCCACACCCAGCGCGCCGGCGACGCTCTCGCGCAGGCTCGGCGCGCCGGGGTTCTCGAGGCGAGTCAGCGCGACGAGGTACTCCACGAGGCGCTCGCCTTCCGGCGGCTCTGACATGGTGTGAAGCCCGAGCCGGATCTGGGTCGTCTTCACGTCGGTGAGGTACTCGTGGACGCGTTCGACGAGTTGGTCGATCGCGAGGTCGTCTCCGCTGACGTCACCCTCGGCGAGGCTCGAGCCGGCCTCGTCGGGGCCGCGGACGTCGGCTTTCTCGTCGATCGTCCCCTCGATACCCAACTCGACCGCGAGGTCCAGTTCCGCGACTTTCTCCCGGATCAGCGTCTCGAGGTGCTCGCCGTCGTCCGCGCGGGCGTCCTCCATCCCCGCCTCGCGGTACTGGTTCGCGAGGTCCTCGAGTTCCGAGAGTTCGTCGTAGGTCCCCGCGGCCCGCATCACGGGGGTCAGGTAGTCGACGATCGCGGCGTAGGAGCGGCGCTTCGCCTGGGTGCCCTCGCCGGGGTTGTTGACGATGTAGGGGTAGACGTTCGGGAGGTCGTCGATCAGTTGGTCCGGCGCGCTCTCGCCGTCGAGGCCGACCGTCTTGCCGGGCAGCCACTCGAGGCTGCCGTGGGTCCCGAGGTGGACGACGGCGTCGGCCTCGAACGCGTTGCGCAGCCAGCCGTAGAACGCGTAGTAGTCGTGTGGCGGCTGCAGATCCGAGTCGTGGTAGACCGTCGAGGGGTCCATCCCGAACCCGCGCGGGGGCTGGACCGTGACGAGCACGTTGCCGAACTCGACGCCTGGAATCGCGAACGGGCGGTCGGGAACCTCGCCCCACTCCTCGACGACGTTCTCCCGGAAGCGCTCGTCGGCGGCCTCGAACCACTCGGCGTACGTCTCCGGCGAAACGGTGTCGACCGAGAGGTCGCGGACGTCCTCCGGCGCGACCCAGCGGTCCTCGAGGGTGAGCTGTGCGGTCAGGTTTTCGACCAGCGTCCGGCCGTCCTCGGGCAGACCGTCGCCGAGGTCGTACCCGCGGGCGTGGAGTTCCTCGAGCAGGTTCACGGTCGACTCGGGGCTGTCGAGGCCGAACGCGGTCCCGATCCCGTCGTCGCTCGGCGGGTAGTTGTGCAGGACGACGGCGACGTTCTTCTCCTCGTTGGGCGTGTGGCGGAGACGTGCCCAGTTGACCGCGAGCCGGGTCGCGTGGTCGATCCGGTCCTCGATCGGGAAGTGGTGTTTCGGCGCGGAGCCGATGCCGGCCTCGTCGTCGGTGCGTTCCTTCCCCGAGATGGGATGGGTGATGACGTTGCCGTCGAACTCCGGCAGCGCCACGGAGAGGGCGAGTTCGAAGCCCATCACGCCCGTATCGCTGGACTGGTATCGTGACCGCGACCGCATCGTCGTCACCGTCTGCAGGACGGGCACCCCAAGGCGGTCGAGGAAGACGTCCTCCGCGCTGTCGCCCTCGTCACTTGCGCTGCGACCGCGCTCGTCCATCGAGAGGGAGAACATAAAGGAAGAGAGGACGGCGTCGACGATCGGTTCGCCGTCCTCGGTTAGCAGCCAGTTGTCGGTTACCCATTCCGCGTCTCGCGGCTTCGCCGCTCGACTTTCCGAGGCGTCGTCCGACGCCTCGCTCTCCTCCTGTTCGTCAGTGTCGGTCGCCGGATTACAGAAGATCGGGAGCGCGTTCGCGCCCTGCTCCTCGAGCGCCCGGATCTGCCGATCGACGTAGCGGGTGTTCTCGTGGGTCCAGTGGGACTCGTAGAACCAGATCGCGACCGTCGGCTTCCCTGGGTCGTGGGTCTCGAGCAGTTCCTCGTACCCGATTCCGGGGTAGTCGGGATGGTAGACGCCCTCCGTGGGGAGGTCGGTCGGCCCGTCGTACTCGAGGTCTCGCCCCTCGTACTCGGCCGCCAGGAACCGACACAGGTTCTCGACGTTGATCGTCCCGCCGCGCTCGAGGTAGTCGTAGACGCGGTCCCGATGCTCGGTAGAGACCGTCGTGTCCTCGAGGGCGAACGCATCGCCGGTCGCCTTGACGATCAGCGGGACGCCGGCCTCCTCGAGCGCTCCCGTGGCGTACTCGTAGCCGGGCATGCTGTCATCGGCCCCGTGGAGCCAGAAGATCGCCGCCGCGGCGTCCCGGAGGTCGTCGACGAACGCCTCGATGTCGGCTTCGTCCTCGAGGTCGCTCTCCGAGCGGACGACCAACTCGATGTCCGTTCGTTCGTCGGCGAGCCGTTCGGCGGCCCGCCCGATCGATCCGAGCTCGTTCTCCGTCGCCGTGTAGATCCCGATCCGTGTCATCGAGTTTTTAAACCTCTATTGTATTAGCTCAACCATGGTTGCAAACGCCGGGGACAAAAAGCTATCGTCGCTCCCCTTTCCGGCGATCGTCGGCCAGCGGGAGCTCAAGCGAGTGTTGCTCGCCGTCGCGGTCAACGACGACCTGGACGGAGCGTTGATCGCCGGCGAGAAGGGGACCGCGAAGTCCACGGCGGTCCGCGGACTCGCAGACTTGCTCCCCGACCAGCGTGCCGTCGCGGACTGTCCCTACGGCTGTGACCCCGAGGACCCCGCCCTCCAGTGTGCCGACTGTCGAGACCGGGACCCGGACGAACTCCCGGTCGAAACCCGGCCGGTCCCGCTCGTGACGCTCCCGCTCGGCGCGACGCGTGATCGGGTCGTCGGCACCCTCTCGGTCGAGGACGCGCTCGCCGGCGAGGCCGACTTCGATCCCGGCCTGCTGGCCCGCGCCCATCGGGGGATCCTCTACGTCGACGAGGTGAACCTGCTCGAGGACCACCTGGTCGACGTACTCCTCGACGCCGCCGCGACCGGCGTCAACACGGTCGAACGCGACGGCATGAGCGTCTCCCATCCGGCCGAGTTCACGCTGATCGGAACGATGAACCCCGAGGAGGGCGACCTCCGCCCACAGTTGCGTGACCGGTTCGCGCTCCGGGCGGCCGTCGAGGGGTGTCGGGACGTGGCGGACCGCGTCGAGGTCATGGATCGCGTGCTCGAGGACGGAAGCGACGACGATGCGGGCGACGGAGACGGCGGCGAGCCGTCGACGGGGACGGCGTTCGCGGACGATGTCGCCACGCTCCGGACGGACCTCCGCGAGGCTCGCGAGCGACTTCCCGAGGTCTCCCTCCCGAGGGAGTTCAAGGAGGAGATCGCGCGCCTCTGTCTGGATGCGGGCGTCGACGGCCACCGCGGCGACGTGGCCATCGCCCGGACGGCGACGACCCTGGCCGCGCTCGAGGGCCACACGACGGTCATCGAGTCGGACGTCCGCGAGGCGGCCCGGTACGCGCTCCCGCATCGGCTCCGCAGCGATCCGTTCGAGGAGCCGCCGGACCTCGAGGAGTTGCTCGAGGAACGGTTCGACGAGCCCCGCGAGGAGGGCGACCCGGAGGACGACGGCGACGGCGAGGAGCGATCCGACCGCGAGGACGAGTCGACCGCCGATCGGGACGGGAGCGACGGTGATGACGGTGCGGACTCGCCCGGCAGCGTCGACGATGACGGTACGGAGGCGGACGACGGGTCCGCAGACCGCTCCGGGCGGTCCGGCGACGGCGATCCGAACGGGAACGAAAAAGGTGAGGGAGGCGGAGAGGGCGAACCCGCGCCTACGACGCTCGAGGACCGTTCCGGCTCGAGTGACCCGACGGACTCGAGCAGGGAGACCGACTCGAGCGGGGACGGTCCCGAAACCGACGGAAACGAGAACGCGACCCCCATCGTTCCCGGCCAGCGGCGCGCCGAGATCGGGGACGCCGCGGCTCCCGACCTCGAGTCGGCCGACCTCGAGGACTCGCCGGATGCGGCGGCCGCCGGAGCCGGGGACAGGGGGTCAGCGACGCCGAGCGCGAACAATCGGGGTGCACGCGTCAGGACCGAACGCGCCTCGGCTTCGGGTGACGGCCCCGTCGACGCGGCGGCGTCGGTTCGCGCGGCGGCCTCCCGAGGCGACTCGAGCGTCCGCGAACGTGATCTCCGGCGGTCGGTTCGCGCCGGCGACGCGGCGGCGACGATCGTCTTCGCGGTCGACGCCAGCGCCTCGATGCGGCCGGCGATGCGGGCCGCGAAAGGCGTCGTCCTCGAACTGCTGCGGGACAGCTACCGCCAGCGGGACCGGGTCGCGTTCGTGACGTTCGCGGGCGACGACGCCGAGGTCCTGCTGCCGCCGACGGACAGCGTCTCCCTCGCCGCGCGCCACCTCAAGGAACTCCCGACCGGGGACCGGACGCCGCTTCCGGCGGGGCTCGAGACCTCGCGGCGCGTCCTCGAGCGGGCGGAGACCGAGGCGTCGGTGGTCGTCCTCGTCACGGACGGCCGGGCGAACGTCGCGGACGGCAGTCCCACGGCGGCGACTCGGCGGGCGGCCCGCGGACTGGCGGACAGCGGCGCGCGCGTGCTCGTGGTCGACGCTGGGGGAGAAGATCGGCGGGCCGATCTGACGGACGTGATCGCCGAGGAGACCGGCGGTCGGCTGGTGGACCTGTCGGCGCTGTCGCCCGCGGTGATCCGAACGGAAGCAAACGCGGCGAGCGAGAGCGACTAGCGCGAGAGAGTACGCGATATCGACGGACGGCGGCGAGGTTCGGCTGCGTATCAACACTCACTTGAAGCCCCTCTTCCCTTTTCCGACGAGATCACATCGAGCATGAAGGAGGACGATCCAGCGGCAGTTGAAGCGGAAGCGGAAGAGGGGGAGAAGGCTACCGGAACCACGGACGAGATCGCGTACGGAATCGAGGACGAACCGCCCCTCGGCGAATCGGCGGTGCTCGGGATCCAGCACTACCTGACGATGGTCGGGGCCAACATCGCGGTCCCGCTGATCCTGGCTGAGGCGATGGGCATGCCCGACGGGATCCGCGCCCAGTTCATCGGCACGTTCTTCGTCGTCTCGGGGATCGCGACGCTCGCCCAGACGACGTTCGGGAACCGGTACCCGATCGTCCAGGGCGCGCCGTTCTCGATGCTCGCACCGGCCCTCGCCATCGTCGCGGTCGTCACGGCCGGCGACCTCGGGGGTCTCGAGGGGCAACCGGCCTGGCAAGCGGCCCTGCTCCAGTTACAGGGGGCGATCGTCGTCGCCGCGCTCGTCCAGGTCGCGATGGGCTATCTGGGGCTGGTGGGCAAGCTCAGACGGTACCTCTCGCCGGTCGTCATCGCGCCGACCATCGCGCTGATCGGTCTGGCGCTGTTCGACGCGCCGCAGGTGACCGGCCCGGACCAGAGCTGGTGGCTGCTCGGGCTCACCCTCGGGCTCATCCTGCTTTTCTCCCAGTACCTCGAGTTCCAGCACCGGGCGTTCAGACTGTATCCGGTCTTGCTCGCGATCGGCATCGCCTGGATTGTCGCCGCGACGCTGTCCTGGCTCGGCGTCCTGAGCGCCGGTCACCCGGGACACGTGCCGCTCGGCGACGTGACCGACGCGTCGCTGCTGTTGCCCATCCACCCGCTCCAGTGGGGGACCCCGCAGGTGACGACCCCGTTCGTCGTCGGCATGTTCGCGGGCGTACTCGCCTCGATGGTCGAGAGCATCGGCGACTACTACGCGGTCGCGAACCTGACAGGGTCGGCCGCGCCGAGCGAGAAGCGGATCAACCACGGGATCGGGATGGAGGGCCTGATGAACGTGTTCTCCGGCCTGATGGGGACCGGCGGGTCGACCTCCTACTCCGAGAACATCGGCGCGATCGGGCTCACCGGCGTCGCCTCGCGGTACGTCGTCCAGATCGGCGCTGTCGTCATGCTGATCGCCGGCTTCGTCGGCTACTTCGGCCAGCTCATCGCGACGATCCCGGACCCGATCATCGGCGGGCTCTTCGTCGCGATGTTCGCCCAGATCGTCGCCGTCGGCGTCTCGAACCTGCGACACGTCGACCTCGACTCCTCGAGAAACGTCTTCGTCGTCGGCTTCGCCCTCTTCGTCGGGCTGGCGATCCCGGAGTACATGGCGAACTTCGAGAGCACGCTCGCGTTCCGCGCCGCCATCGACCCACAGGCGACGCTCGCCCCGCTGCTCGAGGCGGGCCCCGTCGCCGGTACGGTCGTCGCGGCCTGGCTCGAGGCCGCGGCGCTCGCCGTCGTCGACACCGTCTTCATCGTCGGGTCGACGGGAATGGCCGTCGGCGGCCTGGCGGCGCTCGTGCTCGACAACACGATCCCCGGGAGCCGCGAGGAGCGCGGCCTCGCGGAGTGGAGCCGGATCGCCGAGGACGACTCCGAGTTCGAACCGTTCTGGGACCGGTGGCTCGAGGGCGGCGGTGACGACGACTCGCGCTAGGTCCGGCAGACAGTATATATGCGCTCGGCACACAGTCGGTGTCGATGGCAACGTTCCCGTTCGACGACGGCTCCGGCTCCCTCTGGTACGACGTCCGCGGCGACGGCAGGCCGCTCGTGTTCGTCCACGGCGGCTGGATGAACGGCCGCTCCTGGAAGCCACAGGTCGAGCACTTCGCCGACGACTACCGCGTCGTCACGATGGACCTTCGCGGCCACGGCAACACGGGCTCGACCGACCGCGATCGGTACTCGATCGAACTCTTCGCCGACGACCTCGAGGCGTTGCTCGGTCAGCTAGAGGCGGACGCTGACGCTGAGGCCCCCGAGCCGATCCTCTGTGGTCTTTCCCTGGGATCGATGGTCGTCCAGGAGTACCTCCACCGCAACCCGGACCGGGCGGCCGGCGCGATCCTCGCGGGCGCACTGCGTTCGATGCCGCCGGTCGACCTGCCGACCGGCATCAAGGGGTTCGCCTCGCCGCTGCCGGCGGTATCCACCTCGCTGTCGATGGCCGGCCCGCGGGCGACCTTCCGATCGTTGCTGTACTCGATCCGCGCGACGACGGGGCAGCGGTGGCTCTCCGTCGACCCGGCAACCCAGTCGTCGGCCATGGAGGCCGTCGGCGAGGTCTCGAACGCGGAGTTCCGGAAGGTCTTCGACGCCCTCTTCCGGTACGATCCCCCGTCGCTGTCGGGCGTCTCGACGCCGACGCTCGTCGTCCACGGCGAACAGGAGGCCCCACCGGTCGTTCGCCAGGGTGAGCGTATCGCGGCGACGGTCGACGACGGCCGGCACCTCACGCTGGACCGGTCGGGCCACCTGGTCAACCAGGACCGGCCGCGGGCGTTCAACGACGTGAGTACCAAATTCCTGGGTGGGATCGCGGCGCTCTAGCTGGCGGCCCCCCGTTCGCGTTCGACCAGTTCGAAACGTGAACGGTCACGATCGCAGTGACAATACGATTTGGCAACGACGCCAAGGGACGCGATCGCAAACTAGTCGTCGTCGCTTCGCTGGCACCGCTCTCGAGCGAGCCGGCGACGTATTCACCATGAGCACTCACAGTCCGGACTCCGAGACGTCAACCGTTACACCGGTACGCGAGCAGTGGTCCAGCATCTCGAAACACGTGTTCAACAGCTATCTCGAGGCGAACAACGCGCTCCTCGCATCGATGGGTGTCCAGCCGCCGACGGCGTCGGAGACGAGCGACGCCGACCGCGACTGCGTGAACTCGACGACCGTCGAGTCGCCGCTGGCCGAACTCTCCTTCGGCGACGAGGCGTGGCTGACCGAACGCTCCGTCGAGGAACACGACGAACTCGGCGTCGGCGAGTACGTACGGTTCACCAAACGGATCTCCGAGCCCGACGTCTCGGCGTTCGCGACCGCCTCCGGCGACACCAATCGCCTCCACCTCGAGGACGGGTTCGCCGAAGGGACGATGTTCGACGGTCGCATCGCACACGGCACGCTCGTCGCCGGGACGATCAGCGCCGCGCTGGCCCGGTTCCCGGGGACGACGGTCTACCTGTCTCAGGATCTCGAGTTCCTCGCGCCGGTCGAAATCGGCGACGCGGTCACCGCGGAGTGTGAACTCCTCGAGGACCTGGGTGACGATCGGTATCGGGTGCGAACGACGGTTTCGTCGGTTGCCGACGACGGCGACGGCAGCGACGACGGCGACGGCAACGACGACGGCGATGAGAACCACGACCGGACGGTCATCGATGGCGAAGCCGTCGTCACGATCTCCCCGCTTCCGGACGAATAAGAACTGCAAGCGCGCGTCGGTTCGCTCTCTTTCGCTCAGTCGTCCTCCCCCATTCCGACGGACTCGAGCGCGACCTCGGTTCCCTCGCTTTCTCCGGGAAGGATGTCCCCCAGCGACGCGCCGACCGCGGCCGCGGCCCAGACGATCGTCGCCCGTGCGAAGAACTCGAGGGGCGTCGGGTCGCCCGCCGCGTGTCGGCCCCACAGCACCAGCAGGAACACGGCGGTGAGAAACGACACGGACAGGACGCCGAGCAATCGCCGCGGGACGATCCCGAACAGGGGTCTCGATACCTCAACGTCCCGGAAATCGGTCCAGTAGAGTAACCCGTGGGTCAGGAGGACGATGAACGTCACGTTCGCGACCAGCGCGACCGGGATCCCGGCGACGGTCGCCTCGAGGAACCACGCGGCGATCTCGAAGACGCCGTCCTCCACGACCATCGGTAGCGACAGCAGGACGCCGCCGACGAACCCCTCGGCGACGTCCCGGGTCGTGTACCGCTGGATGCCGTTGCTGACCGACCGACCACCCGGGACCCGCTCGAGCATCCGCCGGACGCTGCGGACGTCGGCCCGCTCGGAGGGGCTCGAGACCGACCGCTCGAGTTCGTCCAGGCGCTCGAGGACGTCGTCGACGTCGACGGCGTCCCGGTCGTCCTCCTCGAGCGCGTACTCTCCGCGGGACTCGCCCTCGCGGTCGCCTGGTCCGTCGGCGCCGCGGTCCGTGCCCGACTCCGGCTCCGACTCGCTCATACGGGGACAAGCGACGGCCGGCACAAAAGCGTTCCTCGGAGGCGGGCGTCGGGCCCCGCGAGATACCTATAACTACCCTCGTGTGGAACCCCCGCTCGGGTATCCATGGGAGGAGTTACCGAACTACAAGCCATGTTCGAGGACATGGTCACGGCCCGATACTACGAGGAACGACTCCAGGAGGAGTACCTGGAGGGGAAACAGCCGGCTTTCGACATCTCGGCCGGCCCGATCCCGGGGGAGCTGCACCTGGCCGCCGGCCAGGAAGCCGCGGCCGCGGGGGTCTGCCGGCACCTACGGGACGACGACACGGTGACCGCGCCCCACCGGCCACACCACGTCGCCATCGCGAAGGGGGTCGACCTGAAGCGCATGACCGCGGAGATATTCGGCCGCGAGACCGGCCTCTGTGGCGGCAAGGGCGGGCACATGCACCTGTTCGATCCCGACGCGGGCTTTGCCTGCAGCGGGATCATCGCCGAGGGGTGTCCGCCCGCGGTCGGGGCCGGACTCGCCGCGAGCAAGCGAAACGAGGACAGCGTCGCCGTCGCCTTCCTCGGGGAGGGCGCGATCAGCCAGGGCGGCTTCTTCGAGTCGCTGAACCTCGCGGCGGTCCGCGAACTCCCGGTGGTCTTCGTGATCGAGGACAACGACTGGGCGATCAGCATGCCCAAAGAGCGCGTCTCGGACGTCGCGGACGGCTCCCGGCGGGCCGAGGGGTTCGACATGCCCGGCACCCGCGTCGACAGCGACGACGCCGTCGCCGTCTCCGAGGCCGCGAAGGAGGCCATCGGCCGCGCTCGAGACCGCAACGGGCCGTCGCTGCTCGAGGTACAGGTCCACCGGCGGATGGGTCACTTCATGGGGGATCCCCAGACCTACCGCCCCGAGGCCGACCAGGAGGCGGCGGCCGACCGCGACTCGATCGAGCGGCTGGCGGCGGAACTGCGCCGACGCGGCGTCGAGGACGAGACTCTCGAGTCGATCCGGGAGGACGCCCACGAGCGGGTCGACGAGGCGATCGAGTGGGCCAAGGACCAGCCCGAACCGTCGCCCGAGGACGCCTACGAGGACGTGTTCGCGAACCCGCCGTCGGGCGTGACCGACGAGGAACCCGCGTACGACCTGGGGACGGACGCGAGAGCGGGTGTGGAAAGCGGGGGTGATGACTGATGGCGGAATCCGAACCCGAACAAGAGCCCGAAGCCGAGACCGCAGGCGACGCCGAACCACAGGTCGTCGAGCGCGACCTGACGATGAGCCGCGCGATGGTCGAGGCGATCGCCCACGAGATGCGCGAGGACGAGGAGGTCTTCTACATGGGCGAGGACGTCGCCGACTACGGCGGCATCTTCGACAGCACCGAGGGGCTGCTCGAGGAGTTCGGCCACGACCGGATCATGGACGTGCCGATCAGCGAGACGGCCTACATCGGGGCCGCCGTCGGGGCCGCACAGGAGGGGATGCGCCCGATTGCGGAGCTGATGTTCGTCGACTTCTTCGGCGTCTGTATGGACCAGATCTACAACCAGATGGCGAAGAACACGTACATGAGCGGGGCGAGCGTGTCGGTTCCGATGGTGTTGACCACCGCCGTCGGTGGGACCTACAACGACGCCGCCCAGCACTCCCAGACGCTGTACGGCACCTTCGCCCACCTGCCGGGGATGAAGGTCGTGGTCCCCTCGACGGCGTACGACGCGAAGGGGCTGATGCACAACGCCATCCGGGACGACGACCCGGTCGTCTACATGTTCCACAAGCGACTGATGGGGATCGGCTGGATGCCCGCTCCCGACGGGCCGAAGACGCCCGTGCCGGAGGAGGCGTACACGATCCCTTTCGGCAGCGCCGATGTGAAACGCGAGGGCGAGGACGTCACGGTCGTCACGCTCGGCCTGCACGTCCACCGCGCGCTCGAGGCCGCGGCGGAGCTCGCCGACGACGGGATCGACGCCGAGGTGATCGACCTGCGGACGCTGGTGCCGCTGGACACGGAGACCGTCCGCGAGTCGGTAGCGAAGACCGGTCACCTCGTGGTCGTCGACGAGGACTACCGCTCCTACGGCGTCACCGGCGAGATCATCGCCTCCGTCGCGGAGGACCGGCTGGCCGACCTCGAGGGCGTCGAGCGGGTCGCGGTGCCGGACGTGCCGCTGCCGTACTCCAGGCCGATGGAGAACGAGGTGATCCCGGGCGCCGAGGACGTCGCGGCGGCGGTCAGGAGCGTTCGGTCGACCGAATCGGGGGCAGAATGAGCGCGGGCGAGGACCGCGTCGCCGTCGATACGGACGCCGTCTGGCCGGACGACGCCGAGGAGGACGAGGGCGTCGTCGTCAACTGGTTCGCCCGCGAGGGGAGCCACGTCACGGAGGGCGAGACGATCTGCGAGTACCAGGTCGAGAAAGTCAGCGTCGACGTGCCCGCGCCCGTCGCGGGCGAACTCGCCGAAATCGTCCTCGAGGAGGACGACGAGGTAGAACGCGGGGCGACGCTGGCCTGGATCGTTCCCGAGTGATCGTCCCGCCCTCGCGACCGCTCCCGTTTCTCCCGCACGAGCGACGGCGGGCGTCGGCTGGGCGGCGGTACTAAGACCTAGCGCGGTGCAGCTACCACCGATGTCCGTCGACTACGACTCGCTCGCGTTCGAGCGACTCGGCCACGCCAGCGTCCGCATCGAAACCGACGACGGCACCGTCGTCTACGTCGATCCGTGGAGCGACGTACTCGAGGGCGAACCCGGTGACGGCGACGTCGTCTTCGTCACCCACGACGACTTCGATCACTACGATCCCGACGCCATCGAGGCCGTCGCCGGCAAGGATGCGACGGTCGCCGTCTACGAAGACGTCGACACCGCCGACCTCACGTTCGACGTCGTCGACCTCCCTTACGAGGGGGAGGTAACGGTCGACGGAATCGACGTCAGAACCGTCCCGGCGTACAACGATCCCGGCGGGGACCACGTCGACGACGACGGCGAGCCGTTCCACGCCGACGGGGAGGTGATCGGTCTGATCCTGGATCTCGAGGGGACGACCGTCTACGTCCCCTCGGATACGGACTTCCTCCCGCACCACGAGGGGATCAGGGCGGACGTGTTCGTCCCGCCGATCGGGGGCCACTTCACGATGGACCGCCACGAGGCCGCGGACTTCGCGCGCAGCGTGGAGCCGGAGCTGGTGCTGCCGGTCCACTACGATACGTTCGACCCGATCGAGACCGACCCGGAGGCGTTCGCGTCGGACGTAGAGGACGCAGGGATACGCGTCGAGTTGTTCTGAGCGGAGGGGAACGAGGACGGGGACGAGGCCGGCGACAAGGTCGACGGGCGGCGAGGCGGGGTCGGAGGGGAAAGGAGACGGGGCGGCAACGGCGAACCGCCTACTCGTCGTCCGATTCTGCGCCCTCGAGTTCGGCGATCGCGTCCGCGACGTCCGAGTCGGTCGCTTCCTCGAGTCGCTCGAGATCGTCCCGGTTGCAGTACGGGTCCGACTGCTTTCGTTCGGTAGGGTCCTGTTCGCTCATCGTCGACTCCTGATAGTCGCCCTTTGGCATCGAGTCAGGTCATATGTTGCGACTGTTCTCAGAGCCTGAAGTCACCTCGCCGTTACCCGTCGACGTTCCCCTCGAGGACCTTCGCCGCGGTGAGGATCGGGTCCCAGACGGGGCTAAAGGGCGGTGCGTACGCCAGATCGAGGTTGCGGAGTTCGGCGACGGTCAGTTCCGCGTGTACCGCCGTCGCGACCGTGTCGATCCGCTTGACTCCCTCCTCGCCGACGACGCTCGCGCCGAGGACGCGCCCGCTCTCGCCGTCCGCGACCAGCGTCACCGTGAGTTCGGTCGCGCCCGGGTAGTAGTGCGGACGCGTGGCCGCATCGATCGTCACGGAGACGGGATCGAAACCGGCCTCGCGCGCCCGGTCGTCCTCGAGGATGCCCGTCCGGGCTGCGCCCAGGTCGAAGGCCTTGACGATCGCCGTGCCGGCGGTGCCGCCGGTCGGCGTGGGATCGCCCGCGACCGTCGTCCCGATCGCCCGTCCCGCACGGTTGGCCGTGAGCGCGAGCGGGACGTGATCGGGCTCGCCGGTGACGACGTGGTCCTCCTCCGCGCAGTCGCCCGCCGCGAAGACGTCCTCGTAGTTCGTGCGGCCGTACTCGTCGGTCGCGATGGCCCCCGTCGGCCCGAGGTCGATCCCCGCCTCCTCGGCGAGTTCGACGTTGGGGGCGACGCCGACGCCAACGACGACCAGGTCGGCCGACACCGCGTCGTCCTCGAGTTGGACCGTCTCGACCCGGTCGACGCCGCCGAACCCCTCGACCGCCGTCTCGAGGTGGAGGTCGACCCCCTGCTCGCGGAGGTGGTCCGCGACGGTGCTGGCGGTCGCCTCGCCGAAGGGCTGGAGGATCCGTGGCAGCATCTCGAAGACGGAGACGTCGATCCCCCGTTCGACGAGCGCCTCGGCCATCTCGACGCCGACGTACCCGCCGCCGACGATGGCCGCCGTACGAGGCTCCTGCTCGTCCACGAAGTCCTCTATCGCGTCCGCCTCGTCCATGCTCCGGAGCGTGAACACGCCCTCGAGGTCGAACCCCTCGAACGGCGGCTCGACCGCCCGCGCGCCGGTGGCGATCAGCAGGTCACCGTACGGCTGGTCGAACCGCTCGCCGTCGGCGTCGACGGTCACCGTCTTGGCCTCGGGGTCGATCGCGACGACCTCGTGGCCCGTTCGGAGGTCGACGTCGCGTTCCTCCCGGAACTCCTCGGGCGTGACTGCCACCAGGTCCTCGAGGTCGTCGACCTCTCCTTTGACGTAGTAGGGCATGCCACAGGCTGCGTACGAGACCCAGTCGCCCTTCTCGAAGACGACGACCTCGCGGTCGGGGTCCTCGCGCTTGGCTTTGCTCGCGGCGCTCATTCCTGCTGCGTCGCCGCCGACGATGACGAACGGATCGGTCATACTCGGGACTAGCACGGCGGACGAGTAAAGTATTTCGTAGGTTACCCAATATTAAAAACAAATAAGGTCCGTCCGTAGAGACGGTCGCATCGTCGCTCCGCGACGAGAAATCCGTTTCAGGGCTTCAGGAGAGGTCGACACGTCCGTTCGCGTGGACGGTCACGTCGTAGCCGCAGTACCGAAAGGTGACGCAATCAGCGGGACTCGAGTCCCCGGAGGCGGTTCCGTCGAACAGTCGGTTCAGCGCGGACGCGTCGACGGCGTGGTTGATCGGTGGCTGCAGCTCCGTGGGGGCGACGTCCTCGGCGTCGGCGACGGTCTCGACGACCCGCAGGGAGAGCGGCGTCTCGGACGGCCGATGGGAACTGTCGGTCATACTGGGGAGTGGTGTCGGCGCGTTAGACGAGCAACTGGACGTCGGACTCAGCCATGTGCTGGAGTGCGGTCGCCGCGCCGACGCCGGTGGTGACGCCGTCGTAGAAGTCGTCCTCGTCGTAGTCCATCAACTCGATCGTCATCTGGCAGGCCTGTAGTTCGACGCCCTGGTCCAGCGAGAGGTCGATCAGTTCTTCGATGGTCGCCGTGTCGTTCTCGTCGATGCGCTTTCGCATCATCTTCGTCGCCATGGCGTCCATCCCGGGCAGGGCCGCGAGCGCGTTCGGCATCGGCATGTTCGGGTTACCGACGGCGCTCAGCTTGAGGTTCTTCGAGTTCTCCTCGTGGAGGATGTCCAGCCCCCAGAAGGTGTGGAAGACGACGACGTCCCAGTCGAAGGCGGCCGCCGTGCTCGCGAGGATCAGCGGCGGGTAGGCCATGTCGAAGGTGCCCTGGGTAGCGATGATCGTCATCTTCTTTCCGCCGTCGTCGTCGGCCGCGTCGGCGACAGACTCCTCGAGTTCCGCGACGCGCTCGCGGAGGGCCTCGAGTTCGGCGGCGGCATCCTCGTCGCTGTCGATCGATGACGGCTGGGTGTCCGTGCTCATTTTAGTTGGTCTTTTTCACGTAGTGCGTGTACGTGCCGTCCCCCTCGACCTGATCGAGGAGTTCGACGCCGTCGGTTCCCTTCGCCCAGCCCTGGATGTCGCTCATGCTTCCCGAGTCGGTGGCGACGACCTCGAGCACCTCGTCGGCTTCGAGGTCGTCGATCGCTTGCTTGGTCTTGACGACGGGCATCGGGCAGGACTGTCCTTTCACGTCTAGGGTCTCGGTGGATTCGTATTCCGAACTCATGTGTGATCTGTTGCTCTGTATTGGAGCTATCACACAATATTGTCTGTTCCCATAAAAGCGTATCGGTTATTGTTCGCCACGTGAATAGCCGCTATTCGTCGGGAGACTATTTTGAAGGTGTATCCGCGCACGAGGGTCGTTTGAGGGCTGTTTATGCATACGCACCCGTTCCTTGTATTGTGCAGTAAACGAAATACTATACAAACTCTTAAGTGGGAGCGGCCGATACGGGGAACTGTACAACATGGACGAAATGGACTTCCCGACTCCGGACGTGACGGTCGACTCCGTGACGCCGGAAGCGCTGAAGGCCCGAATCGACGCCGGCGAGGAACTGACGATCCTCGACGCGCGGATGCAAAGCGACTACGAAGAGTGGCGAATCGACGGCGAGAACGTCGAGTCGATCAACGTCCCGTACTTCGAATTCCTCGAAGACGAGATCGACGACGACGTTCTTGGACGAATTCCGGACGACCGCGAAATCACCGTCCTCTGTGCGAAAGGCGGCGCCAGCGAGTACGTCGCGGGCACGCTGAAAGAGCGCGGCTACGAGGTCGAACACCTCGAGGACGGGATGAACGGCTGGGCGCGCATCTACGAGCGCGTCGAGGTCGACCGCTACGACGGCGCGGGGACGCTGTACCAGTACCAGCGCCCCTCGAGCGGCTGTCTCGGCTACCTCGTCGTCGACGGCGACGAAGCGGCCGTGATCGACCCGCTGCGTGCGTTCACGGATCGGTACCTCGACGACGTAGACGAACTCGACGTCGACCTGACCTACGCGATCGATACGCACATCCACGCGGACCACATCTCGGGCGTCCGCGCGCTCGATGCGGTCGGCGTCGAGGGCGTCATCCCCGAGGCGTCGGTCGACCGCGGCGTGACCTACGCCGACGAGATGACCCTCGCGGCGGACGGTGACGAGTTCGAGGTCGGCGACGCCACCATCGAGACCGTCTACACGCCCGGGCACACCTCCGGGATGACCTCGTACCTGATCGACGGCTCGCTGCTCGCGACGGGCGACGGTCTGTTCGTCGAGAGCGTTGCCCGCCCCGACCTGGAGGAGGGCGACGACGGCGCGCCCGAGGCCGCCGCACAGCTCTACGAGTCGCTGCAGGAACGCGTACTCACGCTGCCCGACGACACGTTGATCGGCGGCGCACACTTCAGCGACGCCGCAGAGCCAGCCGAGGACGGCACCTACACCGCACCGATCGGTCAGCTCGAGGAAGAGATGGACGCGCTGACGATGGACGAAGACGACTTCGTCGAGCTGATCCTCTCGGACATGCCGCCCCGTCCGGCCAACTACGAGGACATCATCCCGACGAACCTCGGCCAGCAGGAGGCCGACGACGAGGAGGCGTTCGAACTCGAGCTCGGCCCGAACAACTGTGCCGCCAGCCAGGAGTCGCTGGCCGGTGACTAACGCCGCCCTACCCGAATGGTAACCGAACTCATCGACCCGGCGCTGTTCGAGACCCTCTTCCCCGAAGGGATCAGCCGCTACGCCGTCGGGGGGCTGCTCGTCGGCCTCGGAGCCGTCGTCATCTACCTCGGCACCGGCATCCCGGCGGGGGCGAGTACGTTCCTCGAATCGACGCTGTCGTACGTCTCGGACCAGTCGCGGTTCCAGCGGTACCGCGGCTCCCGGGACTGGCGCGTCGTCTTCACGCTCGGGATCATCGCGGGCGCGGCGGCGTACGCGATGTCGTTCCAGTCGGGGCTGGTCTCGAGCGGCCTCTACGAGCCCGGGACGACCGGCCAGTTGCGCGAGATCGGCGGCTTCACGATCTGGCTGACCGAGGTCCAGCCGTGGCGGCTGTTCCTCGGCGGAGTGCTGGTCGGCATCGGCACCCGGATCGGCAAAGGCTGTACGTCGGGCCACGGCGTCTGTGGCGTCGGCTCTGCCTCGAAGACGTCGATCGTCGGCGTGATCACGTTCATGCTCGTGGCGATCCTGACGGCCCAGACGGTGATGGCACTGGGGGTGAGTCCATGACGGACGGGATTCCCGGACGAGCCGCTCGAGATGGCCACTGGGGTGACGAGGCATGAGCGAGGACCGACATCCCCTGTTCATGCCGCTGATCTTCGTCGGCGGCCTGATCTTCGGATTCGGCCTCGGGTTCAGCCACATGGCCCAGCCCGAAGTGGTCCTGAACTTCCTGCAGTTCCAGGACTTCGGGCTGGTGTTCGTCATGTTCGGTGCAGCGATCGTCTCCGGCATCGCCTTCGCGGTGATGCCGCGGCTGTTCGACCGCGCACCCCTGACCGGCAACACCTACGGCCGCCGGCTGAAGCCGTTCGACCGCAACGTCCTGATCGGCGGCGCGATCTTCGGCGTCGGCTGGGGGCTGTCGGGGATCTGCCCCGGCGCAGCCTACGCCAGCCTCGGCATCGGCAACGTCACCATCCTCTGGGCGCTCGCCGGCATGTTCGTCGGCGCGTACCTCCAGGGGTACTGGCGCAGTCACCGGACCGGGAGCGAGACCGCTCCCGCGGGCGCCGACTGATTTCCCCCGAACCGACAACCGTATTTTCGCCCCTCCAATGGAACCCCTACCACTACTGACGTTCGTCGTCGCCGCACTCTCGAGTCTGTTCATGGCCTGGGCCATCGGCGCTGGCTCGAGCGGCGCGACCCCGTTCGCCCCGGCGGTCGGCGCGAACGCCGTCTCGACGATGCGGGCCGCCTTCTTCGTCGGCATACTCGGGTTCGCCGGCGCGGTCACGCAGGGCGCGAGCGTCTCCAAGGCCGTCGGCCGCGACCTGGTCGCCGGTGTCTCGCTCCCGCCGACCGCCGTCATCGTCGTGTTGCTGATCGGCGCGGGCCTGATGGCGATCGGGATCGTTACCGGCTACCCGATCGCGACCGCGTTCACGGTCACCGGGTCGGTCGTCGGCGTCGGGTTCGCCCTCGGCGGCGATCCGGCCTGGGGGAAGTACGCCGAGATCGGCGCGGTGTGGCTCCTTACACCGTTTATCGGCGGTGGTGTCGCCTACGGCATTGCGAGTCTCCTTCCCCGACCCGACGTCCCCGAACGTGTCAGCGTCCCCCTCCTCGCGGGGCTGGTCGGGGCCGTCGTCGCGAACCTCGAGTTCGCGTTCTTCGCGGGCGTCGGCGGGACACTCGCGACCGCCGGTGCCGGCGTCCTGCCGCTCGAGGGGACGACTGGCACAGCCGTCGTGACAGTGGTTGCCGGCGTACTCGCCGGTGCCATCGTCCGCTGGGACGTCTCCCGGGACGAAGCCGGCGGGTTACGCCGGTTCCTGCTCGTACTCGGCGGACTCGTGGCCTTTTCAGCGGGTGCGAGCCAGGTCGGCCTCGCGGTCGGCCCGCTGTTGCCGCTGTTCGACGCTGCCGTGGTGTCGCCGCTTGCCATCCTGTTCGGCGGCGGCGTCGGCATCCTGGTCGGCTCCTGGACCGGTGCGCCGCGGATGATCAAGGCGATCTCCCAGGAGTACGCCTCGCTCGGCCCGCGTCGGTCGATCGCGACGCTTACCCCCTCGTTTCTCATCGCCCAGACGGCGGTCCTGCTGGGGGTCCCGGTCTCGTTCAACGAGATCGTCGTCAGCGCGATCGTCGGCGCGGGGCTCGCCGTCGGCGGCGCCGGCGTCAGCCCGCGAAAGCTCGCGATCACGGTCGGGGCCTGGATCGTGTCGTTCCTCCTGGCGTTCGGGCTGGGCTACGGCTCGATGGCGGTCGTCGGCTGATCAGACGAACGTCAGCGGCACCATCACGGCCACGCCGAGGACGATCCCCGCGACGAGTTCCGGCTTTCCGCCGTTGGGGAGCCGATCACCGATCTCGAGGGCTTCGGGGATGAACTCCGAAAGGACCAGGTAGATCATCGCCCCCGCGGCGAAGCCGAAGCCGTAGGGGAGCAGTTCCCGCGCGACGCGGACGAACGCGAAGGCGATGACCGCCCCGATCGGCTGTGGGAGACTCGAGAAGACCGCCCACCAGACCATCTTCCACTTGGAGACGCCCATGGCCTTCAGCGGGATCGAGATGGCGGTCCCCTCGGGGACGTTGTGGATCGAGATCGCGATCGTCATGAAGATCGCCAGCACCGGGACCGTAAAGCCGAGGATCTGCGTCCCGCCCTCGAGGCCGAGGTCCGCGAAGGAGACGCCGACGGCGATCCCCTCGGGAAAGCTGTGGACGGTCAGGATGCCGAGAATGAGCACGAGTTTCTTGAAGTCGGCCTCCTCGTACTCGCGGGGGTCGATGTCGGCGTCCATGAGGACGTCGTGGGCGACGACGACTAGCACGACGCCGACGGCCATCCCCGCGAGGATCTGGGGCGGCGTTCCCTCGACCAGCCCTTCCTCGATGAGGCCGAACACCGACGCCGAGACCATGATCCCCGACGAGAGCCCCCACAACACGACGTTTCCCCTGTCGCTGATGTCGTCGAAGAAGAAAAACGGCAGCGCGCCGACCCCGGTCGCGAGGGCCGTGATGAATCCGGCGACGAAGACGAACCCGAGGTTCTCCAGCAGTCCCATCGGTACCTCGGACCTCGGGCGGGACGTATAAATTACCAGCGGAGCCGGCTATTCCTCCGGAATCTTCGGCTTCGCCACGAGGACGGGGACCGGCGCGGTCCTGAGCACTCGCTCCGTGACCGACCCGAGCAGGCGCTGCTCGAGTCCGGTCCGGCCGTGGGTTCCCATGACGACGAGATCGACGTCCGGCTCTGCCGCACGCGAACGGATTTCCCGCGGAGGCGAGCCGAACTCGACTTCGGTCGCGACCTCGTCTGCCCCCGCGTCGCTCGCGACGGTCGCCGCCTCGGCGAGGTGATCCCGCGCGTCGTCGGCCAGCCGATCGGCGATCGAGTCGACGCCGCTGGCGATCCCCAGCGCGGGTTCGTCGACGACCGAGAGCAGGGTGACCGACGCGTCGTGTCGGGCCGCGAGTTCGCTCCCGCGGCGAACCGCCGCCAGGGCCAGGTCGCTCCCGTCGGTGGGCACCAGCACGCCGTCGTAGGGATACGCTCCGGGCACATCGTCGTCGGCGCGGACCGCGAGCACCGGCGTTTCGGTTTCGTGGACGACACCTTCCGTGACACTGCCGAGAACGTACTTCCCGGGTCGGTGCCCGTGGGTCCCCATCACCACGAGGTCGGCGGGCTCCGAGTCGGCGAACTCGAGGATCACGGACCGCGGATCGCCCTGGACGACGTCGTCGACGACGGCGACGTCGTACTTGTCGGCCACCTCCCGCGCGTCGGCGATCACCTCCTCCCCTTCCCGCTCGAGGGCGTCGACGACCGACTGCCCCTGCCGAGTGAGGCTGGGCCGGTTCGTGTCGGCGACGTAGAGGAGATGAATCGTCGCCCCGTGGTCGGTCGCTATTTCGAGGGCGTGCTCGAGCGCCGCCGTCGCCGCGTCGCTGCCGTCGACGGGGACCAGAACGAGGTCGTACATGCGTCGACCTTCGACCGCCGGTCGTATACGCCTATCCCCGTGGAGCGGGGGAGGTCGTGGCCGGGATCAGGCGTACGCTTCGAACTCCTTCCCAAAGACCAGGAAGTAGCCGGTGCCGACGACGCCGATCGCGGCGGCGATGGTGAAGGCGACCTCCGGGCTCACGAAGTCCCAGAGGTAGCCGCCAAGCGCCGCACTCGGGATGACGATCGTGTTCCGCAGCAGGTAGTAGGTGCCGGTGACGCGGCCGCCGGCCCCCCGTTCGGCCGGGCCGACGATCAGCGCCTTGTGGGAGGGGAGACCCGCGAACCGGAGCCCGGAGAACGCGAACACCGCGACGAGCACGGCGGCGCTCGGCGGCGTATTGATGAGCACGACCGGGAAGATCGCGTAGACCGCGAACCCGACCGCGACGACGGGTTTGAGTCCGACGTACTCGGCGGCTTTCGCGGCGGGTGCCATGATCAACAGCGCGATGAACATCTCGACGCCCAGCAGGTAGCCGAAGAACGCCGCCGGCGAGAGGTCGACCGCATAGGAGAACCCGCCGACTGCGATCGTCGTCTCGAGGCCGACCTCGAGGAACTGGGTGACCACCAGCACGAAGAAGACGTAGACCATCCCGTTGGCGAACCGCACCAGCGTATCGCCGACCAGGAGCGGCCGGAGTTCCGCGGGCATCTCCCGGAGGTCCCGACGGATCCGGCCGATTCCCTCGAACGCGCCGCCGAACGTGTCCTCGCTGGCATCGTAGAGGAGGTGCTGGACGACGGTGCCGACGATACCGAAGACGACCGCTACCGCCAGCACGTACCGGAAACTCACCGTGAACTCGGGGTGGAGGTCGATGAGGACGGCGGCGAGGACCGGGCCGATCAGGAATGCGGTTCGACGGAACGTCTCCGTGCTGGCGAACCCGGCGGCCAGCCGCGAGGGGTCGGTCGCCTGTTTGACGACGGCGAAGGTCGCGCCGAGGCCGAACGACTTCCAGGCCTGCGCGAGCACCAGGCCGACGAAGATCCAGACCCACGGCTCGATCATCACGCCCGCGACCGTGAACGCGCCGATCGTCGGCGCGAACAGCCAGACGGCGAACCCAACGGTCGAGACCAACCCGAACAGCGTCAGCGCGTACCGGGAGCCGATCCGATCCGAAATCGCGCCGCCCGGGTACGGGTACAGCGCGGAGATGATATTGCCGAACGTTCCGAAGAGCCCGACGACGAAGCCGGACGCGCCGAGCGCGACCATGTACTCCGGGATGAACCGGTTGGTCATCTGGAAGCCGAGGCTGAACGCGAACATCGCAAGCGAGAGCACCAGCACGTCCCGCTCGAGCGCGAAGAACTGCCTGAACGTGTCTATCGGCCCCGTTTCCTCGGTATCGACCGTGACTTGTTCCTGACTCATGGGTATCGTGGTCCCCTCCGGGTCGCCCGTTCGGTCGAACGGATCGCTGCACAGCGGATCGCCGCGCAACCGGGAACCGTATCGACCGCTTGCCGTTGGCTACTGCGCGCCACGACTTCGTGTTCACGGTGTGGCTCGCCTTCACCGGCCCGACCGGCGTACCACTATGGGTTTCCGGGAGAAACGTCCACTGGATGAGGTCGCCACACGACGCTTCTCCGGAAGCGGTGCTCGAAACCCTCGACTCTCGTCCGGAGGGTCTCTCCGACGCCGAGGCCCGGCGACGGCTCGAGGAGTACGGGGAGAACGAGATCGTCCGGGGCGGCGGCCGGTCGCCGTCGACGATCCTCGTCGCGCAGTTCGACAGCGTGCTGATCTGGGTCCTGCTCGTTGCGGCCGTCCTGTCGGTCTGGGCGGGTCAGGCCGTCGACGCCGTGTTGATCACTATCATCGTCGTGGCCAACGGGATCTTCGGCTTCGTTCAGGACTACCGGGCCGAACGAAGCCTCGAGTCGCTGCGGGAGCTGGCAGCGCCGACGGCGACCGTTCGACGGGACGGCGAGGAGGTCCAAATCGGGGCGACGGAACTCGTCCCCGGGGACGTGATCGTCTTCCGGGGCGGTGACGTCGTGCCCGCCGACGGGCGACTACTCGAGGCGACCGAACTCGAGGTCGACGAGGCGGCCCTGACCGGTGAGAGCGTTCCCGTCGGGAAGTCGACCGAAGCGGTCGAGACGGACGCGCCGCTGGCCGATCGGACGAACCTGGTCTACAAGGGGACGAACGTCACCCGCGGCAAGGGCGAGGCAGTGGTCACCGGGACCGGGATGGAAACCGAGGTCGGAGGGATCGCCCGGGAACTCGCTGCGACGAAGGAGACGCAGACGCCGTTGCAGTCGGACCTCGACCAACTGGGGCGGACCCTCGGACTCGGCATCCTCGTCCTCTCTGCGCTCGTCGCGCCGCTGTTGATCCTGCGGGGCACGGAACCGGTCCAGGCGGCGCTGACCGCCGTGTCGCTCGCCGTCGCCGCCATCCCGGAGGGGTTGCCGGCGGTGGTCACGCTGACGCTCGCGCTGGGTGTCCGGACGATGTCGGCCGAGAACGCGCTCGTCCGGCGGCTACCGGCCGTCGAGGCGCTCGGTGCCGTCGACGTCGTCTGTACGGACAAGACCGGCACGCTCACCGAGGGGCGGATGACGGTCAGCCGACTCTGGGTGAACGACGCCGTCCGTGAGTTCGACGACGCGCCCGCCCCGGCCGACCTCGAGGAGCGCGAGCGACTGCTCCTGCGGATCGGGGCGCTCTGTAACGACGCGACCCTCGAGGAGGGGGACCCCACCGAGCGGGCGCTGCTCGAGGCCGCCGATCGGGCCGACCTCGAGCAGGATCGTCTCGCGGCGGACTACCCGCGGACCGACGAGGTGCCGTTCTCCTCCGAGCGCAAGTGGATGGGGACGGTCCACCGCACGGACGAGGGGACCGTCGGCTACGTCAAGGGCGCTCCCGAGGTCGTCCTCGAGCACAGCGATCGAGTCCTGACCCACGACGGGCCGGCGGCGTTGACGGACGAGCGCCGGGACCGGATCGAGGCCGCGGTCCGTCGGTTCGGGGACGACGCGCTCCGGGTGCTGGCGACGGCCTACCGCGAGGACCCAGAGGGGGCCGACGACCTCGGGGACGGGCTCACGTTCGTCGGGCTGGTCGGGATGATCGACCCGCCGCGGACGGAGGTCGCCGACGCGATCGCGGCGACGAAACGGGCCGGCATCGCCGTCAACATGGTGACCGGCGACAACGTCCGGACCGCGCGGGCGATCGCCGACTCGCTCGGGATCGGCACCGAGGTGCTCGAGGGGCGGGAAATCGAGGGGATGGACGACGAGACGCTCCGCGAGCGGGTCGCCGAGGTCGACGTCTACGCGCGAACGTCGCCGGAGCACAAGGTCCGCATCCTCCGGGCGCTGCAGGACCGTGGCCACGACGTCGCGATGACAGGTGACGGCGTCAACGACGCCCCGGCGCTGAAAAACGCCGACGTCGGCGTCGCCATGGGAATCCGCGGGACTGACGTCGCGCGGCAGGCGTCGGACGTGGTCCTGCTGGACGACAACTACGCGACGATCGAGCGGGCGATCGAACGCGGGCGGGCGATCTTCGACAACGTCTGGAAGTTCGTCGCCTACCTCCTGAGCGCGAACGTCGCGGAGGTGGCGATCGTCTTCGTCGCCTCGCTGTACGGCTACCTCATCCTCCCTGCCGTCCAGTTGCTGTGGATCAACCTGCTGACCGACGGGCTGCCGGCGCTGGCACTGGGTGCCGACCCCGAGGGAGAGGACGTGATGGACAGGCCGCCCCGCGATCCGGAGGGCGGGATCATCGGCCGGCAGATGGTCACCCTGATCGGTGGGATGGGAGCCGTCACGACCGTCGTCCTGCTCGTGCTCATGTTCGCGACGCTCGAGGGCGCGCCGGAAACGACGCCGTACGCGATGACGATGGTGTTCACGGGTTTCGTCTTCCTCGAGTTCGTCGGCCTCTACGTGATCCGCTGGCTGCGGGAGACGCCGACGCTGTCGAACCGCTGGCTCGTGGCCGCCGTCGCGGCCTCGATCGCCCTCCAGCTCGCCGTGCTTTACACGCCGCTGAACCGCTACTTCGGGACGGTACCGCTCGAGCCGACGGACTGGGGAATCCTCGCCGTCGTCCTCGCGGTCGCGCTGCCGGGCTACCTCGGGGTCGCGTCGGTCGCGAGGCGACTGGAGCGGTAACCGCCCCCTCCTCCTCACGGGACGGTCGGGACCGGGGGTGAACCCGTCCCCCGCCACTAAGGTCGTCCGGCGCGAACCTCACGCGCATGACACCGCCGATCCGGCGAGTCGTCCTCGACGTCCTGAAACCGTACGAGCCCGACATTCTCGAGTTCACGGCCGCCGTCGCCGATTGCGAGAGCGTCGACGGTGTCAACGCCGTGCTCGTCGAGACCGACCGCGAGGTCCAGACGCTCAAGCTGACGATCGAAGGCGACGACGTCGATACGGACGCGGTCGAAGGGACCGTCGAGACCGTCGGCGGGAGCGTCCACTCGATCGATCAGGTGGTCTGTGGCGATCGGCTCGTCGAGCAAAGCGGCACGCCGCAGGATCGGTGAGGCCACCGCATGGACGCCATCCGCACCCTCCTCGAGGACGACGACGTCAGATCCATCTCGCGGCGGTACTTCATCTCCAACGGGTTCGACGGGACGCTGACGAGCATCGGGGTCGTCGTCGGCGCGTATCTCTCGGGCGTCGACGAGGGGCTCACCGTCGTTACGATCGGACTCGGGGCGGCCGTCGGGCTCGGAACCTCCGGCGTCTGGAGCGTCTGGGAGATCGAACGCGCCGAGAAGCAGGCGGAACTGATGCGGATCGAGCGCGCGATGTTGACCGACCTCGAGGGGACGGAAGTACAGGAACGCCGCAAGGGTGCACGCAAGATCAACGCGGTCGCCAGCGGCATCGGCCCCCTGATCGGGATCGTCCTCCCGCTAGTGCCGTTTCTCGGCCACGGCGTCGTCTTCTCGTTGCTCGAGGCGACGCTCGTCGCCGTCGGGGTCGGCGTCGCCCTCCTCTTTACGTTCGGGGCCTACCTCGGCTCGATCTCGAAGCAGAACTGGATCGTCGCCGGGGTCAGGATGGGGCTGGCCGGTATCGTCGTCGCGATTCTCAACCTGTTCCTCCCGGGCTGAATCAGTAGGCCTTCTCGCCGGCCTCGATCGCCACCTCGAGCCAGTTTTCCGTCGGCGGGAGCGGACACTCGTACCGGTCCGAGTAGGCACAGGTCGGGTTGTACGCCTCGTTGAAATCGAGGATCCAGGTCCCGTCGTCGGTGCGGTGGCGGTCGGCCTCGAGGTCCAGATATCGACCTGCGCCGTAGGTCTCGTCCCCGCTCGTCGCGTCCCGGAAGGGGACCCAGAGCCGGTCGTCGTCGGGATCGGCCTTGTAAGCCTGCAACGAGACGTCCTCGCCGTCGACAGTGAACCGGAACTGGCCCCATCGCAGGTACTCCCGTTCGCCGTCGGTGCTCGTCCCGACGGTGACCCGTTCGGGATCGTCGTACTCCTCGAGGGGGAGTTCGAACCGGTAGTCGCCGTCGACCGGGTAGTACTCGAGGCCGTCGAAGGACTCGCGCTCGCCATCGGGCAACGGCGAGCGCGGATGTTCGCCGAAGTACTGGTCTTTCTCCTCGCGTTGCGTCTCGAGCGCCCGTCGCCAGTCGGTGGTCATGGTGGTGCAGTGGTCGTATCGTCGGTCGTCCGTCCGATTCGTTCCTCGGGCCGAGTCGAGCCCTCGCCGTTACGTGTGTTGTTCGATCAGGCCCTCGAGCGTCCCGCGGTTCTGTGCCCCGACCATCCGCTCGACCGGCTCGCCGTCCGCGTAGAGGACCAGCGTCGGGACCCCGCGCGCGCCGAGTTGCTGGGCCAGTCGCTGGTGAGCGTCGACGTCGACTTTCGCGACCGCAGCGCCGGTCTCGGCGGCCAGCGCTTCGATCGTCGGCTCGAGCATCTGACAGGGGCCACACCAGTCGGCGTAACAGTCCACGAGCACGACGTCGTACTCGTCGACGACCTCGTCGAGGTGGTCGCTCCCCTCGATGTGGATCGGCTCTTCGGGTGTCCCGTCGGCGTCCTCGAGCGACTCCTCGCCGTCCTCGAGGCGCTTCTGGAGTTCGCGCTTTTTCTTTTCGCGAATCCGCTGTCGTTCGTCGTCGAGATTTCCGTTCTGGGAGTCAGCCATCACGCAGTCGTTCGCACTCGATCACTATAATGGTTGTGTACAAAGGAAACAATATCTGTCGCAGGAACGGACCGAAGAAGCAGCCGACTGATCCAGCCCTCCGTATCCGTGGTCGTTCGTGATATCCGAGGAGGACCTCATATACCCTTCGACGATTCCAGCCGACAGGGGTTACTGAGATTGTTTATATTGCACAAAACTATAGACACAAACGTGATCGAACGATGTCCAACGCAATATCCCCTGACGTAACGATCGACTCGCGTGGTGCGACGTGTCCCGGCCCGCTGATGGACCTCATCGGGAAGGTGAAAACGCTCGAGCCGGGCACCGTGGTCGAACTGCAGACCACGGCCCGCAACTCCACGACCGACGTTCCGGAGTGGCTCGAGGAGGCAGGCCACGACCTGCTCGAGATCGAGGAACTGGACGATGAGTGGCGTATCTACCTGGAGGTGAACTGAGATGCACCGAGTCGCCATCGTCGGCGGCGGAACCGGCGGTACCGTGCTCGCGAACCGGCTCGCCGACGAACTTCAGCCGGAGATCGAGGCCGGCGAGGTCGACGTCCGGCTGATCACGGCCGACGAGCACCACGTCTACAAGCCGACCTTCCTGTACGTCCCGTTCGGAAAGAAGACGGTCGACGACGCGAAACGGCCGATCGAGGAGCTGGTCGACCGGCGCGTGACGCTGACGATCGACGAAGTCACCGACGTCGACACCGAGCGAAAGCAGCTGTCGCTGGCCGAGAGGGCGACCGCACTATCCTACGATCAGCTCGTGCTGGCGACCGGCGCGACCCTCGAGCCCGAAGCCGTTCCCGGCCTGGCGGAGGGTGGCCACCACTTCTACGGCCCCGACGGTGCCGAGGCGCTGCGGGACGAACTGGCCGCGTTCACCGAGGGACACCTCGTGTTGAGCGTCGTCGGCGTCCCGCACATGTGCCCGGCCGCACCCGTCGAGTTCGTCCTGATGGTCGACGACTGGCTCCGCGAGCGCGGTCTGCGGGAGGAGGTCGAACTCACCTACACCTACCCGATCAACCGCGCCCACGGCCTCGAGCCGATCGCCGACTGGGCGAGCGACCTGTTCGAAGAGCGCGACGTGAACCTCGAGACGTTCTTCAACGTCGACGAGGTCGATCCCGACGCCGAGGTCATCGAGACCGTCGAAGGCAAGGAACTCGCGTACGACCTGCTCGTGGCGATCCCGCCCCACCGGGGGAGCGACCTCGTAACCGCGGCCGGCCTCGGCGAGGACGGCTGGGTCGACGTCGACAGGCACACGCTCGAGGCCACGGCGGCCGAGGACGTCTATGCGATCGGCGACACCGCCGACGTCCCGACGAGCAAGGCCGGCAGCGTCGCCCACTACGAGGCGGGCGTCGTCGCCGACCGGATCGCCAGCCGCGTCCGCGGGACGGTTCCGACGGCGACCTACGACGGGAAGACCGTCTGCTTCCTCGAGGCCGGGATGGACGAGGCGACGTTCATCGAGTTCGGCTACGGGGAGGAGCCGTACGTCCGTGAGCCGTCGACGCCGCTGCACTGGGCGAAACTGGGGTACAACGAGTCGTACTGGCTGACCGCACGGGGGTTACTCTGATGTCCGAGACCGAAGCCGAGTCCGAACCCGGGGCCGACGCCGGGACCGAACCGCCGGCGGAACTCGATGAACTGATCGCCGAGCACCCCGACGAAGTCGCGCGGTTCCTCGAGCGACTCGACGTCGTCAACGACCTCCTCGACACGGCGGACCTGGCGACGGCCGCGATGGACGACCGCATGGTCCAGGAACTGTCCGGTACCGCGACGAACCTCGGTGCCGCGGCGGACGGGCTGGCGACGGACGAGGTCGCACGGCTCGGCGAGGCGACCGGGGAGAACGCCGACGACCTCGCGGACGCACTCGAGACGCTCGCCCGGCTACAGCGGTCGGGGACGCTCGACGACCTCGTCGCGCTGGCGGACCTCGCCGCGCTGGCCTCGAACGCGATGGACGACGGGATGGTGACCGACCTCGCGGCGACCGGGACGCGACTCGGCGAACTGGCGGACACCGCGAGCGACGAGGACACGGTTCGAACGCTCGAGTCGCTGCTCGAGGCCGTCGGCGAGGCGAGCGCCGACCCACCGGAACCGGTCGGATTCCGCGGGCTGGTGAGCGCCCTCCGGGACCTGAACGTCCGCCGGGGCCTCGGATTCGCGATCGCCGTCGCCCGCGGGATCGGGAAACGGCTCGGACGATAGTTCAGCGTTGAGCCACTACCCGCTATTCCGCCGGTCCTCCCCATTCCTCCCATGGCTCGTCGACGGCTTTCGGACCAAACTCGCGTATAGGGCGTCAAAACTTCCTATTTCGACGTTCGAACCCGAAACGCTACTCCCGACCGACCCCTACCGTTAGCCGACGGCAGTTCCGATTCGAATCGCATCGTTTCCGGCCACGGTTCACATTCACGACATGATCGATCCAGTCACCGGAAGTCGGCTGCAGTTCGCGCTCACGACCATCGTGCACATCATCTTTCCCGTGATGAGCATGGGGCTTGCCCCGTTTCTCGTCTACTTCACGTGGAAAGACATTCGAACCGGGAAGCCGATCTACGAGCAGTTGCGCAGGTTCTGGACGCGAATCTTCGCCGTCAGTTTCGTCGTCGGCACGGTAACCGGCATCGTCCTCGAGTTCGAGTTCGGAACCAACTTCGCGGCGTTCTCGACGACTGCCGGGGAACTGTTCGGCGGTCCGCTCGCTCTCGAGGGGATGATGGCGTTTATGCTCGAGGCGACGTTCCTCGGCATCTTCGTGTTCGGACGTGACCGGGTGGGCAACGTCCTGTACATGATCTCGGCAGTCGCGGTCGGCGTCGGAACGTGGCTCTCGGCCGTCTGGATCCTGATCGCCAACTCCTGGATGCAGACGCCGAGGGGCTACGAACTGGCGACGGAGAACGGACAGACGATCGTTCACCTGGTCGATCCGATCGCTGCCTACGCAAACCCCAGGTTCCCGTGGATGTTCGTTCACATGCAGAACGCGGCCGTCGAGTCGGTCGCCCTGTTCATGGCAGGACTCGGTGCCTACTTCATCTTCCGCCACCACGTCTGGGGCTACCCCATCGAGGACGTCGAGTTCTGGGAAACGACGCTCAAAATCGGGATCGTCGCGTTGCTCATCACCGCTCCGTTGCAGGTGCTTCATGGCGACCTCTACGCCCGACACGTCTTCGAGACCCAGCCCCAGAAGTTCGCCGCGATGGAGGCCGTCTGGGAGACCGATGCGTACGTTCCGGAGTATATCGTCGCCTTTCCGACGAGCCTTCAGGACCTGCTCGATCCGCGAGCCAAGGATATCTTCGGCATCGGCATCCCCGGCGGCGCGTCGTGGCTCGCCAGCGGCGGCGATCCGCAGGCGACGATCCAGGGACTGAACGAGTTCGAAGGCCCGCAGCCGCCGGTCGCACTCGTCTTCTGGGCGTTTCGGATCATGGTCGCGCTCGGGTTCTGGTTCGTCCTGCTCGCCGTCTGGGGCGGCTACCGCTGGTGGCGTGGCGAACTGCTCGAGGACGACCTGCTCCACAAGGCGCTGATGGGATCGACGCTGCTCGGAATCGTCGCGGTCGAACTGGGATGGATCGTCACGGAGGTCGGCCGCCAGCCGTGGGTCATTCAGGACGTGCTGCGGACGAGCGAGGGCGTCTCGTCAGGCTTGAGCGGGACCGAAGCGACGGTGACACTCGTCGGCTTCGCCGTCGTCTACCTCGGACTGCTCGCGCTGTATACGTACGTCGTCGTCCGTATCGTCCGGGCCGGTCCGCCGGACGTGGCGTCGGTGACCCCCACCGAGGGATCGGACGCGACCGCACCAGAGGTGAGCGGCGATGACTGATCCGGCGTCGCTCTCGAGTGAGCCGCTATTCGGGCTTCCCCTTCCCGACCTCTGGTTCGGACTGTTGTTTTTCATCTTCGCTCTGTTCCTGTTCCTCGACGGGTTCGACTTCGGCGTCGGCGTCCTGTTCGCGACCCGCGACGACGAGGAGGAGCGGGAACGGTTGCTGGCCGCGATCGGGCCGTTCTGGGACGGCAACGAGGTGTGGCTCGTCGTCTTCGGCGGCGCCATGTTCGCTGCGTTCCCGGCGGTCTATGCCAACCTGTTCAGCCGCCACTACCTGTTGATGTTCGCTATCCTGGGGGCGCTCATCCTCCGTGGACTCGCCCCCGAAATGTACGAGCAGCGCCACGACGAGGCCTGGCAACGCTGGTGGGGCCGATCCTTCGTCGTCGGCAGTCTCACGGCTCCGTTTTTCCTGGGCATGTTCACCGCGAACTGGCTGTTCGGCGCGACGGCGATCGTCACACTCCCCGGAATCGTCGTCGGCCTCGCCGTCGTCGCGCTGACCGTCGTCGACGGCGTCGCGTTCCTCCGGCTGAAGACGCGAGGTGAGCTCCGGGTCGATCTCAAGACGGCCGGCTACTACGCGCTCGCGGCATATCTCGCACTGGTCGTGGTGACGTTGGGTGCCGTCTACTGGACGGCGCCCGCGTTGCGCCCTGACCTGTTTTCCGTTCCGATCGCCGCACTCGTCGTCGCTACGCTCGCGTTCGCCGGGGTGTACGCGGCGGCGACGCGAACGGACCGCTACTACGTCGCGTTCGGCGCCGCCGCAGGGCTCGTCTTCGCCCTGGTCGCGATCGTCGCCGGCCTGCTGTATCCGACGATCGATCCGGTCGCGGGACTGACTGTCGAGTCGGCCATCGTCTCGACGCTGCCGCTCAACCTCATGTCGATCGGAGCGGCCGTCCTGCTTCCGCTCGTGTTCGTCTACTTCGTGGTCCTCTACTCCGCGTTCAGCGGCCCGATCGAAGCGGGTGAGTCGTACTGATGTGCCCCGACACCGACCGCGGCGACGCCCCCACTGGCCCCGATGACGGATCGTCGCTCGAGCCCGTCGCCACACCGCCGCGACTGAGTTCCCGGATTCTTGTGACCTGGTTCGAGCTTACCCTCGTCGGTCTCGCTGGCGGATTCCTCGGGGCCGCAGTCGAGGGGCCGCCCGGATTCGTGATTTATCTGGCGGTGTCGCTGCTCACCGTCGGTATCGTCTTTCATAACGTGAACGAACTCGTCAAGGGATGGCTTCGCGCCTCGAGCACCCGGGCTCCCGAGTGACGGTGGCAGTGGCGGTGAGACCGTCCGTTCCCATCAGATCGGTACCGTATTGCACTCGGCCCTCGACTACCACGCATGGGCTTTCATACGTTTCCCGTCGATCGCGCCGACGCGCTCGAGGACCCGTCGCGGTACCGGTTTTGTTCGCGAGAGGAACTGCTCGAGATGCTCGATCCATCCGGCGACGACGTCGTCGCCGACCTGGGCTCGGGAACGGGCTTTTATTCGCGGGACGTCGCTCCCTTCGTCGGGACGCTGTACGCCGTCGACGTTCAAGAGGAGATGCACGAGTACCACCGCGAGGCTGGACTGGCGGAGAACGTGGAACTCGTCACGGGCGGCGTCGCCGCGCTGCCGTTCGACGACGACGGCCTCGACGGCGCGTTCTCGACGATGACCCACCACGAGTACGCCGACGACGAGACGCTCGCGGAACTCGCCCGAGTGATCCGGCCGGACGGGCGACTCGTCACGGTCGACTGGTCCGCCACGGGGGACGGCGAGGACGGGCCGCCGGTCGAGGAGCGGTTCGGTCCCGACGAGGTGGTGGCACAACTCGAGCGGGCGGGGTTCACGGTCGAGCGGGTCCACGACCGGCCGGAGACGCTGGCAGTCGTCGCCCGTCGTTGACGGCCGTTCAGGCCGTCCGCTCCGGCGGCACGAGCAACACGTTGCCGTCGGCTCGAGCCACGATGTCCTCGGAGACGCTGCCAAGCAGCAGACGTCGGAGCCGACTGTGTCCGCGGGAGCCGACGAGAATCGTCGTCGGGTCGTATTCGGTTTCGGCGGCGAGGATCTCGTCCGCTGGATCCCCCGTCCGCACGTCCGTTCGCGTCTCGATCCCCCAGTCCTCGAGCCGACCGGCCAGTTCCCTGAGGCGGTCCGCCGGCTCCTGGTCCTCGGGGAGGCCGGGATCCTTCGGCGTGTCGACGTGAACGAGGGTCGCCTCATCGGTCGCGTGACGGAGGTACGAGAACGCCTCGAACGCCCGGTCGGCGTTCTCCGAGAAGTCCGTCGCGTACAGCATCCGCTGGAAGAGGTGCTGGCGAACCACGTCGGGGTCGTCGGCCTCGCGTTCGACCCGGTTGACGAGCAGTGGCGTCACCGTCGTCCGCGCGAGGTTGCGGGCCGTCGAGCCGATCACCCGGTTCTCGAGCGGACTCTTCCCCCGTGAGCCGACGATCGTCATGCTTGCGCCGATCGTCTCGGCGATACCGGTGATCCGACGGTGCGGGGTCCCCCGCACCACGTGCGTTTCGACGTCGAAGCCGGCGTCCTCGATGACCTGTCGGTACCGTGACAGCGCCTCTTCGCGTCGCTTCTCGAAGTCCATTCCGGGCATCCCCACGTGGACGTTCGACGGGATGACGGTCACGAGGTGGATCTCTTCGACGCCGATCCGACCGAGACACTCGAGGCAGGTTTCGTTCTCGATCGTCGCCTCGCTGGCGGCCGAGAGGTCGGTTGCACAGAGCGCTTTCATACGCGTCGTACGTGACGACGTAACAATATTGTTTCGGTGATTCAATACTGGGGCCGCGATTCGCCACGAAAGCCGTTTAGTACGACCGGACGAGGCCGAACTGGTTTGTAACCCGATTAGTTTTTCCGCCGCTCGATAGCCTTTCCCCAGGTAGCGCGCGCGACGATCAGGGGCCGGCGAAAGTCGATCCCCGGTATCTCCATAACTTATCCGAATATCTCCGTTGGATAGCCGTGTGATTGATCGCAGTAATATTGTACACTTAGCCCAAAAGCGTTATAGGCATCCCACGGGTAGACGGAACTGAGCAGAAAACCATGATCCGCACACAACTGAGTCACGGAGGTCGATACCGATGATTGACCTCGCAACGTATTCGGAACCGGTACAGGCAGGCGCTCTCGTGGGTGCCGTCCTCCTCGAGGCGATCGTCCTCTACGTGGGGTACGGTGCGCTCGAGCGGGTCGCAACGCCAGTCGTCGACCGACTCAAGCACGCATAGATGGAACCGTTTGGAATCGCACTGACGACGCTCGCGCTGTTCGTGAGCTTCGGCTTCATGGTCGGCGTGCTGTTCGGCTTCTTCGGCATGGGCGGCTCGTTCCTCGTCACGCCCGCGTTGCTCGTGATGGGGTATCCCGCCCGTGTCGCCGTCGGGAGCGGTATGGCTTTCGTCTTCGGGACGGCCGTGATCGCGACGCTGAAACACCACGACCTCGGGCAGGTCGACTACAAGCTCGGCGGGTTGATGATCGTCGGCACGACCGCCGGCATCGAGGTCGGTAGCCTCCTCGTCTATCGGCTCGAGGACCTCGGGCTCGCCGGCGGGGTCATCGGTATCACGTACGTCGGGCTGTTGGGGACGATCGGACTGTTCGTCACCCGAAACGCACTCAAAGACGACGGCGGTGACGGCTCCGGCGGAGGTGGCCACCACGAGGCCGCAAACGAGGAGATCGATGCCGACGATATCCCGGATATCGCCAAGAAGATCCAGTCGTACCGCGTGCCGCCGATGATGACGATCGCGGGCGGTATCCAGGTTTCGCTGTGGATGATCCTCGGCGTCGCGTTCGCCACGGGACTGCTGTCGGGTTTCCTCGGCGTCGGCGGCGGATTCATCCGGATGCCCGCGATGTTCTACCTCATCGGGGTTCCGGTACCCGTGGCCGTCGGGACCGATCTGTTCGAGATCGTCTTCTCGGGCGGGTTCGGGGCGTTCACCTACGGGCTCAACGGCGGCGTCGACCTCTCGATCGTCGCGCCGCTGCTCGCGGGGAGCGCGCTCGGCGCACGGATCGGCTCGGCCGCGACCAGCATCGTCAACGAGGACGACATCAAGATCTACTTCGGGCTGATGCTGCTGGGCGGCGCGGTCGCCGTTGCGTTCCAGCAGGCCGGGGACTACTTCGGGATCGAGGCGTTCAACACGGTCGGCTTCGCCCTGATCCTGCTCTCGGCGTTCATGGTCGGCGGTGCCGTGATCTACAGCACGGTTATGACGATGCGACGCCAGGCGAAGACGGCCGCGGCCTCCGCAGACTGACCGATTCGACGGTATCCACCGCTATTTAAGCGGTTTCTCGAGGTTGTACAATATTCGCACAACCCTTATACCGGCTCGGCCCCTACCCCTGGTAAGATGGCTAGTTCGATGGCGGAACAGCTTCAGCAGGACATGGAGTGTGAGGGTCTGCTGGAGTGTATCCACGGATTGAAACAGCTGGACAAGGAGTGTTTCCGGGTGATGGTCGAGAGCGACGAGGCCCTGACGATCGACGAGGTCGCCGAGCGGGTCGACCGCGAACGCTCGACGGCGTATCGCTCGATCCAGCGACTGCTCCAGAGCGGCTTCATCCAGAAGGAACAGATCAACTACGACCAGGGCGGCTACTATCACGTCTACTACCCGACGGACCCGTCCCAGATCGCCGACGACATGCAGCGCAAGCTCAACGACTGGTACGCGAAGATGGGCCAGCTCATCCAGGAGTTCGAGGACAAGTACGAAGACGCCGACGCTGGCACCGAGATTCCCGCCGGGGGATAACGCCGCCCTCGAGGGTGAAGCTGGGGCTCGAGGCTCGAGCAGGCACTGTCGCGATCCGATACGGGACTTCGGTCATCCGGTGACCGGTGATCGGTAAGTGGAACTCGAGAGCGCTATTTCTTCGCGTCCGAGAAACGCTTGCACCAGACAGCAGTGTACGCTTTTTGCTCACCCGCGACGGTTCGGTATGGCCAGCGACGACAATACGTGGTTCGGACTGCACGAACGGGTGAAACCGCTCGTCCGGGCCGGTCTCGTCCTCGGGATCGGACTGGGCGGGTTCGTCGATGGGATCGTGCTGCACCAGATTTTGCAGTGGCATCACATGCTTTCGGCACGGACGGATCCAACCGTCCTCGCCGATCTACGGCTGAACGTCGTCGCTGACGGGTTCTTTCATGCCGCCACGTTCTTCTTTACGGTCGGCGGGGTCGTCCTCCTGGTACGTGCGTGGCAGCGGTCGAACGTCCCGTCCTCCGGACGGGCGCTCCTGGGATCGACGATCGCCGGCTGGGGCGTATTCAACCTCGTGGAGGGGATCGTCAACCACCACCTGCTCGGGATCCACCACGTCCGGCCGGACGGGCCGGGCGGTGCCCTCCTCTGGGACGTCGGTTTCCTGCTGTCCGGGGTCCTCTTCATCGCCGGCGGGTACGCCGTGATCCGACTCGACGACCGGACCGTCGCCGGACCGCGGGAGGACCCTGCAGCAAGCGATTGACCCGTTCGAGATTCCGGTGTGTCGGCCCCGATCGTCGCGGTGAGTCACAGGGATCCGAGTCGCCGCGCATCGGGGCTCACGTCGGCGGCACGGTGGTCGTCGGAATCGATCCGTCGAATCGTGTGATCTCGGTTTTCCTCCTGGCTACCACATCGAGGAGCCGATCGAACCATTTATGCCGCTAACTGACCGATTAGTTAGTGAATTCGATCCGCCGGCCGGGTTCCGGCTCCGTCGTTGCCCGGATCCGGACGATCAGGCGGTAGAAATCCTCGGATTCGGATCTATCATGGGTTCTCCTGAAGACGATCACACCGGTTCGCCGGCGGACTGGCGGACCGATACCGACACGACGAACGGAAAAGCGACGGGGAGTACGACCGGTCGAGAGGAGACCGTTCGAAACGCCGTCGAGCGCTCCAGAAGCGGTGCTCCGGCGGCCGGTTCGGTCGTTCACGATCGGTTCTCGTCGGACGAGGTGTTCCAGCGGATCGTCGCCGCTGCAGACGAGGAGATTACGTCCGGGACTCGCGAACTGTTCTTCAGCGGGCTCGCGGCGGGGTTTGCGATCACGCTTACCTTCCTCCTCTATGCGTCCCTGTACGGGACGACCGACGGCCACCCGATACTGAGCGCGCTGTTGTATCCGCTCGGCTTCATCAACATCATCATCGGCGACTATCAGCTGTACACTGAGAACACGCTCCCGCCGGTCGCGCTGACGCTCGAGCGGTTCGCGAGCGTGCCGGCGCTCCTGCACCACTGGCTGGTCGTCCTGGGGAGTAACTTCCTCGGCGCGTTCCTCGGCGCGGCAGCACTCGCGTGGGGTGGCGTCCTCTCCGGGGAGGCAGCCGAGGCCGGCGTCCACCTCGGAACCCACGGGCTCGAGGTCGGCTGGTGGAGCCTGTTCTTCAAGGCCGCGTTCGCCGGGCTAATCGTCGCGGGCGTCGTCTGGGTCTCGTTCGCCGTTCGGGACACGCTGTCCCGGATCGTCGTCGTGTACATGGCGTTTCTGGCGATTCCAGTGGGAAACCTGTTTCACGTGGTGACCGCCTTCACCGAGCTTTCGTACGCGACACTCGCCGGGGAGGTTGCCTTTTCAACCGGACTGGTCGGGTTCGTGCTGCCGGTGTTGCTCGGGAACACGCTCGGCGGCGTCCTCCTCGTCGCCGTCGTCAACTACAACCAGACGAGCGAACGCCGGCTCGAGTCGGCCCGCTTCGAGGGGATCACGCGTCGCCTCTCGCTCCGCGAGTGGGCGTTCGGCAGCCTCGTCGGTCGAGCATACGTTCCCCTGCTCGAGGCGGCCGGCCGGGAGAATGCGGAGTAGTCGGGAGGACCCGATCGGAGGGCAGAAGGCTTACTACTGACTAACTGTTCAGTCAATACATGGATGGACGCTCGTCCGCGAAGCGGCCGTGGCTCGCCGCCATTCTCACGCTGCTGGCAACGGGACTCGGCCAAGTGTACGTCCGCCGATGGTTGCGTGCGGTGGGATGGGTCGCCCTGTCGCTACTGGTTGGAGTCGCCTTCGTCCCCGAATCGGCGCTCGCGAACCCCGGGACGGCCGGAGTACGGGACGTTGCTCCGATCGCCGCCGTCGGTCTCGCAAGCGCCATCGATGCCTACGCGCTCGCTACAAGACACAATCTCCGTCTCGAGGCCGAACGCGCGGTCCGGTGCTCGAACTGCTATCGCGAACTCGAGGCGGACCTGGCGTTTTGCCCGTGGTGTGGGACCGAAGCGACGACCGGCGACGATGCGGACTGACTCCCCACGCGCCGTCTCCAATTCGAATTGTACTAAATTGTGTAGAACGCACACAACTATTATCAGGGACGGGAACGTACCGTATCGTACGATCATGGCAAACTCGATGGCCGACCAACTCCAGGGGGAGATGGCGTGTGAGGGGCTACTGGAGTGTATCCACGGCCTCAAGGGACTCGACAGGGACTGCTTTCGGGCCCTCGTCGAGGCGGACGATCCGCTGACGATCGACGAGGTGGCCGACCGGGTCGGACGGGAGCGATCCACCGCGTACCGCTCGGTCCAGCGACTGCTCCAGAGCGGAATCGTCCGGAAGACGCAGGTCAACTACGACCAGGGCGGCTACTATCACGTCTACTCGCCGGCCGATCCCTCTCAGGTCGCCGCGGACATGCAGCGCAAACTCAACGACTGGTACGCGAAGATGGCCCAGCTCGTCCGGGAGTTCGAGGACAAGTACGGGGACGCGGACGGGATAGAAGCGACCAGAAAACGAACGGAAACAGGAACGGGAACGGGAACGGAAGCTGGGACCGACGTGAACGTGAACGCGAACACGGATACGGACACGGACACGGACACGGACACGGACACGGACACGGACCGCAACCCATGAGGTCCCCTTCGACCATCTCTTCCCTTCAGGACCGACGCGACGCGGTCGCCGACCGCACGCTCGAGCTCGTCGGCCTCGAGACCACGAATCCACCCGGAAACACCCGCGAGAGCGTCGCCCTCCTCGAGTCGTGGTTCGACGACCTCGGCCTCGAGACCGACCGGGTGGCGACCGACCCTGAAAAGCCGAACCTGCTCGCGACCCTGCCGGGCGACGGCGAGCGAACGCTGCTTTTCCTCGGGCACCTCGATACGGTCCCCTACGATCCCGACGGCTGGTCGTACGACCCGCTCGGGGAGCGCGTCGGCGATCGAATCTACGGTCGCGGCACCACCGACATGAAGGGCGCGGTCGCCGCGATGGTCGAAGTCGCCCGCGCGTACGTCGAGACCGGAACGACGCCGCCCGTGACGCTTTCGTTCGTGTTCGTCAGCGACGAGGAAATCGCGGGCGAGGCGGGTGTCAGGGCCCTCCTCGAGCGCGATCGGCTCGCGGCCGACGCCTGCGTCATCGGCGAACCGACCTGCGACGCGGAGCGAGCGTCGATCACGGTCGCAGACCGCGGGAGCATCTGGCTCACCCTCGAGGCTACCGGGGAGGCCGCCCACGGCTCACGTCCGATGCTGGGCGAGAACGCGATCGATCGCCTCTGGGCGGCCCTCGAGGACGTCCGCGGTCGACTCGAGTCCCGCCGGCTATCCGTCCCCGGGGCCGTCGAACCCGTCCTCGAGGAGTCGGTCGACTACTACGCCCCGGCGATGGGCGAGAGGACCGCACGCCGGCTGTTCGAGCGACCGACGGTCAACCTGGGGACGCTCGAGGGCGGCGAGGCGGTAAACAGCGTGCCGCGGGAAGCGACGGCCCAACTCGACGTCCGGCTGGCACCCGGCGTCGAGACCCCGGCCGTCCTCGCCGACGTTCGCGAGTGGCTCGTGGACCACGAGGGCGTCTCGATCGCGGACGTCGGCTGGAGCGTCGGCACCTACGAGGACCCCGACGCGCCGGTCGTCGCGGCGACCCGGAGCGTCGCGACGGACGTCCTCGAGGAGGACGTCTTCCGACGCAGTGCGACCGGCGGTGGCGACGCCAAGCAACTGCGAAACGCCGGGATTCCGACCGTCGAGTTCGCCGTCGCAACCGACACGGCCCACGCCTGCGACGAGTACACGACCGTCGACGCCCTCGCCGCGACGGCCGAGGCGTACGCCCGGCTCCCCGGCGCATTCGCGTCTTTTTCGTAATCGTAACCGTTCGGCGGCGCTTTCAGCCCTCGGTTTAACGACCGTCGGCGGCTGTGATAGAGATATGGAAACGCACGACACGGAAGTCGACTTCCTGGTCGTCGGCTCCGGCTCCGGCCTCGACGTCGCGAACGCGGCGGCGAACCGCGGCCAGTCGGTCGCCGTCGTCGAGAAGGGGCCGCTCGGGGGGACCTGTCTCAACCGCGGCTGCATCCCGTCGAAGCAACTGTTGTATCACGCGGAAGTGCTCGAGACCGTCGAGCGAGCCGAGGAGTTCGGCATCCACGCCGAGGTCTCCGACGTCGAGTTCGCGGAGATCGTCCGCGAGGTCAACGACGACGTCGCCGACAGTGCCGAGTCGATCGAGCGGGGCTTGCGGTCCTCCGACCGACACGACTTGCTGCGCGGCGAGGGCAGCTTCGTCGACGATCGAACCCTCGAGGTCGTCGACGGGCCCGACGCGGGCCGACGTCTCAGCGCGGAGACGGTTCTCGTCGCGGCCGGTACCCGTCCGGCGATCCCGCCGATCGAGGGGATCGAGGACGTCGACTATCTCACGAGTCGCGAGGCGCTGGAACTCGAGTCGCCGCCCGATCGGCTGATGATCGTCGGCGGCGGCTACATCGCGGCGGAACTCGCGCACTTCTTCGGTACCTTCGGTAGCGAGGTGTCGATCGTCGGCCGGCGGCCGCACCTGCTCCCAGCGGCGGACGAGGAGGTCGGCGCCGCGTTCACCGAGCGGTACGCCGACCGGTTCGAGGTCCACACCGGATACGAAGCCGTCGCCGCGAGCGAGTCCGGCGGCGAGGTCGCCGTCGACGCGCGCCCCTATCCGCCGGTGTGGGACGACCCCGACGCACACGACCCGGTGACGGTGACCGGCGACACCCTCCTGATCGCGGCCGGCCGTCGGCCCAACTCGGACCTGCTCGACCTCGAGGCCACGGGCGTCGACACCGACGAGCGCGGGTTCGTCGAGACCGACGAGTACCTGCGGACGAGCGCCGACGGCGTCTGGGCGCTGGGCGACATCGTCGGCGAGTACCTGCTGAAACACAACGCAAACCACGAGGCCCGCGCCGTCGCCCGGAACCTGTTCAGCGAGGGACTCGAGCCGGTCGACTACTCGGCGATGCCTTTCGCCGTGTTCGGCTCGCCCGAGGTGGCCGGCGTCGGCGCTCGAGAGGGGGAGCTCCGGGAGGCGGACCGGGAGTACGCGACGCGGACGTATCGGTACGAGGACACCGCCCGCGGCCAGGCGATGAACGCCGAGGGGTTCGTCAAGGCGATCATCGAGCCGGAGGGCGAGATCCTGGGCTGTCACATCCTCGGTCCCGAGGCGTCGAACCTCATCGAGGAGGTCGTCGTGGCGATGACGGCCGGTACGGGGACGGTGTGGGACATCCGGGAGTCGGTCCATATCCATCCCGCGCTGTCGGAGGTGGTCGATCGAGGGTTCGCGGGCCAGTTTACGCGTCGGGGTCCGGGTGCTCACGAGCACGAGCACGAGCACGAGCGCGGACACGGGCACGGGCACGAGCATACCCATCATAACCACAATCACGACCACGAGGACGAGCACAGCCACGACCACGAGTGAGCGAAACGGTTTCCCGCCGCTCGAGAACGTCAACACAGATACATATGCGATGCGGTCGAACCGATCAGTATGAACCGCAGTCGTTCGCTTCGCCGTCGGATCGTCGTGCTCGCCTTCGTCGCTATGCTGTCGCTCTCGCTCGGTGCGGGCGTCGCCGCCGCCCAGTCGTTCGAGGGCGTCTCCGGGACGGTCGTCGTCGAGGACGGCGAAACCGTCGACGGTATCGACGGCATCGCCGGATCGGTCGTCGTTCGTGGCACGATCACGGGCGATATCTCGGGCGCCGCCGGAAGCATCCACGTCGTCGAGGGTGGAACCGTCGAGGGATCGATCGAAGCCGCCGCGGGGAGCCTCCGCATCGACGGTGACGTCGGCGGCGACGTCGCCGTCGGCGGCGGTCACGTCGACGTCAGTGAGACGGGCCGGATCGGCGGCGACCTCGAGGCCGGGACCGGTTACCTCTCGGTCGACGGGACGATCGACGGCGACGTGCGTGCCGGCGCCGAGACGATCGTGCTGGGGCCGAACGCCGACGTCGGCGGTGAGTTCCGCTACGACGCCGACAGCTTCACCGAGGATCCGGACGCGACCGTTGCGAACGGCGTCGTACAGGACCCCGGGATCGGCGACGACGTCGGCGGGATCGGCGGGGGTTTCACCGTCCCCGACTGGGTCGGAACGGTGTACGGGCTCCTCGCAAACCTGCTGCTCGGGGCGATCCTGCTCGCGGTCTTCCCGGTTTTCTCTTCGGGCATCGCCGGCCGCGTCGCGGACGGACCGGTCGCGTCCGGCGGCGTCGGGTTCCTGACGCTGATCGCCGTGCCGATCACCCTGGCCGCCGCCGCCATCACGATCGTCGGGATCCCGCTGGCCATCCTCGGTGCGTTCGCCTTCGGGCTCGCGATCTGGGTCGCCGCGGTCTACGGCCAGTTCGCGATCGCTACGTGGGCGCTGGGCCTCGCCGGCGCGGACAACCGGTGGCTCGCGCTCGTGGTCGGCCTCGTCGCCTTCGCGCTCCTCGGCCTGGTCCCGATCCTCGGGGGGCTCCTCGAGTTCGTCGCGTTGCTGCTCGGGCTGGGTGCGCTCGCGTTCGGCCTGCGGGACGCCTACCGGGCGCGCCGCGGCGGATCCGCCCGCGGTCGCCAGACGACGCTCGACGAGGTCGGAGACGAGGGTGCCGGCTCCGAGGTGAGTTCCTGACGTGGCAAGCGACCCGTCCCGACGGCGCTTCCTCGGGACGTCTGCACTCGGGCTGACCGCGTCCCTCGCGGGCTGTCTCGGCCTCGGCGGTGACGGTTCGGAGTCGCTCCCCGCCCACCTCGAGGAGCGGATCCCGACGCTGCTCGAGCGCTACGACGTCCCCGGTACGAGCGTCGCTCTCGTCGAAGACGGGGCGGTGACCTGGACCGGAGCGTACGGCGAGGCGGATCCCGCGGCCGGCCGTCCGACGACCGAGGACACGCCGTTCCGGGTCCAGTCGATCACGAAGTCGGTCACAGCGTGGGCCGTGATGAAGCTCGTCGAGACAGGCGAGATCGACCTCGAGGATCCGATCGAGCGCCACGTCACGAGCTGGGAGCTGCCGGACGCCCCTCACCCGTGGGACGAGGTGACTGTCCGGCGGCTGCTCTCCCACAGCGCCGGCATTCCGCCGGGAGGCGGCGGCGAAGTCGAATCCGGCGGGGAGCCGCCGTCGATCCAGACGGTGCTCTCCGGCGCGGCCGGCACGCCGGCCGCTCGACCCGTCGAGGAGCCCGGCACGTTCCGGTACTCGAACCCCGGCTACGCGCTGCTCGAGCTTCTGGTCGAGGACGTCACGGGGCGGGACTTCGCGGCCTACGTGGACGACGAGATTCTGACGCCGCTCGGGATGGACGACGCTACGTTCGACCGGGACGACCTCGAGGCAGACCTGGCGATCGAACACTACGTCGACGGAACGCCGGTAGAGACGGCTCCGGGGCCGGTCAGGGCCCACGGCGGGCTGTACGCGACCGCCGAAGACGTCGCTCGGTTCGTCGCCGCGAGCACGGCAGGGGCCGACGGGGAGCAACCGGGCCGGGACGTGCTCGAGCCCGAATCCGTCGCGAAGATGCACGAGCCGGCCGTCGAGACGACCGGATTCTACGACCTCGCGACCGACGGTGCCGGGCTTGGCCACTTCGCCGAGACCCTCTCGGGCGGCGAGCGAGCGGTCATGAACGGGGGACAGGGCCCCGGCTCGTGGAACTGGTTTCACGCGGTCCCGTCGACGGGCGATGGGATCGTGATCCTCACCAACAGCGAGCGCAGCGTCCAGCTCATCGCCGACATAGTCGATGCGTGGGCCGATCGGAGCGGGCTGTCGACGCCCGCCCTCGCCAGCACCGCACGCTGGATTCGGTTCCCGGTCTGGATCCTCGGTGGGATCGCCCTCGGGCTAGCCCTGCGACTCGGTTACGGCCTGTTTTCGGGGGTACGTTCGTTCGCCCCGCTGTCGGAACGTGACCGGATCGCTCGAGCCGCGTTAGCCGGCCTCGCGGTCGCGGCGGCCGGCCTGTGGTGGGCGGTCGGCCGGGAGTTCTTGGGCTACTTCCTGCCCGTGATCGCCGACTGGCTCGGGCTGGTGCTGGCCGCGATCGCCGCCCTGGCGGTCCTGACGGCGCTGTTCCCGCGTACGGACGGTGCCGAGACGTCGTGACCTGGGGAGTGAGGAGGTTGAGAGGTGAGCACGCGTCGGACCGTTGCCGCTGGCCCCTAGTCTCGGTTGACCAACCGGTTCCCCAAACCCGAGGGTGTCACCCATTCCTCGTGTAGCAGTATCAATAGGCAGAGAACGACCGTAAGGTAGAACGTGTACCGACCGACCACCTCCGACGGACCGAGCGTCTCTCCGGTGACGTTGATGGCCGTGTGGTAGATGATCGCCGCGAGGACGCTTTCGGCCGTGTTGTCGTAGATCCAGGCGTAGATGATCTGGGTGAACAGCAACCCGGGAAAAAAGAATGCCGGATCCGGATCGGCCGTGGCTGGGCCGTAGTAGCCCTCCATCAGGAACAGAGGGACGTGCCAGACGGCCCAGACGACTCCCGTGATCAGGCCGACCGCGACGACGCCGCGGACCTCGAGGAGTCGGTGGACGAAGTAGCCGGTCAACCCGATCTCCTCGACCGTTCCGGCCAGTAGCGTAAACGTCAGGAAAAACGCCAGCGCGTTCGGGGAAAGCAACCCGGAAATCGAGGGGTTCAGCGGTTGCCCCGACGTGCCGGCGAGCAGCGCGATTCCGGCGGCGAGGAGCGTCATCGCCGGCTGGAGGAAGATGCAGATGGCGTACCACCGGCGGCTGATCCGACGGACGTTGACGGTCCGATCCCAGAGGTCTCGCAGTCCCGACCACGCTCCCAACCGGTACGTCAGGAGGATGCCGCCCAGCAACGGGCTGAGCGCCCCGACGTAGAACAGCAGCGAGTACGGAACCGTCCAGACGACCTCCCCCGACAGCACGATGAACGCCCAGAAGAACCACGCCCAGCCGAGGTAGATGATGACGAAAAAATATGGGTTCGTCGTGCGCGGGACGATCGCCGAGAGTCGTGTTCCAGGGCTCATCGTTCACCTCACGTATGGGTTCTTCGGGCGGCCTCCTGAAACCCCGGCGGGGGGCATCCACCGCTTCGGGCTCGTTCGGGTTGCACGATCCCCCCGAGAGAACGTGTTCGACGTTCTTACGGCGTGAGAATCGTAGCGTAGGAATTTTTGTCGGTCCACGAAACCTCTCTTATGCGCGAGAGCAGCCGTCGATGTCCCGACTTCTCTCCGTGCCGGGTACGTACGGGACCGACCGGACCGTTCCTCCAGCGCGGAGGTGACGAAATCACATGACCTCGAGCGAGTCACTCCCAAGGGGGCGGTTCGGCAGGCTCGCACGCAGGATGACGCCGTGGGGGTTCCCGCTCGTCTACCTGGGCTGGGCGTACGTCTGGTGGGCACCGATCGTCGGCTCCGACCAGTCGGTGTGGACGTTCCCCAACGTCGCGCTGTTCGTCGTCGGCGGACTGAGTCCGCTGCTGGCCGCCCTCCTGCTTTCGTGGCTCACCGAGGGCGGGGCCGGGATCAGGGACCTCGGTCACCGGCTGATCGATCTCGGGCGGATCGACGCGCGCTGGGCGCTGCTCGTCCTGCTGTACTGGCCGATCTTCAACCTTCTCGTCGCGGGCGCTGCGCTCCTGGTCGGCGTCACGTCCGATCCGCTCGAGTTCATCTCGACGGATCGGCTGTTCGATCCGGCGGCGACGGCCGCGATCGTCGCCTTCGCGTTCGTCTTCCCCCTGGTCGAGGAGATCGGGCTGCGCGGGTACTGGCTCGACCGGCTGCAGGAGCGGTTCAGCGCTCTCACCGCGGGCGTGATAAACGGGACGACGTGGGGGATATGGCACGCGCCGTTCGTGCTCTTCCCCGGCTACTACGCGAACACTACCTTCGATCCCGACCTGTCGTGGTGGATCCCGAGCATCGTCCTGGGCACGCTCGTCACCGTCTGGGTGTACAACAATACGGGGCGAAGCATCCTCGCGGTGCTCTGTTTCCACGCGTTCGGGAACATGACCGGCGAGGTGATGGGCTTCGGTCCGGAGATGTACCCGTTCGTTCTCGTGGGCTACGGCGGGGCGGCCCTGATCGTCGTCCTCGCGTTCGGCCCTTACTCGTTGCGTGGATGGGAGACGCCGCTCCCCCGACCGGAGGACAACGGCGAGTCGACCTCGAGCGGACACCGGTAATCCGTCGACCGCTGACGATCCCGCGATCCGAAAGCCGCAACGCACGGTTGGTATACCAGACGCCGATACCTCGCGCTGACCGGGGCGTCAAGCGCACTACAGGATGGCGCCGCTCGAGACGGGGCTACCAGCGTCAGGAGTTCTCGTGACGACCGGTAGCCGACACGCGGAGCGACACACTGATCGCCGACTCGAGGACGACCGGAAATCCGGAGCACACATACCCTTTATCGGCGCTCGAGGCGTCCGTACGACCGAAGACCGATGACGCCTGCTCCCCTCCAGCGTTGGCAGGTCGCCGCGACGATCGGGATCGTGATCCTGTCGGCCGTCTCGAGCCTGCTCGGCCTGTTCCGACCGGGACACTATCCGCCTGCGCTGCTCCCCGCGTTCTACGTGCAGGATCTCTTGCTCCTCGTACTCGCCGTGCCGGTCCTGGCCGTCGCGCTCAGGTACGCGATGGCCGGTTCGCTGCGGGGCCGGATCGTCTGGCTCGGCGCGCTCGCCTACATGACCTACATGTGGATCTCGATCGCCCTGCAGGTCCCCTTCAACCGGTTCTTCCTCGGGTACGTCGCCCTCTTTTCCCTCTCGATGTTCACCTTTGTCGGCGGGGCAGTGTCCGCCGACGCCGACGCCGTTCGCCGGTCGCTCGCCGACCGGGTTTCCGAGCGCGTCTACGGCGCCGTCCTGATCGTAATCGCCATCGGCCTCGCGACCCTGTGGCTGGCCGAACTCGTCCCCGCGACCCTCACCGGGACGCCGCCGCTGCTCGTCGAGGAGATGGGGGCGCAGGCGCTTGTCTCGCACTTCGTCGACCTCGCCATCGTCGTGCCGGCCCTCCTGATCGCCGGTGGCTGGCTCTGGCGGGGCCGTCCCTGGGGTTACGTCTTCGCCGGCGTCGGGCTGGTGTTCGGCGCGTTGCTCGCCCCGACGATCGCGGGCATGACCGTCGTGCTCGTCCTCGGGGGCGACGTGACGGTGCCGCCCGTGGCGCTCGTCTTCACGATGGCCCCGATCCTGCTCGCCGCCGTCCTCGCGGGACGGTACGTCTCCCTGCTGTCGGGCGCCGAACGGGTCGCCTCGAGCGACGAGGGGAGCCAGCCGAGCACGGCAGACGGCTGATCCCACCCTCGAGGACGACTGCGAGCGGCGTTTCACGCTGCTCGCAGGGCGTGTAGCGGCCGGACGTTCTCCGCAGCCGGGAATTAGCAGGTAGAGATATAGTCAAGATCGTCGTATATAGAGCATGAACACCGTACTCAAACTCGTCGGCAGCCTGTTCGTCGGCGTCCTCGCCTTCCTGGTGGTCGGGATCGGCGTGACCGAAGCGCTCGACCCCTACGTCTGGCCATCCCTGATGCTGGGACTCCCCGCCGGACTCGTCGCCGGGATCGCCCTGATCCCGCTCACCTACCTGGGCTTCACCTACCGCGAGGAGGTCGCCGCCACCGGCCAGGCGTCCGAACGAACGGCGCGGCGCCTCCGAGCGACGGTCGCGGGGATCGCCGGTTTCGTCGTCGGCGGCGGCCTCGCGACGGCGGCTCTCTCGACGGGGGCGGTCGGCCTCGCGACGGCGATGCTCTTCGGCGGGCTCCCCGTCGGCCTCGTCGTCGCGGCGGTGGCCGCATTCCTCGCCTCCCGGCGCGGCCGATCGGACCGCACTGCACCCGGTTCGCCTCCGGCGAACTCGTCGTGACCCCCTCTCCGACGGCTCTTCTCGAGTGTCACTATCGACGACAGTTATTACGGTCGCGTTCGTAGTGACGCCCGTGACGACAGCCGTCGACGGCCGCAAAACGGGGCTGTTTCTGGCCCTCGCGTTCGGCATCTCGTGGACCGGCGCGGCCGGCCTGTTTCTCTCCGGGATCGAACTGAACTCGACCCTCGGGACCGTCCTCGTCGTCCTCGTGTTCATGTGGGCTCCCGCGATCGCGGCGATCGTCGTCCAGCGGTGGGCCGAGGAATCCGTTCGAGCCGGGTGCGGGCTCTCGCTCGGGCGGCTCCGCTGGGTCCTCCTCGCCTTGGTCGCCCCCGTCGGACTCCTCGCGGCGACGATCGGCGTCGGGCTCGTCGTCCCGGACGTCTCGCTGACGACCGACTACGCGGCCTTTGGCGCTCCTCGCGACCGTCGCCTGCGTCGCACACGACAGGTACGTCGCCGCCGAGCGGATCACGGCCGGTGAACCGCTCTCGCCGTGGGGCCGACGCTGAGTGCGTGACTCGAGGACGCGGACGAATCGCGTGCGAGGGACGCCGGACCGAACGCCGACGCGTCCGCTCTCGACGGTCGAGAATCGGGTTCCTTCTTTATCCTGTTCGACGGCCTAGAGATGGTGAGCAACGATGTACTTCTCCCCACCCCGTCCCGAGTTCGGCGAGAGAACGGCGGTGACGAAGACTGCATTCGGGACCGCGTTCGGCGTCCCACGAGGTCGACCGTGACTCACACCGCCGGCACGCTCCCGCGGCCGTACGTGCTCGCTTCCCTCGCGACGATCGTCCTCACGGGGATCGCGACGACCGTCGGCCTGTTCGTCCCCGGCTTCTACCGCGACGCGCCCGTGCTCCTGCCGCAGGTCTACGGCCAGGACCTGCTGACGCTGGTCGTCGCCCTGCCGGTCTTCGCGGTCGCGTTGTACTACGCCGCCCGGGGCTCGCTGCGAGGATACGTCGTCTGGCTCGGCGTCGACGGCTACCTCCTGTACACCTACGCCTCCTACGCGTTCATGACGGCGTTCAACGAACTGTACCTGGTCTACACGACGTTGCTGTGGCTCACCCTGTACACGTTCGTCGGTGGGCTGGTTCGACTTGACGTGACCCGCGTGAAACGGACCGCAGAGGGCCTGTCCGTTCGCCCGTACGTCGCGTTTCAGGCGCTGCTTGCGGTCTTGGTCGCATTCCTGTGGCTGGCGGAGATCGTTCCGGCAACCCTCGAGGGCACGACCCCGGTGAGCGTCGCCGAGGCGGAACTCCCGACCTCGGTCATCTATTCGCTGGATCTGGGGATCGTCCTCCCGGCGTTCGTGCTCTCGGCGTACTGGCTCCGACAGCGCCGCGCGTGGGGCTACGCGTTCACCGCCGTCCTCCTCGTGAAGGCGGCGACCCTGGGGTTGGCCGTACTGGTGATGGCTGTGTTCCAACTCCGCGACGGGCAGGTGGTTCCCGTCCCCGTCCTCGCCATCTTCGGGCTCCTGACCCTGACGAGTCTCGTGCTGCTGGCCCGATTCTTGCACTCGATCGAGCCCCGAGACGGAGACGACCCGTCAGTCCCGACGACCGGCGATGGGGCTGCGACGGCCTCGAACCGGTCGCGGAGCGATGGGTCGCGGTAGCCGATGCCGTTATCGGGGGGTCTTCGGCCTGCCGGCGTTCCGATCCGGGTCGGTGTGACGCTTGTGGGACCTCCTCGCGAGGTTTCCGGCGACAGGGGCAGACGACCCGACGACACGATTCGGCTCGTATTCGGCTCATCAGGTACGACCGTCGGTACCGCATCCAGAGCATCGATTCGGGCGAACGGTTAACTCCGTGCAGTGGTACCTATGAACGTGGTACAGCGGATCGCCCTCACGAACGACCGACTCGGACCCGGCGGCGGGGCAGTCAGCCGATCCGGTCCGCCGTGGCCGATTCCCGGCCACGTCACTGCGGCCGGATCGAAACTCCGGCCGGCGATACGACGATGACGGACGAGAGCGTCGGAATCCCCTCGCTCGAGACGCTCGACGAGTTGGCCGACCGGATCCTCGAGCACGCCGTGGCGGAGCTCGATCCCGAACGGACGACGCTCGAGGTGACCGGCTACGCCGACGGCGACTACCGGATCGAGGCCTACGAGACGATCTCGATCCGGATCGACCCCGACCGGGACGAGGAGATCTGGGAACGCGTAGCGATCCGGTACGACAGGCGCAGGGAGTGGATCCAGCGACGCCACTACCAGGAGATCGGGGGCGAGGAGACGACGGTCGAGGTCCGGGACCTCGAGGCGTACCCCGACCCGGTAGCGATGGCCGAAAGCGAGGGCGAGTGACCGCCGGCGACGGACCACCCTTTACCATACGGTATTGTACAATACACACAAAACCTTTAAACACTACCGACCCCTATCGGGAACTGATGGCAACTGATGCACACAGCGGATCGAGCGGTACGTCTCCGGACGACCCCGTCCACGTCGACGGCGGGGCACACCTCGACGACGTCGTCGACGAACACGACGTCGTCCTCGTGGACTTCTACGCCGACTGGTGTGGCCCCTGTCAGATGCTCGAGCCCGTCCTCGAGCGGCTGGCGAGCGAGACCGACGCCGTGATCGCGAAGGTCGACGTCGACGAGAACCAGCCCCTCGCCGGCGAGTACGGCGTCCGGGGGGTTCCGACCCTCCTGCTTTTCGCGGGAGGCAACCAGGTCGAACAGCACGTCGGCGCACTGCCGGCGGACCGACTGCGGAACATGATCGACGAGTACACCGAATGAACGAGGCAAGCGACACCACCGAGGTTCGGGACGTAGTGATCGTCGGGTCCGGCGTCGCGGGTCTCTCGGCGGCCGTCTACGCCGCGCGTGCCGACCTCGAGCCGCTCGTGCTCGAGGGCCCCGAACCGGGCGGCCAGTTGACGCTGACGACCGACGTCGAGAACTTCCTCGGCTTCCCCGAGGGGGTCGGCGGGATGGAACTGATCCAGCGCGGGAAAGAGCAAGCCGAGCGGTTCGGCGCGGAGTTCGCCCACGGGACGGTCGAGGACGCGACGCTCGCGGAGCGGCCGTTCGAACTCGCGCTCTCGAACGGCGACGTGGTTCGAACGCGAGCGCTGATCGTCGCGACGGGCGCGAGCGCCCGCTGGGTCGGCGCTGAGAACGAGGAGGAGTTGATGGGCTACGGCCTCTCGACGTGTGCGACCTGCGACGGCGCGTTCCACCGCGGCGACGACGTGCTCGTGATCGGCGGTGGCGACTCGGCGATGGAAGAGGCGCTGTTCCTCGCGAAGTTCGCCGACAGCGTCACCGTCGTCCACCGACGCGAGGAGCTGCGGGCCTCCGAACTGATGGCCAAGCGTGCCCGCGAACACGAGGACGTCGAGTTCCGCTGGAACACGGAACTGCTCGAGATCCGCGGCTCCCAGGAGGAGGGCGTTACGGGGGCGACGCTGGTCCATCACCCGGACGGCTATCCGACGGAGAAACTGGGAGACGGCGCGGACGTCGACCGCGAGGAGGTCGACGTCGGCGGGATCTTCTACGCCGTCGGCCACGAGCCCAACACCGCGTTCCTCGAGGACACGCCGATCGACCTGGCCGAGTCGGACCACCTCGAGACGCTCGAGGGGATGACGACCGAGACGACCGTCGACGGCGTCTTCGCCGCGGGTGACGTGATGGACCCCGACTACCGGCAGGCGATCACGTCGGCCGGAACGGGGAGCATGGCCGCGCTCGACGCGGAAGAGTGGCTCGACGAGTGGGAGGCGCGCAGCGATGCCCCTGCCGTCGCCGAGGCGCAGGCGGACGATTGACGGGGTAGCTCCCGATCCGATACTCGATCGGTAACCGTCGTTTACTGTCGGTTTCCTGCTCGTTGCTTCGACCGCTACCGGTGACTCCGAGCGGATCCCTTTCTGATGGGTTTCCCTCCGTTACATAGTAATGGGAAAACCACAAAATACTATATTCGTGTTCAGTCTATTTCGGCGTACGATGAGCGAATTTCGTTCGAAACGGGCACGCTCCGGAAGCGGCTGGACGGTCGAGGTCGAAGAGGGCGTGATGACCTGGGTATTCCGTCCGGGGATGGACCTCGAGGCGTTCGAAACCGAAGCCTACCCAGTCTACGAGGACCTGCTCGCCGAGCGCGACGTCGAAACGCTCGTAACGGTCGTCGAACTCGAGGAACCGTTCACCAGGGAGGCCTTCGAGGTCTGGGAGCGTGCCGCCCTGAAGGCGAGTGACGCGGGCGTCGACCGGTGGGCGCTCGTCGCCGACGGGGCCAAGGCCCTCTCGCTGCGGGGACGGATCGACGTCGGTGACCTGGACGTCTGTACAACGGAGGAGCGGACGGAGGCGTTCGCCTGGGCAGAGACTCGAGAGGAGTAGAACACGGGTTCGGTCGACAGCCGGTTTCCCTTCCGGCCACTTAACGGCGCTGAGACGGCGCTCTCGAATCGCTCCGATCCGGTGGCGGGCGGTTAGTCGGACTCGGACTCGAGATCGAACCCGGGCTCGACGACGAACATGACGCCGGTAAAGTCGTCTCCGTCAGGCCTCGAGCAGCCGATCTCGTACTTGCCGACGAACGGGAACTGCCAGGCGTGGGCGGCTCCGGTGTCGTTGCCGCTCCACCGGCATGGGTCGGGGATGTCGATCGGGTAAATCTCGTAGCCGGGTTCACCCCACGTCCACTTGACCGTCGCCAGCCGTTCGACCACGACCGGATCCGGCTCGAACCGCCCTTCTCCGTCGGGATCGACCCGGATATTCACTTCGTCCTCGCCGGTCCGGTCGACCGGATCGTACGCCTCGAGTTCGTCGAGCCCGGTGTCGTATCCGGTGGCGTTGTCGTCTTCGTCGGCGCTCGTACCGTCGGTATCCGCCCCGTTCTGGCCGTCGTCGTTCCCGTTCCCGTTTCCGTCCCCGTTCCCGTCTCCGAGACAGCCGCCGAGCGCCGCCGTCATCCCAGCGGTTGCGACGAATCTGCGGCGGTTCCACATCGTAGGTCGATCTAGCGACTAAGTGTAGCTTCAACTGTGAACGTACCTGCTTATCTCCTCTGAACGCGTATCTACTGGAATGGGAGCGAAGAAATACGTCGTTGAGCTGTCCGAGGAAGACCGCAACACGCTTGAGTGGTTCATTTCGACCGGGGAGCGGAAGTCTGAGGATAACACCCGAGCACGGATTCTGCTGAAAGCAGATGACGGGCTCACTGATTCAGAAATCAGTGAGCACGTCGGCTGTCATCCCAAGACAGTTGCCAACACGCGCGAAGCCTACTGTGACCGAGGGCTCGCGGCGATTCATCGCCGCAAGCCCGACCGCGAATACGATGTCAAAATGGATGGCCACGCTGAAGCCCATCTCATTCGACTCGCCTGTAGCGAACCCCCGGAAGGACACGCTCGCTGGACGCTCCATCTCCTTGCTGACGAACTCGTGACGCTTGACGAGATCGACTTCGAGTCGATCTCTCACGAAACCGTCCGACAGCGTCTAAAAAAACACCCTGAAACCGCATCTCTCTGACTACTGGTCGATCCCAGCCGAGAATGACGCTGACTTCGTCTACCACATGGAGGACGTTCTCGACCTCTACCACGAACCGTACGATGAGACGCGTCCAGTCATCTGCTTCGACGAGTCCAGCAAAGCACTCCGTGGCCACGAGAGCGACCCGCTCCCGGCGCGACCGGGAGCGGTCGCCCGTGTCGATCACCGCTACGAACGCAACGGAAAACAGCGGATTCACTTCGCCACGGAACCGTTGACTGGCTGGGTGAACGTCGAAGTCACCGAGCGGCGACGCACCACCGAGTTCGTCGACCGGATGGTTGAACTCGCAGATGACCACTACCCGGATGCGGACTGCATCCGGGTGGTGGTCGACCAGCTCAACACGCACAATCCTGCCGGCTTCTATCAGTTCTTTCCGCCGGATGAAGCTCAAGCGTACTTGGATCGATTCGAGTTCCACTACACGCCCAAGAAAGGAAGCTGGTTGAATATGGCCGAGATCGAACTGGGTGTGCTCAAACGGCAGTGTCTCGACCGTCGAATCTACCACGCAGCGACTCTCCGGTCGGAGGTCGCTGCGTGGCAAGATCATCGGAACGCGGCTGACCGACTCATCGACTGGCAATTCACCATCGACGACGCACGAATCAAGCTACGCCGGCTCTACCCGGTCGAAATTGAAGTCGAAGAAGACCGGCAAGTCCAGGGTTGAAGCTACACTAAGCGACGATAATCGTTCGGCCGATTTCGACACACGTACCACAGCTACGCGACCGATATCGCTATTCGAATCGGTCGGCGAACACTCATTCGGGCACGCTCTTCCGTCCGGTCAGTTCGTCCGGAACGAGCCGGAAGTCGACGAAGTCGATCTCGTCCCTCGGGCGGTCGAAGACGTCGACCGTGGGGATGTGGACTGCCCACATCCCCTGGACCGCCGCCGACTCCCCTTCGACGTCGGTCAGTTCCTCGAGTTCGCCGGTCGCGATCACGCTTCGCCAGCCGTCGTCGACCTCGCCGTAGGTGACGAACGAGACGGGGTCGTCGACGGCCTCTTCCTTTCGCGTTCCGGGCGGGAACGAGAGCCTGAAGTAGAAGTTCCCGGCGTCGGCGTAGTAGCCGTACGACACTGGGAGCGATGCCGGCGACTCCCCGGCGTCCGTCCCGAACGAGAGGACGCCGGTGCCGCCGTTGCCCAGGAACTCGTTGCGCTCCTCCTCGGACAGGGTGACCCAGCGAAGTCCCTCCATCCGGATTCGCTACCACGGCGACGGGAAAAAGGGTTCACCTACAGTCACGTGCGCTGGCAGTATCGCGGCGCTGTTTGACCTCGAGCGGACGAGTCGGTTACGCGTGAGAGTCATGACCCGACGCTCGAGCCGGCGAGAACCGTCACCACAGCTATGGGGCTTCCGGCCTGTGCGTCGGTATGGGCGCGGATACGGATCAGGACTCGGACCCGAACCCAGACTCCGACGCTGACACCCAGATGGACCTGCCTGCGAACGCCGAAATCGGACTCACCGTCGGCGACTCGCTCGAGCGGCTGGCGGACACGATTTCGGGCTTCGACTTCGCGGAACTGTCGATCGGTGAGGGCACCGTCCCCGACGACATCGACGAGGACCGACTCGAGGCGCTCCTGGCCGACGCGGACGCCGATCTCTGCGTTCACCTGCCGTTCGAACAGGTCGTCGCGACCCCGGTCCCGGAGATCAACGACGCGATCATCGACTCCCTCTCGCGACTGCTCTCGTGGGCCGGGACCGTCGGCGCGCGGAAGGCCGTTCTCCACGGGACCGCCCGGAATCCCCACGACACCGATCTGCGACCGGTCTTCGGGGACCAGCTCGAGGCGATCGGAGCGGCTGCCGACGAGGCCGGCGTCGAACTCGTCGTCGAAAACGTCGGCCACCAGCGGCGGGGGCTGCCGCTGTCGGTGCTTGGCGATCTGGCGCGCGAGACGGAGACGGCCGTCTGCTTCGACGTGGGCCACGCCTACATGGAGGACGGCGACGACGGCGTCGACCGGTTCCTCTCGGACTACGGCGCGTCAGTCTCGCACCTGCACGTCCACGACGTCCGGAGTCGGGGGGACACGCACCTCCCGATCGGCGCGGGGGAGGTGGATTACGGCATCGTCGCCGACCACCTCGCGGGCTTCGAGGGAACCGTCGCCGTCGAGGTCTTCACCGACGATCGGCCGCTGTTGCGGGACACCGCCGAGCGTGCGGCGGCCGCGCTCACGGTCGACTCGGGGAGCGACGCATAGGCGTCTGCCTCCTCGGTGAGCGGGAACCGCCCTGCGGTGTTAATGCGGAGGCCGTCGAAGGCCTGCGCATGACGTTCGTCGTCCCCTTCGACGGATCGGAACTCGCGGAAGCCGCCCTCGTCAGAGCAGTCGAGTACGCGCGGGCGCTCGACCAGGAGATCACGACCGTCACCGTCGTCCCCGAACGAAAGCGGTACGCCCGGGAGAAAGGGTGGATCGACGAGGACGAACCCTACAATGTCGAGGTGACCATCGGTCGGCTCCGGGAGCGGGTCCACACGCTAGCCCCCGACGCGGCGTTCGAGTACGAGCGAATCCGGGAGTTTCCGCCCGAAGACCGGATCGCCGACCACGTCGAGCGACTGGCCCGCGAGCACGACCCCAGCGTGGTCTTCCTCGGGAGCGATAACGTCGGCCGTGTGGTGACGCCGCTGACCAGCGTCGGCGTCCACGTCGCGTCGGAGCAGGACTACGACGTGTTCATCGTTCGCCAAGCGGAGCCGCCGAAACTCGAGGTCCTCGAGCCCCACGAGGAGTTCTACGACGAGGAGTCCGACTGACTCCCGGCGGGTCGACAGGGCACGCTCGCTTGCGCACAGCGTCGTTCGTGCGATTTTTCGGTCCAGTCCCGTCGCCGACCTCGAGGGGGGTTCCTCCGACCCCGTCGTGAGGCGCATGCGGCCCGATCTCGATCGGGAGTGCGGATTTTCACCTGCGAGGGATCCTCGAGCGGCGGCTGTTCGGCCCACGGGACTCGAGCGAAGGAAGCGACTGCGTTCGGCGCCGGCTGGGTGATCCCGTCGGCCGCTACGGCGAACTGTCAACCCGGTAGGGCTCCGGCCGGGACAGACTCGACCTGGTTGGACTGCACAGGGGTTCACCCCCGACGAGATGCCGGTGCCGTTCGCGGCGGTCGAACTCGGAGCGCTGTAGCTCCTGCCGTGCCAGCACTTGCAGGAATCCTGGGTTGCTAAGTGTCCCCGTCCCCGAGGGGGCGGTAATGAACGGCAACCGTTTCGGTCGCCTCTTCCAGGTGACCACGTTCGGCGAGAGCCACGGCGAGGCGATGGGCTGTACCGTCTCGGGCTGTCCTGCCGGCCTCGAGCTCTCGGAGGAGGACATCCAGGGGGACCTCGATCGGCGCAAGCCGGGCCAGTCGATGATCACCACGAGCCGCGGGGAACCCGACGACGTCTCGATCAAGTCCGGCATCCAGGACGGTTACACCACGGGAACGCCGATCGGACTGGTCATCCAGAACAAGGACGCGCGTTCGGAGAAGTACGAACCCTTCATCACCGCGCCACGACCCAGTCACGGCGACTTCACCTATTCAGCGAAATTCGGGACGCGCAACTGGGGCGGCGGCGGCCGCTCGTCGGCCCGCGAGACGGTCAACTGGGTCGCCGCAGGGGCGATCGCGAAGAAACTGCTCGAGCGGGAAGGGATCGAACTCAAGGCCCACGTGAACCAGATCGGCAACGTCGAGGCGCCCGACGTGAGCTTCGAGGAGATCAAGGAACACAGCGAGGAGAACGACGTCCGGTGTGCCCATCCCGAAACCGCCGAGCGGATGCAGGAGTTGATCGAGGAATACCAGCAAGAGGGCGACTCCATCGGCGGCTCGATCTACTTCGAGGCCCAGGGTGTCCCGGCGGGGCTGGGCGCGCCCCGCTTCGACTCCCTCTCCGCGCGACTCGGGCAGGCCATGATGTCGGTGCCGGCGACGACGGCCTTCGAGTTCGGGCTCGGCCGGGAGGCTCGAGAGTGGACCGGCAAGGAACGCAACGACGACTGGGAGTTCGACGACGAGGGTAACCCGACCCCCGTCGAGAACGACCACGGCGGCATCCAGGGCGGCATCTCGAGCGGCGAGCCGATCTACGGCGAGGTGACGCTGCACGCACCGACGTCGATCCCCAAGAGCCAGCAGACCGCCGACTGGGAGACGGGCGAGATCAAGGAGGAGCAGGTCATCGGCCGCCACGACCCCGTTCTGCCGCCCCGGGGCGTGCCCGTCGTCGAGGCGATGCTCGCGCTGACGCTCGTGGACTTCATGCTGCTGTCGGGCCGGATCAATCCCGACCGCGTCGACGACCAGCCCGGCGAGTACGACACCGATTACCACCCGAGCAACCCGCGAAACGAGTAACCAGAACGTAACGCGACGCTGTGGCGTTTTCTCGGTCGGAGAATCTGCTCGTCGCTTCAAGAGACGCCCGTGAGAGGTCACGGGTATGAGCGTCATTGGGGCGTTGTCGACCGCGCTAGCTACGATTCGAAAGAACCCTGTCATTCTGGTGGGAGCGCTACTCTTCACGCTGTTCAGCGAGAGCTACGTGCTTCTCGACGCCTACGCGGGTCCGATCGCACAACTGCTTTCGGTTCCCGTATCGATCTTCGTCACGCCGTTTTTCCTCGGGGGATTCATCACGATGGTCGACGAAGGGCTCGAGGGCTCGACCCGTCTCGGGTCGTTCGTCCGTGGCGGGAAGGAGAACTACGTGTCGCTGCTCGGTGCGACGATCCTCTTTTTCGCGATTTTCACCGGTCTCGGGTTCGGCGGACTCCTCCTGATGGCGTTCATCGGAATCGGTACGGCCGCCGCCGGTGGTGGGGGAGGTGGGTTCCTGGTCGCCGGCATTCTTCTACTGGGCCTGTTCGCCGTCGTCCTCCTGTGTCTGCAGTTCTACGATGCTGCGATCGTCGTCAGTGACGCCAGCGCGTTCGACTCGTTCTTGCAGAGCATTAGCCTCGTCCGGCGGAACTTCCTCGGCGTCGTCGGCTTCTCCATCGTTTTCGTCGTGATCAGCCTGCTCGGGCAGGGACCGGGAATGGTGTTGTACACGATGGCCCTCGAGTTCACCGAAACCGGCGAGACCATGGTCGCCTCCGAATCGACGTTACTGCTCTCGGCTGCAGCGACGGTCGTCTTCGGAACGCTCGGGCTGGCCTACGCTTACACGTACTTCGTAGCCTATTACCGAAGTCTGATCGAGCGGGGCCAGACCGCCGCGGCCTAACTGTCACGTAGGAAGCCGTCGTCCGAAGCCGGCGTAACGCCTAACTCTCGCATCGACGTGAACGGGGTATGGAGGACTTCCACGTCCACTCGAACTACTCCGACGGCGAGTTCCTCGAGGGGATGGTCCGGGCCGCCGAGGCCGCCGATCTCGACGGCGTCGGGTTCGCCGACCACTGCAACGTCGCACCGCGGGACCGGATGGAGTGGGTCCGCAGCGTTTACGGGTTCAACCTCGATCTCACCTACGAGCGGCGACGCCGCGCGCTCGAGCGCCTGCGCGAGGAGGCGTCGATCCAGGTCTACGACGCCGTCGAGATGGACTACGATCCGCGAGACGAGGAGGCGATCCGGGAGTTCCTCGAGGAAGCCGGCTTCGACTACGCCATCGGGAGCGTCCACGAGGTCGCGGGGGCGAACGTCCAGGTCGCCTCGCAGTTTACCGACCGCCCGGAGGCCGAACGCGACCGGATCGTCGACGAGTACTTCGACCGGCTCGTCGCCCTGATCGAGTCGGAACTGTTCGACGTCGCTGCCCACGTCGATCTGCTCGAGCGGACGAGACCGTTGCGGGGCCGTGCGACCCGCGACCACTACCGCCGGGTCGCCCGCGCGCTCGCCGACTCCCGTACGGTTCCCGAGATCAACGCCGGTCGCGCCCTGACCGACGCGAGTGTCGTTCATCCCGCGGAGGCGTTCCTCGAGGTCCTGCGCGAGCACGACGTGGCCGTCACCGTCGGGACGGACTCCCACGCCCCGGGGGAGATCGGCGATCGGGCCGAGTTCCTCTCCGAGTTTTTCGACGAGTGGGGGCTCGAGCCGGTCGACCCGCCGGCGCTCGAGTGATCGCGGACGCCGCCGACGTCGATTCCTTTTTTGCAGGGTGAACGAAAGAACGAACGCGTGACACGAGTCGACACCGTCCTTTTCGACCTCGACGACACGCTGCTCCGGTACGAGCGGTCGCCGGGCGAGGTGTTGCGAGCCTCGTTCGAACGCTCGGGAATCGAGCCGCTGTTCGCCGTCGAGGAGTACTACGACCGCTACGACGAGTTCGCTCGACAGTGTGACTCGATGGACGAACTCCGGCACGAGTGTTTCGCCGCGCTCGCCGAGGAGAACGGGTACGACCGTCGGCTGGGGAGAGACGTCGCGGCGGCGTTCGCCGAAGAACGCGACCAGTCGAACGTCGAACTGTTGCCGTCGGCGGCCGACGTACTCGACGACCTCGCCGACGACTACCGGCTCGGCGTCGTCACCAACGGGGCGCGGGACGCACAGCGGCGGAAAGTCGCCGCCGTCGACCTCGAGCGGTGGGTCGACACAGTCGTCGTCGCCGGCCACGACGCCCCGCCGAAACCGGACCCGGAACCGTTCGAACGGGCGGTACGGGCGCTCGAGGCGACAGCGGAGAGGACGGTCCACGTCGGGGACTCCCTCGAGACGGACGTCGCCGGCGCGACCGCTGCCGGACTCGAGTCGGTCTGGGTCTCCGACGGTACCGATCCCCGGCGGTACGACCCGACTTACCGCGTCGGCTCGGTCGGGGAGTTGTCTTCGCCGCCGTGGGTCCCGGACGGATAGCACATCGGCGGTTGGCGAGCGGGACCTCCTCTTTCGCGAACCGATGCGGACATACCGACGGGATCGGTAACGTGCCCGGAAGGTCCGCTCGAGCGCGGCGATCCGCCGATGCTCGAGTGAAACTGAGACTTCGAATTTCTTCACCATCGATCGTGTTTGATGGATCGATAATCGAATTTTACCACGGTATGGTAGACGCTAGCACATATATCGGATGCCGTTGTAGCTCCGAGTTGCCGCATGGCAGACTACGACCTCGAGAGTGCGGAGGGACGAGTCGAGGCGTTGCGCCGGATGGTACTCATCCGTGCGTTCGACGAGGAGGCGGGGGATAGATTCGCGGACGGAGAAATACCGGGGTTCGTCCACCTTTACATCGGGGAAGAGGCGGTCGGCGTCGGCACCTGCGGGGCCCTCGAGCCGGACGACTACATCGCGAGCACCCACCGCGGGCACGGCCACTGTATCGCGAAGGGGCTCGATCCGAAGTACATGATGGCCGAACTGTACGGCAAGTCGGAGGGCTACTGCAACGGCAAAGGAGGATCGATGCACATCGCGGACGTCGACGCCGGCATGCTCGGGGCGAACGGCATCGTCGGCGCGGGGCCGCCGCTCGCGACGGGCGCGGCGCTGTCGATCGACTATCAGGACCGCGATCAGGTCGCGGTCGGGTTCCTCGGCGACGGGGCCGTCGCCCAGGGGCAGGTCCACGAGGCGATCAATCTCGCATCGACGTGGGATCTGCCGGCCGTCTTCGTCGTCGAGAACAACCAGTACGGCGAGGGGACGCCGGTCGAGGAGCAACACAACGTCGACAACCTGAGCGACACGGCCCAGGCCTACGACATTCCCGGGCTGACCGTCGACGGGATGGACGTCATCGCAGTCTCCGAAGCCGTTTCCGAGGCACGCTCGCGGGCCCGCGCCGGCGAGGGCCCGACGCTCGTGGAGGCCGAGACCTACCGGTACCGCGGCCACTACGAGGGCGACGAGGAGCCGTACCGCGACGAGGAGGAGATCGAGCGCTGGAAGGACCGCGACCCGATCGAATCGTTCACGGAGCGACTGATCGACCGCGGCGAACTGACCGAATCCGAGTTCGAGGAGATGCAGGCCGAGGCCGAAGCCGAGATCGAAGCCGCGATCGAGTACGCCCAGGACGCCGACCCGCCGGAACCGCGCGAGGCGTACGACGACATGTTCGCCGAGATGCCGCCGGAGATCGAACAGTTCGCCAGCGCCGCTCGGACCGATGGCGGCCGTCCAGGGGGTGACCGACCATGACCGCACAGGTCGAACGCGAACTCGAGACCGAAACCGAGGAACTGACCGTCAGGGAAGCGATTCGCCAGGCCCTGCGCGAGGAACTCGACCGCGACGAGGACGTCTTCCTCATCGGGGAGGACATCGGGAAGTTCGGCGGCGTCCTCGAGGTGACCGGCGACCTCTACGAGGAGTTCGGCGACGAGCGAATCAAGGACACCCCGATCAGCGAGGCCGGCTTCACCGGGGCAGCGACGGGTGCGGCGGCGACTGGAACCCGGCCCGTCGTCGAACTGATGTTCTCGGATTTCAGCGGCGTCGCGATGGAACAGATCATGAACCAGATGGCGAAGATGCGGTACATGTTCGGCGGAAAGGCGGAGATGCCGATCACCGTCCGAACGACCGAGGGCGGCGGCATGGGTGCCGCCAGCCAGCACTCGGGGACGGTCCACTCCTGGATCGCTCACTTCCCCGGGCTGAAAGCCGTCGCTCCCGGGACCGCCGCGGCGGCGAAGGGGCTGACGAAGGCCGCGATCCGGTCGAACGATCCGGTCTTCGTCTTCGAGAACAAGATGATCTACGAGCAGACCGGCCAGGTTCCGACCGACGAGGACTTCACCGCCCCCATCGGCGAGGCTGCAGTCGAACGCGAGGGCGAGGACGTCACCGTCGTCGCGACCCAGCGGCTCGTCGGCGAGTCGCTCGAGACCGCCGAGAGCATCGCCGACGACGTCGACGTCGAGGTGATCGACACCCGCTCGCTGTACCCGCTCGACACGGAGACGATCGTCGAGAGCGTTCGCAAGACCGGTCGGCTGATCGTCGCCGACGAGAGCCCGCTCTCGTACGGGACCCACGCCGAGATCGTCGCCCGCGTCCAGGAGGAGGCGTTCTTCAGCCTCGACGCGCCGATCCAGCGAGTCGGTACGCCCGACACGCACATGCCGTTCAGCCCGCCGCTCGAGACCGAGGTGTTGCCCGACGGCGACGACGTACGGGCGGCGATCGAACGGATCTCGTAGCGTGGTCGACGCCGATCGGTCCCGGTCCAGCGCCCGGGTCGGCCTGCTCGTCAACCCCGCCGCGGGCCGGGACGTCCGCCGGCTCACCGGCGGCGCGAGCGTCGTCGACAACTACGCGAAACGTCGGGTCGCCGAGTGCGTCCTCGAGGGGCTGACCCTCGCCGACCCGCCGGTCGAGGTGGTCGCGATGCCCGATCGGACCGGCATCGCCGTCGACGCCATAGAGACCGCCGACGAGTCGCTGGCGACGGATCTCCTCGAGATGGACCTCGAGGGGACGGCGGCCGATACCCGGACCGCGGCGGCGCGTTTCCGCGAGACTGTTGACGCGGCGGTCGTCCTCGGCGGCGACGGGACGACCCGCGACGTCGCCGGTGAGATCGGTCCGGTGCCCGTCGTCGCCGTGTCGACGGGGACGAACAACGTCGTTCCCACCCCGATCGACGGCACGCTCGCGGGTGCTGCGGCCGCGCTCGTCGCTTCCGGGGCCGTGCCGGCCGACGCGGTGACGACGCGCCACGGGCGGGTCGAAGCCGAATTGCGATCCGGCACCGCATCAGGCGACGGCCGCCGGCTGACCGCGCTCGCGTCCGCCGAACTCTCGTCGCGGTCGTTCGTCGGAACCCGCGCGCTGCTCGATCCGGCCGACCTGCGGGGCGGCGTCGTCTCCCGGGCGCATCCGGGAGACGTCGGCCTCCCGGCAGTCGCCGGCGCGCTCGTGGACTCACCCGTCGCCGGGGAGGATCCCGGCGGCGTCGCGGTTCGCCTCGAGGAGCCGTCCACGGCCGACCGGACCGTTCGCGCGGTCGTCGCGCCCGGCGTCCTCGCGACGGTCGGGATCGAGTCCTGGCGATGGCTCGAACCCGGCGAGTCCGTGACGTTCGACCTCGCGGACGGCGTCGTCGGCGCGGACGGCGAGCGCGAACTCGAGGCCACCGACGCGACGGCCGAGCTGCGGCCGATCGAGGACGGCCCGCGTCTGGTCGACGCGTCGCGGGCCCTCGAGATCGGCGCCCGAAACGGCGGGTTCGACGTCGGTTCGACGGCGTCGTCGGGGCCCGAATAGCCGGTCGCCGGCCCCGGGTTTCGTTTTCAGGGCAACGGTTTTGCCGGGGGCGACGGTTGGTGGGTCCAATGCGTCGCGACGAACTGATCAACCTGCATGCCCTGTTGCGCGAGATTCGAGGAGCGATGGCGGATCGTGGCGACGTCCACCCGGAAGCGTTCGCGGCCTACGACCACCAGCGAACGCGCCCGATGCACGTCCACCGGGCGAAGCGGGATCACAAGCGGGCGGTGCGGCTCTTGCTCTGGGGAATCGTCCGTTCTATCACCGTCGAAACGGAGGTACCAGCGCCCCGGCAGTGAACCCCCGACACGGATTCAGTGGCGGTCCCACGAGAGGTCCAACTCGAGGTCTTCCCGGAGCAGTTGCGAGACGTGACAGCCCCGCTCGCCGAGTTCGACGATCCGCTCTACGGTCTCGTCGTCCTCGTCGGACTCGAGGTGGATCGTCGCCTCGATCGACTCGACGCTCCCGTGTTCGGGGTCGGCGTCGGTCGTCACAGAGATCTCCCCGACGTCGGCGTCGCGCTTGTCGGCCTGGTAGCGCGTGCTCAGGGAGAGACAGGAGGCCAGCCCCCCGAGGAAGACGTCGACCGGCGTCGGATCGGTTTCGGTGCCGCCCCTGTCCGCGGGTTCGTCGTACCCCCACTCGAACGAGCCCGCTTCGATCCGGCCGCGCATGCCGTCGGGGTTCGTCGCGGTGACGGTGCGGCCGGGCATCTCCGTCCCATCGCTCGAGCCAGTCGTCCCGCTGCTGGAACCGGCTCCGTCGGCGATTCCGGCGGCGGTCGCTCCCCCGGCCTCGAGGTCGACCTCCGCCGGCAGCAGCGACGTCGGCTCCTCGAGGTGGCCGACCAGCGTCTCGAGGAACCGGGCGGCGTCCGCGCCGTCGACGACCCGGTGGTCGAACGAGAGGTCGAGCGGGAGGTGACGTCGCCACTCGACGTCGCCGGCTTCGGTACGGACCGGCTCCTCCTCGATCGCATCGACGCCGAGGATCGCCACCTGCGGCGGGTTGATGATCGGATCGAACGACTCGACGCCGAGGACGCCCAGGTTCGTCACCGTGAACGTCCCGCCGCGCAGGTCGTCCATCGTGTAGTCGCCGCTCAGGGCGTCGTCCACGAGGTCGCGGCGTTCCTCGGCGACCTCCGACAGGGACTTCGAGCCGACGTCGCGCAGGACCGGCGCGATCAACCCCTGTTCGACGTCGACGGCGACCCCGAGGTTGTGCTCCGCCCAGATCCGGTGAGCGTCGTCCTCGAAAGTCGCGTTGAACGCGGAGTGGTCCTCGAGCGTCGCCGACACCGCCAGCAGGAGGAGGTCCTGGAGGGAGACGTCGGTCTCGAGGGCGTCGTCGGCGGCGTCGACCGCGGCGAACAGCGCTTCGGCGTCGGCCTCGCGATGGACGGTCACGTGGACGGCCTCGCGGTAACTCTCGCTCAGCCGCGAGGCGATCGTGCGACGCATCCCGTCGAAGGCGCGTTCTTCGGCGAGGGTCCTGCCGCCGGCCGCCGTCTCCGCGGCTTCGGCCGCGGCCTCGACGTCGTCTTCCGTGATCGCACTCTGGTAACCCGTTCCCTCGACGGACGCGAGGTCGACGCCCAGTTCCTCCGCTCGCTTTCGGGCGCGCGGGGAGGCGTTTGGCTGGCCGACGTCGGCTGCCTCCGCGGCCGCCTCGACGTCGTCTTCCGTGATCGCACCCTGGTAGCCCGTCCCCTCGACGGTCTCCAGGGCAACCCCCAGCTCCTTTGCACGCTCTCGAGCGCGCGGGGACGCACGCACGTCCCCGTCATCGCCGCCGGCGGTGCTCTCGTCCGCCGCAGCAGTGCTTGCCCGCCCGGCTTCGACGCTGCCCGGTTCGGCCGTCTCCTCCGCGTCGGCCTCGCTGCCCTCCTCGAGGTCGAGATCCGCCTCGGCTTCGGCCTCGAGGTCGTCGATCGACTCGTCTTCCGGTGCGACGATCCCGATCGGCGTCCCCGGCGGAACCTCTGCCCCCGCCTCGAGATAGGTGCGCCGGAGGACGCCGTCTTCCCTGGCGTCGACTTCGCCGACGCTCTTTTCGGACTCCACCTCGGCGACGAGGTCCCCCTCTTCGATCGACTCCCCCGATTCGACGTGCCACTCGAGCAAGGTCCCGCGTTCCATCTCGAGGCCGAGTTTCGGCATCCGGACGATGTACCCCATGCGTGAAGGTACCACGAACGGACGGTAAAAGATATCGTCGACCCACAATGTGGTTGGCCGATGGCGTCCAACTCACGGATCCGTCCGTCGATGAACGGAAATCGAGGTCGGCAGTTAGCGGTACAGTAATAATCTTTCATTCGTAATTCTGAACGACTGCCCATTCTTCACGAAAAATTCTTGGTAATGTATAGCAAAGGCTTTAGGTTCAGTAGGGGAAATCACAGGTACGGTTGGCCCACCGGCCACTGATTTACCTATGAGCGACGACGAACTCATCTGGCGAATCGCAGGCGGTTCCGGAGACGGAATCGACTCGACGAGCCAGAACTTCGCGAAAGCGTTGATGCGTTCGGGGCTCGACGTATTTACACACCGCCACTATCCGTCACGGATACGGGGTGGCCACACGTACGTCGAGATCCGGGCCGCAGACCACGAAGTACAGTCGCGGGGGGACGGCTACAACTTCCTGCTGGCGCTCGGTGACTCGTTCGCCCGCAACCCCAGCGAGGACGCCTACTACGGCAACGAGGAACTCAAGCCCCTCTCGGAGAACCTGGACGACCTCCGCGAGGGCGGCGTCATCGTCTACGACGAGGGCCTCATCAGCGAGGAGGACGTCGAGGAACTGAACCTCGAGGAACGTGCCGAGGAGAACGGCTGGCACGTCTACCCGATGGACCTGCGCGGACTGGCGAAGGAACACGGTCGCGAGGTCATGCGAAACACGGCCGGGGTCGGCGTTACCGCCGCGTTGCTCGACATGGAACTCGAGCACATCGAGGACCTGATGTCCGACGCCATGAGCGGGGACGTCCTCGAGTCCAACCTCGAGATCCTCCACGAGGCCTACGAGATCGTCGAGGACGAGTACGAGTTCGAGCACGACCTCCGTGCCCCCGAGGGCACCCACGAGACCGAGCAGGCGCTGCTGTCGGGATCGAACGCGATCGCTTACGGCGCGATCGACGCCGGCTGTCGGTTCATCTCCGGCTACCCGATGACGCCGTGGACCGACGTGTTCACCATCCTCAGCCAGAACTTCCCCGACATGGGCGGCGTCTCCGAACAGGTCGAGGACGAGATCGCCGCGGCGGCGCTCGCGGTCGGCGCGAGCCACGCCGGCGTCAAGGCCATGTCCGGTTCCTCGGGCGGCGGCTTTGCCCTGATGAGCGAACCGCTCGGCCTCGCCGAGATGACCGAGACGCCGCTCGTCCTTGTCGAGGCGATGCGTGCCGGTCCCTCGACCGGGATGCCGACCAAGCCCGAGCAGGGTGACCTAGAGCACGTCCTCTACACGAGCCAGGGCGACTCCCAGCGCGTCGTCTTCGCGCCGGGGACGATCGAGGAGGCCTACGAGCAGACCCGACTGGCCTTCGACATCGCCTGGGACTACCAGATCCCGGTCATCCTCATCTACGACCAGAAGCTCTCCGGCGAGAACAAGAACGTCGACGTCGACTTTTTCGACCGCGAACCGTCGCCGGACCTGGGCTCGACGCTGACCGAGGAAGAGCTTCGCGAGGCCGCACACGATAACTCCGGGAAGTTCAAGCGCTTCGACTACGAGAACGCCGAGAACGGCGTCGCGCCGCGCTCGCTACCCGGCCAGCAGAACGGTCGCTACCTCGCGACGGGGAACGAACACAGCCCCGTCGGTCACATCAGCGAGGACCCCGACAACCGCGTCTACCAGATGGACCGACGCCTCGAGAAACTCGAGTCGATCCGGGAGGAACTCGACGAGGAACGCGAGTCCACCCAGACCTACTTCGGCGACGAGGAGGCCGACTACGGTATCATCACCTGGGGCTCGAGCCAGGGTGCCGTCGAGGAAGCCGTTGGCCGCCTGAACGAGCAGGGTCACTCGGTAAAGGGCATCAGCGTCTCCGACATGATGCCGTTCCCCGAGGCCGAGATGACGGAGTTCCTCGAGAGCGTCGACGAGGCGATCGTCGTCGAGATGAACGCTACCGCCCAGTTCCGCGGCCTCGTCCAGAAGGAACTCGGCCGCTTCGGCGAGAAGATGACGAGCCTGCTGAAGTACAACGGCAACCCCTTCGAGCCCGCGGAGATCGTCGAGGGATTCGAGGTCAACATCGCCGACGAGGACCGCGAACCGACTGCACAGGTACGAATCGAACCCGCTGCAGGTGACTAACCCATGAGTGCATTCAACGCGATCGGAGACGAACGAGAGACCGACCGGGAAGAGTATACGCCCGGTGTCGAACCGCAGCCGACCTGGTGTCCGGGCTGTGGCGACTTCAGCGTCCTCAAATCGCTGAAGCAGGCGCTCCCGGAAGTCGGTCGCAACCCCGAAGAAGTACTGACCGTCACCGGGATCGGCTGTTCGGGCAAGCTGAACAGCTACCTGGACACGTACGGCTTCCACACGATCCACGGCCGAGCGCTGCCGGTCGCCCGCGCAGCGAAGCTCGCGAATCCGGACCTCGAGGTCATCGCCGCGGGTGGGGACGGCGACGGCTACGGGATCGGTGGGAACCACTTCATCCACTCTGCCCGCGAGAACCACGACATCACGTACATCGTCTTCAACAACGAGATCTTCGGCCTGACGAAGGGCCAGACCTCGCCGACGAGCCCGAAGGGCCACAAGTCCAAGACCCAGCCCTCGGGGAGCGCGAAGACGCCGATCCGGCCGCTGTCGCAGTCGCTGACCGCTGGCGCGAGCTACGTCGCTCGTACGGCCGCGGTCAACCCTAACCAGGCCAAGGAGATTATCGCGGAAGCGATCGAACACGACGGGTTCGCACACGTCGACTTCCTCACCCAGTGTCCGACCTGGAACAAGGACGCCCGTCAGTACGTCCCGTACGTCGACGTCCAGGAGTCCGACGACTACGACTTCGACGTCACGGACCGGGAGGAAGCCGCCGAGATGATGCGCGAGACCGAGAACGTCCTCAACGAGGGGACCGTCCTCACCGGCCGGTACTACGTCGACGAGGACCGTCCGTCCTACACCGAGGAGAAGCGCGCCGTCGGCGAGATGCCCGACGAACCGCTAGCCGAGCGCTACTTCGACGACGACGCCGAGTGGGAGCGGAGCTACGACCTGCTCGAGCGCCACAAATAACGCCGTCGACGACGAGACGTCGGTTCTCCGTTTTCGCGTCCTTCGTTCGTCGGTCGCTCTCCGCGAGTCCTGCGTGTCGTCGGCCGGTGAACCGCCTCGGGTCAAGTGGTTCGAGACGCCTCTGGCGTCTCGTCATCACGAAAATCGAAGATTTTCGAACGACGCCGAGGCACTCGGCCTGCTCCGCCTGTAGATTGTTACCGAGAACGTCTCCCGGTCGCACCCGGACGTCAACGGGGGTATTAATTGATAGCAGATCAATAGGTCGAACGGGAACCCAACACATGCCCTCCGAGAACCCGGCGGCCGGTTCGCCCCGCGAGTGCCCCGACTGCGGAGCCGACGCGGCCCCCGACGCGAACTTCTGTCTCCAGTGTGGCACGGTACTCGAGGAGTCGTCGCTGCCGACGTACTGCCCGTCGTGTGGTGAGCCGTTCGACCGCGGCGACGAGTTCTGTTCGAACTGCGGGGAGCCCCGGACCGGCCTCGACTCGAGCGGGAGGTCGACGTCGTCCTCGCGGACCTCCCGCTCGAACGCGAACTCCGGCGTCGATCGGGATCGGGCGGCCCGCCGGGCGTTTCGCCGGCGGGTGCGTCGCTACCTCGAGGCCGGCTGGACACTCGAGCACGATTACGGCGACCGAGTCGTCCTCGTCGACCGCGACGTTGGCTCGATCCCCGTCCACGTCGTCCTCCTCGTTCTCACCGGCGGGCTGGGCAACCTCCTCTACGGCTGGTACCACTACTCCGAACTGGCCGAGCGCCGGCACCTCTCCGTCGACGGCCGGTCAGTCCGGGCTCCGGGGGCGCGGGAGCGGTCCGCGGAGGGATCGGACGCGACCGGCGGGAACGCGCTGGCGACGCTCTCGGCCTACCTGCTGACGGCGTTCTTCCTGCTGATCGGCGGCGTCCTCCTGATGGCGGGGCTCACAGGCGGCTCTATCGCAGCCGGGCTCTTCGGCCTCGCGTTCGCCGCGCTCGGACTCTACGCCGCACCCGCGTTCAGGCGACGCCTCGAGCGCAGACACGGGATCACGGCCTTCGGCCGGGTCCGGACTGTGGACCACCGGGTGGTCGGTCCCGGTGAGACCGACGACGAACGGTGTGTGGTCTGTAACGGCCCGTTCGACGGGGGCGTGGTCCGCCGACGCCGGGACGAGACGGTCGTCGCGGGAGTCCCCGTCCGAACGCACGCGATGCGGTACAACCACTACTGTCCCGACTGTGCCGAGACGGATCTCTTCGGGACCGCCGCGGGGCCGGCAGGGGTCGACGACCGCGACTCGAGGCCGAGCCTGGACGAACTCGATCGGGAAACGGCTGCGGACCCGTCAGAACGGCTGACCGACGAACGGGAGTGAGAACGACCGAGGGCGTTCCGGCCTGCGCTACCACTCGAAGCGGTCCGGATCCCGCGCCGCGAGGGCCGTCCGTACCGCCGCGACGTTCTCGGGGACGTCGTGGACCCGGACGACGTCGGCACCCCGGTCGGCCGCGAGGGCCGTCGCCGCCACTGTCGCCTCGAGTCGATCGCCCGCTTCGCGGTCGACGTGACCGAACATCGACTTGTGAGAGTGGCCGACGAGGATCGGACAGCCCAGCGCGCGCAACTCGTCAGTGCGACCGAGCAGTTCGAAGCTCTCCCGAGGGGATTTGCCGAAGCCGAGCCCCGGATCGACGACGACGTTCTCGCGGTCGAGGCCGGCCTTCTCGGCGAGCAGGATCCGTTCCGAGAGCTGGTCGATGACGTCCTCGACGACGTCGTCGTACTCGACGTCACGGTCCGGGACGACCGGCGCGTCGATGCTGTGCATCACGACCAGACCGGCGTCGTGCTCGGCCGCGACGAACCGCATCTCGGGGTCCTCGAGGCCGGAGACGTCGTTGACGATGTCCGCGCCGGCCTCGAGGGCGGCGTCGGCGACGGCCGCCTTGCGCGTGTCGACCGACACGTGGGCATCGAGACCGCGGTCGCGGATCCCCTCGATCACGGGGACGACGCGGTCGATCTCCTCCTCGATCGGGACGGGGTCGGCACCGGGACGGGTCGACTCCCCGCCGACGTCGATCACGTCGACGCCGGCCTCGACCATCGCCTCGGCGCGGGCGAGCGCATCCTCGAGGGCGTCGTACTCGCCGCCGTCGTGGAAGCTGTCCGGCGTGACGTTGAGGATCCCCATGACGGCGGTGCGGTCCGCCCAGGGCCAGCGGTCGGCCGCCGTGACTCCAGCGTCGTCGGTCCGCTTCGTGGTGTCGTCCGTTCCCGGCGCGGTGACGGTAGCGTCGTCCACGTCCTGACTCTCGATTTCGAGCGTCGATCGGAGTTCCCGTGCGACGTCCGCGAGCCCGGATGGCCCCGACTCGTCGTCGATCGACTCGAGCAGCTCCTCGAACTGTGCGAGGGTGCCCATCAGGACGGCGTCGACGCGCTCGTCGTCGTTGCCGGGGCTGTGGCCGTGTCCGGAGAGGGCACAGTCCCCCCCGAGCCGGAGCAGTTCCTCCTTCAGGCGGGTGGCCCCCCGATAGCTCAGGTTCGTCTTGACGACGCGGTGGACGGCGTTCTCGCCGGTTCGGTCGGCGTCCTCGGCCGGGACGTTCGCCTCCTCGAGGGTCTCGCGGGCGTCCTCGAGATCCTGGATCCGTTTGGGGACGCCGTCGACGGTCCAGCGCGAGCGGGCCTCCGCGACCGCGAACAGCGATCCGGCCACGAGCACGCAGTCGTCGGCGTCGGCGGTCTCGAGGGCCGCGGCGAGCGCGTCCGGGATCGACGCCTCGGTTCGGACGTCTCCGGCACCGGCATCGTCGAACACGCGGGCGAGCACCTCCCGGTCCTCGGCGCGGTCGAGGGGCGGTTCGGCGGCGACGACGGTCGTCGGCGTCGGGAGCGCGGCGGCCATCTCCCGGTGGTCCTTGTCGTGCATCGCGCCGACGACGAAGTGGAGGTCGTCGTACTCGTAGGTGCCGAGCGTCTCGGCGAGGGTCTCGCAGGCGCCGGGGTTGTGCGCGCCGTCGAGGACGACAAGCGGCTCGGTGTCCATCACCTCGAACCGGCCGGGCCAGTGGGCGCTCCGGAGGCCGCGGGCGATCTCGTCGGTCGAGACGTCGGCGACCTGCCGGGCGAGCGTCGCGGCGATGCCCGCGTTCGCGGCCTGGTGGGCGCCCGGGAGCGGGATCCTGGTCTCTATGTCCCAGCCGTCGCCGGCGATCGAGACGGCGGCTTCGGTGTGGTTCCGGCGACCGTCGTAGGTGACCCTGACGTCGGGATCGGTCCCGCTTTCACGACCGACCGTCACCACTTCGCCGGCGACCTCCCGGATCGCCTCGAGCGGGTCGCCCGAGACGCCGGTGACCAGCGGCGCGTCGTCCGGGGCCACGTGAGCCTTGTCCTCGGCGATCTCGACCTCGGTCTCGCCGATGATGCCCGTGTGCTCTAAGGTGACGCTGGTCACCGCGCTGGCGACCGGATCGACGACGCTGGTCGCGTCGTAGCGGCCGCCGATGCCGACCTCGAGGACGGCCACGTCGACCTCTTCGCGGCCGAAGTGCCACAGCGCCATTCCGGTCATCACCTCGAAGAACGTCGGGGAGTCGCCGTCCGCTGCCCGCTCGGTTACGTACTCCCGGACCGCCTCGACGTAGTCGGTGACCGCCGAGCGGGGGATCTTGCGCCCGTCGACGCGGATCCGCTCGCGCAGGTCCTCGAGGTGCGGCGAGGTGTAGAGCCCGACGGTTAGCCCGGCCTCCCGGAGCGTCCGCTCGAGCATCCGGGCCGTGCTCCCTTTGCCGTTCGAGCCGGCGATCTGCACGAAATCGACGTCCTCGTGGGGATCCTCGAGGTGGGCGAGCAACCGTGCGGTCGACTCCGTCCCCGGCTTCGGACGGAACCGCCGCAGACCGAAGCAAAAGTCCGCCGCCTCGTGATACTCCATACCCGAACCAGCCAGTCCGGCCGCTTTAGCGTGTCGGACTCGGGTCCAGCGTCGGTCGGGTCGACCGTCCGGTTGCCGGACCGTCCCGCGGTTCGTGGGTCGTCATCCCGGTCCGCGGTCCACGGACGTCCGACATGTTCGGCGGAAGGCCGACGTGGCGAACCGACCAACGTTCGCACGCTTGTTTAGGCCAACCTAAACAGTCGATACCCATGCCAGCGACAGACTTCGACGCCGAACGGCAGTACGACGACGAACAGTTCTCCGCACAGCCCGTCTTCGCGAACGACCGGATCAAAGTCGTCCTCGGCTACTTCGAGCCCGGCCAGTTCATCCCCGTTCACGCGCCGGGCAGCGACGTCGCCATCTGTGTCCGCGACGGATCCGGCGTCGTCCGGGAAGGGGACGAGGAACACCGGGTCGAACCCGACGACGTGGTCGTCGTCCCCGCCGACGTCGACCGCGGCGTCCGCGCCGACGAGGACGAACGGCTCGAGGCGATGCTCGTGACGAGCCCGCCCCCGACCGACGCCGAGCACGACCCCGTCCGCGAGGGGCTGCGCCGCGGCGTGTTCGATCCCTGAGTCGCGCTACTGGAGACAACGGTACCGTTTTCGCGGTTCAGACCGGCTCGTCCGCCCCGACCGAACCCCCGCTTGCCCGCAGCCGGGACCGGAGCCGGCGCTCGAGCGCCCAGACGACGGCCAGAACGACGGCGTAAGGCCCGAACAGCAGGATGTGAACGGGGCTGTCGGTCGTCACGAAGACCTCGAGGACGAGGACGTACGGGACCGCCGGGAAGAGGGCAAGCGGCGCGAGCGCGCCGTCCTCGAACAGCGCGGCGAGCGGAACGGCCGTCACGGCGGCTGCGAACGCGAAGACGACGGACGTCAGCGCGGGCGGCCTGATCCCCGCGTCGACGACCAGCAATGACGTCGCGATGCCGACGAGGACGGCGGTTCCAACGACGACCGCGTAGCGGCTCGACCGCTCGAGCGGCCCATCGGGCAGGTTCCGGAGCCGCCCGTCGCCGATGCTGTACCGCCGACGGAGCCCGAACTCCGCGACGGCCAACAGTGCGGCCAGCGCGAGCCAGAGGTACCAGGCATCGACGTAGCTGCCGACGTGCGTCGGCCCGTCGACGACGACGTACTCCCCCAGTTCGCCCCACTCGGGAGCGGGAGTGGTCACCTCGAGCCGGACCGTTCCGGCGACGAGTCCGAGGAAGCCGAGGGCAGGAGCGACGAGTCGGGCGGAGGCCGCGAGAAACAGCGGGACGAAGCCGACCAGAAACGCGGCCAGTACGACGAGCGCGGTTTCGCCCGTCGACTCGAGGGCGGGATAGTCAGCACGGGCGTACAGCGCGACGGCGACGGCGGCGTTGCCGACGCCGCCGACGAGGCCGGTCGCGACCGCCGCCGGGGAGGGACGAGGAAGCGAAGGGACCATGCACGGAGCTTCCACGGCCGATCACCTGTAGATTTACCACCACGTTCGTGACGACTCATTCGGGCGAGGAGTTCGCCGCCACGTCGTCGGCCCCTCGGTCGGGCGACTCCCGAGTCACCTCGAGGAACGCGTCCTCGAGGCTGCGAGCGTCGCCGGTCTCCGCGCGGGATTTCAGCGTCTCGGGGTCGCCCTCCGCGACGAGGCGACCGTCGTGGAGGACACCGATCTCGTCGGCCAGTTCGTCGACCACCGGCAGGATGTGCGTCGAGAGGAAGATCGTCATCTCGCGGTCGGCGAGTTCGGCGATCGTGTCCCGCATCGTCCGCGCGGCACGGGGATCGAGCCCGCTCGTGGGTTCGTCGAGGAAGGCCACTGCGGGTTCGTGTAACACCGCCTGAATGACGCCCACCTTCTGGCGCATTCCCTTCGAGTACTCCTCGATGCGTTTGTCGGCGTCGGCGAGCAAGTCGAACCGGTCGAGCAGCGACTCGATGCGGTCCGTGACCTCGCGTTCGGGCAGGTCCCGCAGTCCGGCGACGTACTCGAGTTGTTCGCGCCCGCTGAGTTCGTCGTAGATCGGCGGCTCCTCGGGCAGGTAGCCGATGTGGGGCGTGACGCGTTCCCGGTCGCTGATGGGGTGGCTGGCGACGCGGGCGGTGCCGGCAGTCGGCGGGGTCAACGTCGTCAGCATCCGCATCGTCGTCGTCTTACCCGCGCCGTTCGGGCCCAGAAAGCCGTAGACGGTCCCACGGTCGACCGCGAGGTCGAGGTCCGCGACGGCGGTCGTCTCGCCGTAGCGCTTCGTCAGCCCGGACGTCTCGATGGCGGGGGCGGAGGCGTCACCGTCGGCAGGGGCGGAAGGCATACCTCCCGTTTCGTCCCCCAGGGGTTAAAGCCGTTACTTCGTTGTCAATTGCGTCGAGCGGGGTCCCGCGTCGGCGTGCAGTCATAGCCCTCCTCCAGGGGTGGCCGTCGCTCGCTTCTCGGACCCACAGGTGCTCGTGTCTCTTTTCGGGATGAAGACCGCTATCGGACCCAAGGCGAGCCGACACCGAAATTCAGCGGTCGATCGACTCCTTCGCCTCCGCGAGGTGACGACGCTCGATGACGACCTCGTCGGCCCGTTCGTTGGCCGCCTCGGGATCGTACTCGGTCGCGACCTCGCGGATCGCCTTCATCGAGGCGTTTCTGACCAGTGCCTCGAGGTCCGCGCCGGTGTATCCCTCGAGTTCGGCGGCGAGTTCGCGCACGTCGACGTCCTCGTCCAGCGGTTTCCCGCGGGTATGAACCTCGAGGATCTTCTCGCGGGCCTCGCGGTCGGGTTCGCCGACCAGCACGTGGGTGTCGAGTCGTCCCGGGCGCAGGAGTGCGGGATCGATCTGCTCTTTGCGGTTCGTGGCGGCGAGCACGACGAGGTTGGGGTTTTCCCGCATTCCGTCGAGTTCGGTCAGCAGTTGCGAGACGACGCGTTCGGTGACCTCGTGGCCTTCCCCGCGTGCGGCCGTGATTGCATCGATCTCGTCGAAGAAGACGATCGACGGCGCGGACTGGCGGGCACGTTCGAACACCTCCCGGATCGCCTTCTCGCTCTCGCCGACGTAGCGGTCGACGATCTCCGGACCGTCGACGCGGACGAAGTTGACGTCCGTCTCGCCGGCCAGCGCCCGGGCCAGCAGCGTCTTGCCGGTCCCCGGCGGGCCGTACAGCAGGACGCCCGACGGCGGGTGGGTGTTGGTCTCCTCGAACAGCCGATCGTAGGTCAGGGGCCACTCGACCGATTCACGCAGAGTCCCCTTCGCGTCCTCGAGGCCGCCGACGTCCGAGAAGTCGGTATCGGGCGATTCGGCGACGTACTCCCGCATCGCGGACGGTTCGACGGATGCCAGCGCCTCGTCGAAGTGGCGCTTCTCGACGACCGGATCCCGGTTCCACTCGACCCGATCGCCCGCGTCGGTCGGCCGGTCACGAATCGCCGCCATCGCCGCCTCGCTCGCGACCGCGTCCAGGTCGGCGCCGACGAATCCGTGGGTCCGGCGGGCGATGGCGTCGACGCTTACGTTGTCAGCAAGGGGCATCCCGCGGGTGTGAACCTCGAGGATCTCCTTTCGACCTTTCTCGTCGGGAACGCCGATCTGGATCTCGCGGTCGAACCGGCCGCCGCGGCGCAGGGCAGGATCGATCGTGTCGACGCGGTTGGTCGCACCGATGACGATCACTTCGCCGCGGGCATCGAGACCGTCCATCAGCGTCAGTAACTGGCCGACGATGCGGTTCTCGGCGTCGCCCTCGTCGTCGCGAGCGCCCGCGATGGAGTCGATCTCGTCGAAGAAAATGATCGTCGGGGCCTCCTCGCGGGCCCGCTCGAAGGTTCGGCGCAGTTGTTCCTCGCTTTCACCCTTGTACTTGGACATGATCTCCGGGCCGGAGATCGTCTCGAAGTGGGCGTCGACCTCGTTGGCCACCGCGCGGGCGATCAACGTTTTCCCGGTGCCCGGCGGGCCGTACAGCAGGACGCCCGACGGTGGCTCGACGCCCAGCCGCTGGAACAGCTCCGGCTCCGACAGCGGGAGTTCGATCATCTCCCGGACCAACTCGAGTTCCTCGTCGAGCCCGCCGATGTCCTCGTAGGTGACGCCGGAACTCGGCCCGGAGCCGCCGCCCGTCTCGGAGGAGTCGCCGCCCTCGAGTTCGGTCTCGAGGTCGGCGTCGTCGGTGTCAGTATCGGTGCTGCCGGCGGACGTATCGGTCGACCCGGTGGACCCGGAACGCTCCGTGCTTCCGGATCCGGAACTCACCCGATCGGGTTTCCTCCCCTGCGTGTCGACGATCCGGATCGTCGTCGTACTCGAGATGCGCACGTCGCCGTCGGGATCGGTGTCGACCACCTTGAATGGCTCCTGGCCGAACCCCTCGACGCGGATCTGTTCGCCGGCCCGGACTGGCCGGTTCCGAAGTTTCTTGGTCGCCTTGCGCTCGGCGACCTGGCGCTCGTCGTCGGACAGCGAGGGCGGGGCGATAAGCGTCACTCGCTGGGCCTCCTGAATCGACGACTTGTCTTTCGTCCGGACGACGACGGTGTCGCCGACGTGGACGCCCGCGTTCGCCCGCGTGTCGGCGTCGATCTGGACCACGTTCTCGGGCACGGACGGATCGGCTGGCCACATCTTCGCGACGGTCGTCGCGTCGCCCTCGATGACCACCGTATCGCCGCTCAGAACGCCCAGCTGTCGCCGCGCGAACTCCGGGATCCGCGCCACGCCGCGCCCGGCGTCCCGTTTCTCGGCGGCCCGTACCGTTAGCTCCACGCCGTCGCCGTTCGCGCTCGAGCCCGGGTCCGGGTCCGGATCCGACCCACTCATGGAGCGTACGTTCCGGCCGGGTCGCCTTGAGGGTTGCCCCGCCGACTTCGTCGACCTCGCCGATCTCGCCGGTCTCGCTGGTCTCGCTGGTCTCGCCGACCTCGCCAGTCTCGTCGGAGAAACGCATTTGAGGGTTCGCGTCGCATCCTCCCGCATGGTCGTCCAGACCGAGCGGGACGACGCGACGTGGTACGAGTGTGAAAACTGTGGGTTGCTCTTCGACGAGAAGTCGGACGCCGCCGAACACGAGCAGCGCTGTGACGACACCGAGCCGTCGTACATCCAGTGACTGCCACGCCGCCGTGCCCGCCCCGGCGACGGGCACGGTGAAGCGTAGCGATCCGTTCCCTCCGGCGACGAACGCCTCCGTTACTCGAGGCGTTCCCGATGCTCCTCGGCGAGTTCGCGGGCCCGCTCGAGGGTATGCGTCTCGGTCCAGCGCACGCGGTCGCCGTCGCCGTAGGAAAGCGCCGTCTTGAGTTCGTCGCGCAAGACGCCATGCCCGATAGAGCGGACAGTACCGTCCGCGTCGCCGAGTTCGTAGACACCCGGCCGGTCCGGCGCTTTCGCGACCGCGTCGCGATCGAGATCGGTCCAGGGTTTCTGCAGTGGCACGGTCACTCCTCCGTGGCGTCGTTCGGTTCGGCGGCTTCCCCGCCGTCCTCGTTTTCCCCGTCGTCCGTCTCCGCGACCAGTTCGTAGGCGTGCTCGCTCAATTCGTCCTCCGCGAAGACGAATATCCGACCGTCGACCGCCGAGACGTCCGCCTCGACCCGGATCGAGTACCCCTCCGTCGAGACCGTCACGCCCGGATACAGCACCTCCTCGTCGTCGCTCTCGAGCATGACTCGCCCGACGCCGGTCGTCTCGAGGATCCCGTCGTGAGTGTCGCGGTCGTTGACGTAGGTCATGACGCCCTCGACGCCGTCGGGGTCGGTGACGAGGACGTGGACGTCCTTCCCCGGTGGCGTGGTGATCGACCCCTCGACGGGTTTCGGCGGCCCGTGGTAGAACACCTCGCGGCCGTCGAGGTACTGGACGACGACGCCGCCGTCGACGAGGTCGACGCCGATCGTACTCGGGGCGACGTTGCTGCGCGTGGTCATCGCCCGATCGTTCGGTCGGATGGGGGAAAAGGCGTGCGTTCTGGCCCGCGTTCGGTGCCGAGCCGGAAACCGAACGCCGCGACCACGTGACGCACCCGTGTGCCGTGCTCACCCGGATCGTCAGCCGTAAGTATCCGTCCACGAGTGTACGGATATGGACGGCCGCGCCGTTGCTCCCGCAGCCGGGACGGTTCTCAACGCACTTGCGACCGGAGTCGGCTCCGCGTTCGCTATCGACCTCGAGACGACAGCCACGGTCGAACTCACCGACGACGGCGACGTTCACGGCCGGATCGACGGCCAGCCCGACGCCGACGCGACCCTCATCGAGCGCTGTGCCGAACTGGCGATCGACGAGTACGCCGATCGTGCGGGACTGGCCGACGCCGCGGTCGGCGCTCGCGTCCGCACGGAGAGCGAGGTGCCGATGGCCTCGGGGCTGAAAAGCTCGAGTGCCGCGGCCAACGCGACGGTCATCGCGACGCTCGACGCGCTCGGGATCGCCGACGCCGTCGACCGGATCGACGCCTGTCGGCTCGGCGTTCGGGCTGCCCGCGACGCCGGGGTCACCGTCACCGGCGCGTTCGACGACGCGAGCGCAAGCATGCTCGGGGGCGTGACGGTCACCGATAACGGCACCGACGAACTGCTCGCGCGCGACGAACTCGACGGCGACTGGTACGCGCTCGTCTACACGCCGCCCGAGCAGTCGTTCAGCGCGGACGCGAACGTCGACGCCTGCGAGCGGATCGCCCCGATGGCCGCCCTCGTCGAGGAACTCGCCCTCGACGGGCGCTACGGCGAGGCGATGACCGTCAACGGTTTCGCCTTCTGTGGCGCGCTCGAGTTTCCGGCTGGACCGCTGGTAGACGCCCTTCCCGACGTCGCCGGCGTCTCGCTGTCCGGGACGGGACCGAGTTACGTCGCCGTCGGCGAGACGGACGCACTCGAGGCGGTCCGGGAGCGATGGGACGAGCGCAACGGGACGACGCGGTTGCTGGCGACGCGAACCGACGGGACGCGGACGCGGCCCCGTAGCTGAACGGAGACAGTACACCATGACTCGAGACACGACCGACGACGAACGGAACGAACGGACCGAAACGCGAATCCCCGACGAGATGAGCCTCGACGAACTCCGAGAGGAGATCGAGACGATCGACCGCGAGATCGTCGAGTTGATCGCCCAGCGGACCTACGTCGCGGATACGATCGCACAGGTCAAAGACGAGAAGGGGCTGCCGACGACCGACGAGGAGCAGGAACAGCAGGTGATGGACCGTGCGGGCGAAAACGCCGAACGGTTCGACGTGGACGCGAACCTGGTGAAGGCGATCTTCCGGCTGTTGATCGAACTGAACAAAGTTGAGCAGCGTGAAAATAGGTAACAGCTCACACAATAGCGCCTTAGTACGACCGTACTTCGAGGTCGTCGATACGTCCAAAGTGCTCGCTGTTTCTCGTGATAACCGGTTCGTCGTTGAGAAGCGCAGTCGCAGCGATGATACAGTCTTCTCGCTCGATCCGTTCACCGCCGTTGATTAGCTCACCGGAGAGTTTTCCGGCTTTTCGCATCACGGTGTGGTCGGCGCTCACGACGTGTTTTGTTTCCAGTACCTCGAGGGTGTCATAGAACTCTTCTCACACCGTGATGATGGTGCTTCCCGGATTGTCTCCGCGTTCATAGTTGGTGATGGCGACCACGAGGCGCAGACAGAGTGCGAGGAACACCTGCGCTCGTGCGTGGACGCGGCCTCGGGCGTGCGTTCGCCCGAGGCCGCAGTCCTTGACTGATTCGTTGGTTCGTTCAACCCCCGTACGGCGGTTGTACGTCTCATCCAACGTGGATTGCTTCAGTTGAACGTCTTCGCTGTGTTCGTCGATGCGGTCTTCGACTCTGTACTCGATATCTTTCGGCTCGTCGGTGTTTCGCGCGTTGTACGGAGCGACTGGCACGACCCCTGCGGCCAGCAGGTGGTCGTGCCAGTCGAGCGTGTCGTAGGCGCTGTCTCCAAGCATCCAGATCGGTGTGGAGACGGCGAGCGCGTCACGCGTGACGCGCATCGCCGTCTCCTCTGGCGCTTGCTTACTCTCTGTGAACTCCGCCGCAATCGGGATCTTTTGTCCGGTCGAGACGATCGTACAGCCGTAGCCGTGGTAGTACTCGTCGTCGGTTGGATCGTAGCACTTCGACGCGTCTTGATCGGCAGGCATCGCCCTCACGTCAGTTGAATCGATGCAGTAAGTCAAGTCGAGCAGGCCGCGGCGGGCGGCCTGCTCGACGAGTCGGCCAAAGACCTCGTCAACGACGTGTTCGAGGTCGGTGAGAAAGCGATCGACCGCGTCTCTGGACGGCGGTCGATCGAACCCACAGCTGAGCCAAACAACCGTGTTCCGAAGCTCTCGCTCAACCGGACGAATCCCGTAGATGTCCTTGTAGTAGCAGTGGAGGAAGCCACGCATCAACTCTGGTGGTTCATGCTCTCGTGTTCGCCCCGTCTGCGCCGGGGCGAACACGTCGAACTCTTCGAGAAACTCGAAGGAGAGGTGCTCGAACAACGCTAGCGTCTCGGTCTCCGCGACATTGAAGAACGACTCTACCGAAGGATCATCTTGCAGGGTCGCTGAGGCCATACCATCTCAGCATTCACCCTGCTCTTTGGTGTGGTAATCGTTCTATGACACCCTCGTACCTCGAGAATGCGGTCTCGCTTCGTCTCCTGTGTTCGAGACCGAGCAACGCCCTCGTAGAGCTCCAAAACCGTCACAGAGGACACTTTTTGCGGTCGCGCTTCTTTTTCGACAATATTGAGAAGTCGTTTTGCGCTTTCATCGCCCCGAAGTAAGTCGATAATGAACGATGTGTCCTGAATCATTCCGACGTCTTGTCGTCTACGGCCTCGCCTAACTCTACTGTGAGGCGGTCACTCCGCACTCTGGACTTCGTTCGTCCCTCTTCGATAGCGGCCTCGAGGTCTGCCGCCTCGTCCCCGGAGAGGATTCCCGTGACCTCGTTCCACGACCGTTCTCCAGCGAGGCGCTTGACGGTTTCACTGAAGCTTTCACCCTCTTTTTTTCGGGCTTTCAGCCGCTCATAGGCCTCCTCGTCGAGTGAAATCGTTTTCGTCGCCATTGCAGTACACAGTACTACATGCATGCTTAAAAATGCTGGTTCGAAGCCCCTCCTCTCGGTAGAAAGATGAGCCTCTGTAATGAAAACCGGCAAAAGATGCGGAACAGTATGACGTGAGTTATAGACCTGAACAAAGTGGAGCAGCGGGAAAACAGGTAACCGAATTCGTGGGTATCTGGCCTTCCGTACCGGCTGTGCCGGCTTACGGGGTGTGTAGCGGTGGTTTCGGGCCAATACCGAAAGGGGGGGCAGGACGACTCTCCACCGACGAATTTAGCGTACCGGGGGGTTGTGTCGATTAGTTCGATCTCGACGACGACGGTCCCCGTGACACCCTCCTCCAGTTCGTCCGGGATCGGTTCCCTGTCACCGTTGATCCGGATGCCGAGACGCCGAGCGGCGTCGGTTCCGTGTCGATCGACGAACTCCTTCACGTACTCCGCGACGTCGTCCGGTTCCGGATACGGCGTTGTAACGCCCGAACGGGAGAACGGGCCTTCCCCCGGAGATGAAGTTCGCCCTCCGCCCCTCCCTTCAGATTCCGCCACCAGGGGCTGTGCGTGGTGACGAGGATACGACCGTCTTTCACCCAGTACCCGACCGGGGTCGTGTACTCGTTGCAGGTCTTTGCGCCGGTGAACGTCAGCACCGTCACCGAATCGCTGACCAGGGTGTGAAGCGGCGACCGCAACAGCAGTTCCATTAGCGGATCGATGACAGTGTATGCGGCCTCCGGAACGGACGGGCCGCGCGTCTCGACGTTACTCTCGTCGTCGCTGCCCGCGATCGTACCGTTTCATCGATCGTCGCCCGTACTCGAGTCGGCGTCACTCGTGGCCAGTTGGCTGACCGTCGTGGTTTCGGAATCGGCCCGAAATTTGTCCGCATACGCTTCGACGAACGCTCGCATATCGCGTGGCCGCCGACCGAGAATCCGCTGGCTGTCCCCGGTAACGCGACCGGCTAACCCGAGGCGTGCCGTCGTGTAGATGCCACACATGAGGACGATAAAGCCCAGCCCCGTTCCGCGCCGACGCATGCGCACACCGAACTCTAACACGGAGGGCCTCGGATACGTAATCGACCGCTCGAGAACGTCGCTAAAGACGTTCGCGACCTCGTGATAGTCCAACGCTTCGGGGCCGGTGAGGTCGTAGGCTCGATTTTCGTGGCCCGATTCGGTCAGTACGATCGCCGCGATTTCTCCGAGGTCCCGTGCGTCGACGAAACTCGTTTTTCCGTCGCCGGCGGGGACGAATATCTCGTCGTGTTCGACGACGTCGGTCCGGTGCACTTCGAGGAGGTTTTGCATGAAAAACGAAGCCCGGAGCAGCGTGTGGGCAGCGTCGGTCCCCACGTCTCGGGTTTCTCGAAATCGAACTCCACGACGTCAGCGGTGGCAGCGTCCGGGAGCGTAGACTGCGCGGCTTCCGGATCACGAACGCCGACTCGGACGTCATCGGGACGGTCCGCAAGTGCGCCAACGACGTGTCGTCCGACCGTTCCGGTCGCTCCCGTGACGAGAACCGTCCTCGTCAACGTTCACGCCCCCAGTAGACGAGCGTGCCGACCGACGCCGCGGCGACGACGACGTGCATGATCATGAGCAGGACGACCCCAAGTACAGTGGCTACCGGGTCGACAGCGAGCAAGGCGAGGTCGGGAACGAACGAGAGGATCAACACACCTCCGGCGACGCGTATGAAGGTGCGGTCGACGTCCGCTCCGTACCGAGCCATCAGGCCGTAGACGACGGTCGCACCGACCGCTCCGAGCGCCGACAGAAACGCGACCGGCGGGAGCGTCAACGCCTGAAATCCGGGGGCGATATCGAACGTTTCGGCTCCGACGACCAGAGCCGCGTTTGCGAGCACGGCGAGTACGACGGCGAGTCCGCCGCGAACCGGCAGAGATCGGCCGTAACGCCGCCTTTGTGTGGTGATGTTTTCAGTCACACCTAATACTACGAGCTTTGAAGTGATATACTCTCAACTTCGCAGTATCGGAGTCACTACCGGGCTTCGAAGCGAGCTAGGCGGCGTTGTCCCCCGTCAGCTGTAGCGGGACGGCAGAACTGCTTTCACTACGGATTTCGAAGCAACGGTATGGCCCACGAGAGCCGATCACCACCGCTATCGGACGGCGAACACCCCGCTCGAGAGCTGATGGATCTCCTCGGCCGGGCCCACGCGCTGGCGATTCTGTACTACGTGACGCGGCGGGAACAGCGACCGTGGCGATTCAACGAGTTGGAAGCGGAACTCGACATCTCGCCGAACACGCTGTCGAAACGGCTCGAGGAGTTGACCGACGCGGGCCTTCTCACGCGGCGGTCCTACGACGAGATTCCACCACGGGTCGAATACGAGGCGACGACGAAGGCCCAGGAACTGAATCCGATCTTTAAGGACCTTCACGTGTGGGCTGAACGACACTGGCCGGAGGTAAACGAGGCGTTCGAAAACGAGGAGAACTAGGCTCGAAGGGGCCCGCCGTACCCGACGGAATATCCGAAAACACCGTTTACGTCGCAGTTTCCGTTTGAAATCGACACCCGACTGGCATGTCAGTAATACGAATATTTTGCCCCTTCGGACGATAGAAGTTGCGTGTTACAGGTAGACCGCGCCAAAAGTAGGGTGGTTTTTTCAATCCATCGTCTGTAGCGACACGTATGGGAAATACTAACATGGATTCGCCGCTCGACGACATCGCGTACCTTACGCGATCCGAACACCGTGCGCCAGCGCTTATCGCGCTCAGCGTTCGTCCGCGTAGCCGATCCGAGCTCTGGGAAATGACCGGCGTATCGGAGTCCACGATCAGACGGACTCTGAGCGAATTCGAAGACCGCAACTGGGTGTACAGGGATGGGTATCAGTACGAGGCGACACAGATGGGCGCCTTCGTTGCCTCGGCGATAGCAGAGTCGATCGACAGGATCGAAACCGAGCGGCAACTGCGTGGCATCTGGCGATTACTCCCGGACGAAGAAACCGGGTTCACCATCGACATGTGTTCGGACGCGACCGTAACCGTCGCCGACCCCGAGGAGCCCAGCCGTCCCATTAGCAGGTTCTGTGCGCTCTTCGAGGAGACGGATCGGTTGCGAGTGACCGGACTCGACGTCGCCATGCTCGACTCGTGTAAGACCGAACTCTGCCGGCGGATCGTCGAAGGGATGGAAACCGAACTCATCAACCCGCCGAGAGTGGCGGATTACATCCGCTCGGACTGTCCGGATCTCTTCTCCGAGGCACTCGAGAGCGGCAATCTCGATCTCCGACTACACGACGACTTACCCCCGTTCGGGGTCGGTCTGTTCGACGACCGAACCGCGATAATCGGGTACGATCCAGAGGGTGTTGCGGTTCGGGTTCTGGTCGATACCGACGCGACCGACGCACGCCAGTGGGCGGAATCGACCTTCACTGTCCACCGACGAAAGACGCCGACGCTGCCACTCGAGAACGATCTGTGAAGGGGAAAACGGGTGTCAGTGATGGAATCGACAGCGGGCGCGGTGGATGGCGTACGCTCGTACTTTCGGCCTCCATAGCTATGACGGCGGGTTTTCAGCACCTGAGCGATCGTCAGCGGCTGCAGACTCCGGCGGGGTCTGCGGAGAGCGGTACCTCCTGCCCAAATGTCACAGGTTAGTTATGTGTCCTTGCAACTCGTTACCATCCATTGCCGCAAGGCAAGGGAGACTACGATGGCAGACGCATACAAACTCGACTGTGAATCGGAGTCGGCCGATTGCCGCTTCATCATCCAGTCGGAGAACGAAACCGAAGCGATCGAACTGGCCAAGAAGCACATGCAGGAGGACCACGGGCAGGACTACTCGGACGACGAACTCCGGGAGGCTCACCTCCAGGTCGTCTGATCTATGGGAACCGAACGACACCTCTCCCATGGCGTCGATACCGAGGAACTCGACGCGTTCGCGGAACACGCCGCCGAAAACCCCGAGGACGTCCAGCTCGGACTGAGCGCCCGATCGATCTACGAAGGGACGTGCGCCCACAGTCTGGCGACGATAGACTCGTACGTCCTCGGCAACGAGACGATCGACCGGGGTACCCGCGCGTACACGATCCCGTACGGCGGGTGGAAGGAAGTGCTCGAGGCCGGCGGCTGGGTCGAAGCGACGGATCGGATGGAACCGATCGAGGTCGCGCTCTCCGCACTCGCCTCGTGCATCAACGTCGGCATCACCATCAATGCCGTCGCGAACGGCGTCGACATCGACCACCTTGAGACGCGCGTTCGTACCGAGTTCGACCCGAGCGTCCTCTTCAGCGTGGAGGATCTCGGGAACGCCGACACCGTGTTCGAAAACTTGACCGCGGAGATCGAGATCGAGAGCCCCGACCTCGACAAGGACGAGGTCGACGAGTGGGCCCGGCGGGCGCCGGTCTACAATCTCGTCTCCCTCGACCAGGACGTCAACCTCACGGTGAATACGCCTGCCGAGGTGGGCGCCGACGACTAGGGGGGAGACACATGGCAAACTCACTCGACGTCGACAAACTGGAACGGGCTGTCAAGTCGGTCTATCAGGACGTCGCGGCGGAGCCGGACGAGGAGTATCACTTCGAGATGGGGCGCGAACTGGCGGAGCGTCTCGGCTATCGGCCGGAGCACCTCGATCACGTTCCCGTGGCGGCGACGGAATCGTTCGCCGGCGTCGGATACCATTTCGACCTGGCCGATATCGAGGAGGGAGACGACGTACTCGACCTCGGCAGCGGATCGGGGATGGACGCGTTCGTCGCGGCCCTCCACGCCGGAGCGGATGGACGCGTGATCGGGCTGGAAATGACGGACAAGCAACTCGAGAAAGCCAGGACGTTGCGCGACGCCGCGGGGCTGGAGCACGTCTCGTTCGAGCACGGGTACATCGAGGACGTTCCCTTCGACGATGGGACCTTCGACGTGGTCATCTCGAACGGGGTGATCAACCTCTCGCCGGACAAGCCGAGGGTGTTCGAGGAAGCCTCCCGAGTGCTCGCCCCCGGCGGTCGGCTGGCCATCTCCGATATCATCAGCGAGGAGGAGATGCCCGAGAGCATCAAGAACGACGAAGACCTCTGGGCGGCCTGCATCGGTGGGGCCCAGCAGATCGACCGGTATACGACGGCCATCGAGGCAGTCGGCTTCTCGGTGACGGAGGTCCGGGAGAACACGCAGTACGAATTCGTCTCGGAGCGGGCGGCCAACGCGTGCGAGAAGTACGGCGTCAAGAGCATCTCGCTCGGAGCAACCACGTGATCACTATGGCGACAAACCAACCGACTGCGGACGAACAGCAAGAACGTGTACAGTACGAGTCACGGCTCCGGAACGGATCCCTGCTGATGACCCTCGCGGGGATCGGGTTCGTCGGCTACGGTGTCGTGTTCCTCGTAATGAATTTCGTCGGGAGCGGCTTCGAACTCGGCGTCAGTACGTTAGGCGGGATGACGACGGCCGATCTCGAGCCGACGGTGGCGTACTACATCAGTCACCTCCACGTCGCCACCGCCGCGTTCATCATCTCGACCGGTATCGCCGTTGCGAGCCTCTCGTGGTACGGGGTACGCCAGCGGCTTACCTGGGCATGGGCGACGGCGATCATCGCCGCCGTCGTCGGCCTGGCACTCGCGTTACCGATGCACTGGACGGGCGATGCGTTCGCTCACGACTGGGTGACCCATCTCGGACCGATCTACCTGGCGACGATCGTGTTCGTCGTCGGGGTTGCGTTGTCGTATCCAGGGGTTCGGAACGCCGGCTGATTTCCCCGATCATGTTTTCGCTCGCTAGCTCAGTAGCGTTCGTCGTACTGCATACGAGCCACGGCGCGGAGGTGACCTTCACGGAGTACCTGTTTCGGGTCCTCGCGTCTCTGTTGTTCTTCGGTGCTCTCGGTGTCACCGCGTTCTGGACCGTCCGGGCACTCGGAGTCGTCTATTCGGGACTCCGCAGACGACGGGCCAGTCGACGGGCAGCCGAACGCCGTTCTCGACGCTGAGTCGTCGGCCACAGTTCGCAGGCGTCGGCGAACTCCGACGGACTCCGTTCGCGGGCGGCGCTCGGCGGCACCCCGACGTTCAGAACCCTGTCGTCGCACTCGTGGCAGTCGATACGGAACCGGCCGCCGACGTACTCGCCCCGCAGGTCGGACGAACCGCAGTCGTAGCAATCTCCCGGACGTCGAAGCCCTCCAGCACGGTGTCTTCGGTGTAAATACCGGCCTCATGCAGTTTGGGGTTCGAACGGCAACCGATCGCCTCGAGCAGCGGTTCCGACGCAGCCTAAAACGGGACGCTCGCGCCGGTAAACGCTGCGAGGTAGACGAGTCCAGCCACCAGCGCGAGCAGGAGGACGGCCATCATGTACGCGAACGCTCCCTGGGGCGTGTATACGGACGGGAACGGGTGCGCCATCGGTTACGTATACGAGCGCCGACCGCTTAAACTCCCGACCGGAAATCGTCGTCGGCAACGGGCGCGCCGTGTGCAACCCGTCGATCCGACGTCGACCCGCGCTCGGTCACCCCGACGACCGGGTCGCGTCCCGTTCGATCACTCTGGCGACGAGGTACGTGGCACACACGAGGACGAGCAGCGGGAACAGCGTCAACGTGTGGGTGAGGACTACCGCCAGCGGATCGAACTCCCAGGGCGACGCCACCTCGAAGAGTACCGCGAAGTAGGCGAGGATGAGCACCGGGACCGCGTTGATCGAGATGTCGACGACCGTTTCTCGAGAGAGCCACTCGAGCATACGCCAGCGTTCGTCTGCGAGCGGAATAAACCGTACCCCGGATCGCCGGTAGCGCAGGCGGTACGGGCGCCGCCGAACGGGACTGGCTGTTCCCGGACAAACGCTTATGCCGGGAGTTGATGTAGGCCACCCCGTGGATGAGACGGACACACCGGGCCGCCGTCGCGGCCGTGCTGTTCGGCTTCACGCTCGCGGCGGTCCCGATCGTCGCCGTCGCCGGTTCGGGATCGGGGTCGGTGACGAATCAGCTCATCCGGCGGCTCAACCGGCAACTGCTCTATCTCGCGGTGCCGATCGCGGTCCTCGTCGAGGTCATCCTCCTCTACACGGTCTGGCGGTTCCGTAGCGACCGGAACGGCGGCGAGGAGCCGCGACCGACCCGTGAGAACCGACAACTCGAGATTACCTGGACGATCGCGACCGCGATCGTGTTGCTGTTCGTCGGCACGGCGTCGTTCCACGCGCTGGCCCACCCGGCGGTATCGACGCTGCCCGACGGCCCCCACGGCGGCCAGGAACCGGGCGGAGCGCCCGAGGGCGCCGTCGAAGTGAACGTCACGACCGAGCAGTGGGAGTACACCTTCGAGTACCTCGACGAGGACGTGACGACCGACGACGAACTGGTGCTCCCCGCGAACCGGCCTGTGTACCTGTACGTCACCTCGGAGGACGTGATCCACTCCGTCCACGTGCCCGGGCTGGGACTGAAACAGGACGCCGTGCCGGGCGAGACGCACCTCATCCGTACGGAACCGACGGAAACCGGGGAGTACCGCCTGTACTGTGCCGAACTGTGCGGCGAGGGCCATCCCGAGATGCTGTCGACGGTCCGGGTGGTCGACGAGGACGGGTACGAATCGTGGCTGACGGAACGAGCGGACGGAGACGCGGCCTCCGACTCGGACGACGAGTCGGGCACCGAGTCGACCGACGGGTCCGACAACGAGTCGACCGACCGTGTCGGAGGTGGTCCATGAAGCGGTTCTCGAGCGCGATCGCCGGCGGCGTCGCCGGGACCGCGGTGATGTCGCTGCTGCTGTTGTTGCTCGAGGTCGAAACCCGGTCGGCCCTGGAGATTTTCTACGTGATCGCCCGGTTCATCGGGACCCCCGACGACCCGGCCGTCGGGTTCGCGCTGTTCTCCGTCGCCGGCACGGTCGCCTGGCCGCTCCTGTTTCTCGCGCTCGAACCGTACCTCCCGCGCGGACCCGATCCCGCCGCCCGAGGGGTCGTGTTCGCTTCGATCCTCTGGCTCCCGTTCGTGATCACGGGGCGGGGCGACATCGGCGGACCGCTGCTGGTCTTTTTCGGGGCGTACACGCTGTTCGCACACTGGGCGTACGGTTTCACCCTCGGTGCGGTGTACGGCCGACTGTTCCGGCGTGCGTGATCGACGACCTTGCCGTGTGTCGACACAAACCTTTACCAGCCGTTCGTTGAAGTCGCTTCCAACCGTGCGGTGCCGACGGTCCCGATCCCGGTTCCCGGTTCCGATCAGCCGGTCGGCACCGCCGTCCTACGATTCACGATGCTCGAGACGATCCCCGGAGTCGTCGTCGCCGCGGTCATAGCGGCCGCGCTCCTTACGTACTATCGCCTCCGAAGCGGTCGACCGGCGCGATCGTTCGCCGACGGCGGGACTGCGTCGGTGACGGTCGGATTGACCGGGACGGAGAAACCGGCCGGCCTCCTGCGATGGTTCACCACCGTCGACCACAAGGACATCGGGCTGTTGTACATCCTGTTCGGGACGGCCGCCGCGCTGTGGGGCGCGACGGACGCGATGATGATCCGGACCGAACTGCTGGTCCCCGAGACCGCGATCTGGAACGTCGAGACGTACAACGCGGTGTTCACGACCCACGGGTTCACGATGCTGTTTTTCTTCGTGACGCCGGTGTTCACCGGCATCGCGAACTACGTGTTACCCCTGTTGCTCGGCGCCGACGACCTCGCGTTCCCGCGGATCAACGCGATCGCGTTCTGGCTGCTTCCCCCGTCGCTTCTACTGGTTCGGGGCGGGCTGATCACGGACGTTATGGGGATGGTCCTCGGCGTGCTTCCGCTCGACGTCTCCGCGCTCGAGGCCCTCGAGCCGGTCGGGATGGGGTGGACGATGTACACGCCGCTATCGGTCGAGATGGCGAACCCCCAGATCAGCGTCGCGTTGCTCGGGTTACACCTGAGCGGCGTCGCCACCACCATGGCGGCGATCAACTTCATCGTCACCGTCCTCACGGAGCGGCCGGACGACCTGGGCTGGGACAGGTTGGACATCTTCTCGTGGAACATCCTCGTCACGAGCGGGCTGATCCTGCTTGCGTTCCCGCTGCTCGGCAGCACGTTGATCATGCTCCTGCTCGATCGGAATTTCGGGACGACGTTCTTCGCGATCGAGGGCGGCGGGCCGATGCTCTGGCAGCACCTGTTCTGGTTCTTCGGTCACCCCGAAGTGTACATCCTGGTGTTGCCGGCGTTCGGGCTGATCAGCCTCATCCTCCCGAAGTTCTGCGGCCGACGGCTCTTCGGCTTCCGGTTTATCGTCTACTCGACGATCGCGATCGGGGTCATGTCGTTCGGCGTCTGGGCCCACCACATGTTCGCGACGGGGATGGACCCGCGGCTGCGCGCCAGCTTCATGGCCGTCTCGCTGGCGATCGCGATCCCGAGCGCCATCAAGGAGTTCAACTGGATCGCTACGATGTGGAACGGCCGGCTCCGGCTCGACGCCCCGCTGATCTGTATCATCGGCGGCCTGAGTACGTTCGTCGTCGGGGGGATCACGGGCGTCTTCCTCGCGGCCGTGCCGGTCGACCTGGTGCTGCACGACACCCACTACGTCGTGGGCCACTTTCACCTCATCGTCGTCGGCGTCATCCCGCTGGCGATGATCGCGGCGAGCTACTACTGGTTCCCCCTGATCACCGGCCGAATGTACAACCAGCGGCTCGCGAGGGTACAGTCCCTGCTGCTCGTCGTCGGGAGCTTCGTCACGTTCCTGCCGCTGCTGGTGCTCGGCTACGAGGGGATGCCCCGCCGGTACGGCGTCTATCCCGCGGAGTTCATCACCCTCAACCAGATCGCCTCGCTCGGCGCCCTCGTCCTCGGCGTGAGCGTGGTGCTCTGGCTGGTGAACATGGTCCAGTCGGCCCGCGTCGGTCCGGTCGTCCGCGACGCCGACGTCTGGAACCTGAAAGAAACCGGCCAGTTCACCCGCGAGTGGCAGTGGTTCGAGGAGCGCCTCGAGGACCGTCGCGCGGATTCGACGCGGCCCGAGTCGAGCCCGGAACGGACTCGAGCGGGGGAGGGCACCGATTCCGACTCCGGGACCGACTGAAAGCGCCCGCCGACCCGCGCTACACGGAGTGTTGGGGGACGTACGCGAGCCGCTGCATCACCGATCCGAGCACGTAGCCGTAGACCCAGTGGGCCGCAAGCGACAGTCCGAGGAACAGCACGCCGGCGTACTCGCCGGGCCAGAAGGCGAGGACGAAGCCGGTCCACATGATCGTCGCGAAGGTGATCCCGCGGGCGGCGCGGGGCTGTCGCGGCGGTAGGAACGCGCCGGCGACGACGAACAGCAGCGGCAGGGCGATGGTCCCGCCGGCGACGAACACGAGAACCCCGAGCAGGAGGTTCGGCTCGAGGCCGAGCACCCGGCCGAGTTCGGCGACGTCGACGAGCGCCTCCGCCCGGAAGAGGTCGAAGAAGAAGGGCGGGACGAAGAGGATCGGCACCATCGCGACCAGGCCGACGGCGCCGCCGACGAACGCCGAGAGCACGACGCGGAGGGTGATGTCGAGTTCCGCGCCCAACTCGTCCCGGTCGACCGGCGCACCCGAGACCGCCTCGGCCTGCTCCGCGGACGCGTCCGGACCCGGCTCGTCGGCTCCGCTCATCGGTTTCCGGATGTACCACGTTGCGGGTAATAACTGTCGGGCAGTCCGTGGCCTGCCGGGCGGACGCTTCGAGTTCGGTATTCCGGCACGAACGACGGCAACCGCGGGAACGGTGACGACGGCATCGTTTTACGTCGCCGCGTTGGAGCGCCGGTATCGGTATGCCTCGGAAGGAAACGCTCGGACTACTGCTGGCCGGCGTCGCGCTCGGCGTCTTCGCGACCGCGTTCGTCGTCGCGTTGCTCTGACGGCGGCATGGCGGGTCGAACTCACTGCTCGAGATCCCCGTACGATCCCCCGCGGCGACTCGAGACCGCGGGTCCGGCGACGCCGGCGACGATCAACAGCGCTGCCGCGGCGAGGACGACGGCCGCCCGGACGGCGATCCCGTCGGTTGCGGCGGCGTCGACGAGTGCCGCCGGCGTTACCGCGGGTGCGACGGCGATCCAGACCGCCCCACTGAGGCCGGCGACGGCCACGCCGACGAGCCGCAGCGGCCGCCACGGATCCGCCGCATACCCGGTTTCGTGGAGCAGGCCGGCGACGCTCGCCCCGACGGAGAGGACGCCGATCACCGCGATCACCATCAGCCCGAACAGGACGCCGGCCTCGGTCGCCACGATCCCGATCGCCGCGACCAGCGGCCACGCGCTCGAGCGCTGCTCTGTCTCGCGGTCCCGGTCGTGTTCCATGCTCCGGCCGACCACGCGAAGGGGTATGAAGCTACTCCCGGCCGACCTCGCGCGGCCTCTCCGCTCGATTCGCCGGCCGGACGTTTTTGCGAACGGTTCCCGTATTCGGCGGTATGGGGTCCGCCGTCGACGCCGAGGGCGAACCGAACGCGCAGGGGGATCGCGAACACGGACACGGCGACGGACACGACGGTGACGGCGGCCACGACCCGCCGGCGCCCGAGGACTGGCCGCGGGGGTTCGGCGAGGCGAGCTGGTGGCCCCTCGTCACCGCCGTCGGGATCGCCGGGCTCTATTTCGGCGTCGCGCTCGTCCTCCTCGCCCGCGGCGACGACCCGCTCGTCGGACGGCGGCTGCCGCCCGTCGTACTCGTCGGCGGTACCGCGCTCTTTCTCGCCGGCCTGTACGGATGGACCTACCACGGGTTCGTTCGCTCCTACTGGGAGCGGGCCGAGCCGGCGGTCGGCGAGGCCATCGACCTGCGCTGGGGGATGGTCCTCTTTCTGGCCACCGACGTCATGACCTTCAGCGCCGGCTTCGTCTACTACTTCTTCGTTCGAACGGGGTCGTGGCCGCCCGGCGAACTCCCGCCGCTGCTCTCGTCGCTCGTGCTCGTCAACACCGCCGTTCTGATCGCCAGCAGCGTGACGTTACACATCGCACACGAGGGGATCCGCGACGGTCACAGGCGGCGGTTTCTCGCCCTGCTCGGGCTAACAGTGCTGCTCGGACTCGTCTTCGTCGGGGGGCAGTTGCTCGAGTACTACGAACTCCTGGTCGTCGAGGGGACGGGCGTTACCGACGTCTTCGGGAGCGCCTTCTTCGCCCTGACGGGGTTGCACGGGCTCCACGTCGGCCTGGGCGTGGCGTTGCTCTCGATCGTCTTCGTCCGGGCCCTCGCGGGCCAGTTCTCCACGGAGCGGCACACGGCCGTCTCGACGGTGTCGATGTACTGGCACTTCGTCGACCTCGTGTGGGTGATCCTGGTCGCGACGCTGTACGTCGGGTCAGTCGCGTAGCGTGTCCCCCTGGTCACCCCCTCCCCGTTCGGGCGACCCGTGTGACCGCAGGCGACCGTCGCCGGCCTGAGTTTCTATACCCCCCGCGTGGTAGGCCGGCACGTCACCCGCCATGACGGCGTGTACCCTCTGCGGACTCCCCGTCGGCGACCGCCCCGTTCGCGAGGACGATCTCGAGGGAGCGTTCTGCTGTCGCGGCTGCCTCGAGGTCCACCGGATTCGAGACGGCGCCGACGACGGCCCGTCGCCGGACGAGGTCGACCGCGAGGGATCCCTCCTCCCGGCGGACACGAGCGATGCCGATGGGCCCGGGACCGGCGACGGGGACGAGACGCTGGAGACCGCCTTCCTCGCCCTCGAGGGGATGCACTGTACCACCTGCGAGCGGTTCCTCGAGACGGTCGCCGTGGGAACGGCGGGGATCCGTGAGGCGCGGGCGAGCTACGCTACCGAGATGATCCGGCTCCGGTACGATCCGGAGACGATCGACCGCGAGGAACTGCCGGCGGCGCTCGAAGGGGTCGGCTACCGGGCTCACGACCCCGGGGACGACCGGGAACGGGAGGGAAGCGGCTTCGACTTCGGGGAGTACCGGACGGCCTTCGCCGTCCTCCTCGCGATGCCAGTCATGGCGCCGTACCTGCTTTTCATCTACCCGACGTACCTGGGGCTGTACCCGCCGTCGTTCCTCCATGGCTCCACGATCCGGACGATGGTGTTCGTGCCGCTCGCCCTCTGGAGCACGCTCGTCCTCCTGGGGTTGGGGTATCCGATTTTCAGGAGCGGCTACGTCAGCCTGGCCGTTCGGCGGCCGAACGTCGACGTCCTCGTCTCGATCGCCGTACTCGCGGCGTACGCCTACTCGCTCGCGGCCTTCGCGGTCGGTTCCCGGCACGTGTATTTCGACGTCGCGGTGATGGTGCTGGTCGTCGTCACCGTCGGCAACCGCCTCGAGACGGCGGTCAAACGCCGGGCGGCCGACGCCCACTCCGACCTCGCCGCAGCCCGCGAGACGACGGCCCGGCGGGTCGCGGGGGACGGCTCGCTCGAGGAGGTTCCGCGGGAGGCCTGCGACCCCGGCGATCGGGTGGTCGTCAACTCCGGGGACCGGCTCCCCTTCGACGGGACGGTCGTCGACGGGACGGCGACGGTCGACGAATCGTTCGTGACCGGCGAGTCGATCCCCCGGTCGGTCGCGAGCGGCGACGCAGTCGTCGGCGGAGCCGTCCTCACGGACGGAACGCTCACCGTCGCCGTCGACGACTCGAGCACGCTGGATCGGCTCGTCGAACTGCTCTGGGAGGTCCAGAGCACCGAGGTCGGCCCCCAGCGGCTCGTCAACGGGTTCGCCCTGGCGTTCGTCCCGCTGGTGATCGTGCTGGCGGGCGTCGCCGCCGCCCTCTGGCTCGCCGCCGGAGCGTCGGCGGAAACCGCGCTGTTGATCGGCCTCTCCGTCCTCGTGGTTTCCTGTCCGTGTTCGCTCGGGATCGCCACGCCGCTCGCGCTTGCCGCCGGAAGCGGCCGTGCGGCCGAGGCGGGAGCCGCCGTACTCTCGGCGAACGCGCTCGAGCGGATCACGGACTCCGAGATCGTCGTCTTCGACAAGACGGGAACGCTCACGACCGGCGAGATGACGGTCGAACGCGTCGCCGCCGACGACCCGGAGGCGGTCCTCGAGCGAGCGGCCGCCGTCGAGTCGCGGTCGAGCCACCCGATCGCGGAGGCGATCGTCGAGGTGGCCCCGGCGACGGACCGGGCGGTCGACGGATTCGAACGGGATCCGCGGTCCGTCTCGGCGACCGTCGACGGGCGACGCGTGACGGTGGGACATCCGGCGGCGTTCCGCTCGGACGGGGCGTGGACCCTCCCCGACCGCTTCCGCGAGGCGATCGAGTCCGCACGCGAGGACGGCTGCCGCCCGACCGTCGTCGGCTGGGACGGCGTCGTCCGCGGCGTCGTCGCGGTCCGCGACCGGCCGCGGGAGAACTGGGCGGACGTCGTGGCCGCGCTGGCGGCCGACGGCCGCCGGATCGTCGTCCTCACCGGCGACGACGAGCGCGCGACGGGGTGGCTCCGGAACCACCCGGACGTCGACGACGTGTTCGCCGGCGTACGCCCCGCCTCGAAGGAGGCCGTCGTCAGGGGACTCCGGGAGGACGGCACGACGACGATGATCGGGGACGGCACGAACGACGCGCCGGCGCTCGCGCGGGCCGACATGGGCATCGCGCTCGAGGAGGGCACGGACGTCGCGATGGACGCGGCCGACGTCGTCGTGCGGGGCGACGACCTCGAGGCGATCCCGACGGTGTTCGCGGTGTCGCGATCGACCCGTCGCCGGATCCGAACGAACCTCGGCTGGGCCGTCTGTTACAACCTCCTCGCGATCCCGCTGGCGATGGCCGGCGCGATCAACCCGCTCGTCGCCGCGCTGCTGATGGGGGCAAGCAGCCTCGTCGTGGTCGCCAACTCGTTCCGGAGCGCGGGCGGTTTCGGGCCGGGTTGGCTCCGAAGATCCGAGCCGGAATCCGCGACCGAGTCAGGACCCGAGCCTGGGATCTCGGCCCGGTAACGGCTGCCGATTCGGACGTCGTCGGTGTTCGTTGGGTGGAAGCCGGCGGTATCGCGGGACGAACTGCACGCCCGGGAGGTCGGGGCGTCGGGGCCACCGATGATCGGATCGACGCCGCCGGCCGGTCAGTATCCGCCGGGAAGCGAGAGCACGAGCCCCAGGACTGCGAGCGGGACGGCAAACAGCGCCGCGTACCAGGCCCCGCCCGCACCGAGGAGCGCCCACGTGGACGCGTCGTAGCCGTGTGGGTCCCAGTCGATCCCCAGCCGTGGCAGCGCCAGCGCGCCGACGAGGGGCGTCCCCGCTGCGTAGCCGACGAACAGCACGGCGGTCACGCCGAGTATCGCCGGCCCCCAGAGGGCGTCGGGCCCGGCCCTCGTCACGGCGACCAACGGCCCGAGAACGAACGGCAGCGACGCGGCGACGCCGACGAGCGCGTAACTCGGTAGCAGCGAGCCGGACGGCGGCAGCCGGACGAACAGGGTCCGGATCCGACTCGAGAGCAGAAACGGCGTCCACAGCAGAGCCGCTATCGCGCCGGGAACCAGCAGGGACGCGGCGAGAAGTAGCCACCCGACCGCGTTCTCGACCGCCGTTCCCGAAAGGAGGAGCGCGTCGTCCACTACGACACGGAAGTCACTTCAGTGACAACTATCTTCCGGTCCGCCGACGGGATCGGCGATTCGGCGGCGGGACCGCCGTCGAACTCGAGCGGCGGCCGGGTCGAGTCGGTGTCCGAAGGCAGGGAGTACGGACCGGGAACCTAGAGACGAAGACGACTGGGCGGTCACCAGCGGACCGATTCCGCGCGTTGTCCGACTCTTCACACCCGCTCGATCACCGTCGCGATCCCCTGCCCGAACCCGATGCACATCGTCGAGAGGCCGATCTCGCCCCCCGTCCGCTCGAGTTCGTGTGCCAGTTTCCCCAGCAACGCCGCGCCGGTCGCGCCCAGCGGGTGGCCGTGGGCGATCGCACCGCCGTTGACGTTGGTCCGCTCCCAGGGGGCGCCGGTCTCCTCGAGCCAGGCCGCGACGACCGAGGCGAAGGCCTCGTTGACCTCGAAGAGATCGACGTCCTCGATCGTGAGTCCGCTCTTCTCGAGGACCTTCTCGGTGGCCGGAATCGGCCCGGTGAGCATGGTGGTGGGATCGACACCGACGACCGCGGTGTCGACGATCCTGGCCATCGGTTCCCAGCCGTGTTCGGCGGCTGCGTCCTCGCTCGCGATCAGCAGCGCAGCCGAGCCGTCGACGATTCCCGAGGCGTTGCCGGGGTGATGGACGCCCTTGCCCTCCTCACGGAAGGACAACGGGAGGTCGCCGAGCGTCTCGAGGTCGGTGTCGGGCCGCGGGTGTTCGTCCTTCTCGACGACGACCGTCTCACGGGCCGGTTCACTCCCCGTTCGACCGTCCTCGCCGTTCTCCCGCTCGAGTTCGGTCTCGACGGGGACGATCTGGTCGTCGTACCGTCCGTCCTCCCAGGCTTCGGCCCACCGCCGCTGGGAGTCGACGGCGAGTTCGTCGACGTCGCGCCGGGAGAGGTCGTACTCCTCGGCGATCCGTTCGGCCCCTTCGCCCTGCGTCGTCAGTTCGTCGAAGTGCTCGAAGTAGGTGTCCGTGACGGTGTCGTCCCCGGCGAGGCCGTCGACGCCGTCCGACCCCAGCGGTACCCGGGTCATGTGTTCGACGCCGCCGGCGACGAGGACGTCGTGCTGGCCGGCCATCACGTTCGTCGCGGCGAAGTTGACCGCCTGCTGGCCCGAGCCGCACATCCGGTTGAGCTGGACGCCCGGGACGCCGTCGCCCCAGCCGGCGACCATCGGCGCGATACGACCGACGTTCAGCCCCTGCTCGTCGACCGGCGTCACGCAGCCGTAGATCACGTCCTCGATCGTCTCCGGGTCGAAGCCGTTACGCTCCTCGAGGGCCTCGAGCGGTTTCGCCGCCAGATCCTGCGGGTGGGTGTCGCGAAAGGATCCGTTCCGGTCGCCGAACGGGGTGCGGACCGCGTCCACGATGACCGCGTCGTGCATACTCGATAGCTGTCGCCGTGCCGATATAGGAGTTCCGCAGCGTTCGACGCTCGGGACCGAGAACACGTGAAACCGCTCGAGCGGAGCCGCCCCGTCCGTCACCGAACAATTATCCGACCGCCGACCGAACGTCCGGCGATGACCGAACCCGACGTCTCCGACATCCGCGAACAACTCGTCGACGCGTTCGACGGGGCCGACTATCCGGTAACGACGCCGATGGACCTGTTGCCCGCCCTCCCGAACGGGCCCGCGACGACCTTCGAATCGGGCGAGTTCTCGATGTCGATGATGCAGATCCACAGTACGGCCGACGTGGATCCGAAAGAACGGTTCCCCTACGAGAGCCCGGAGGCGCTGGCGGACGACATCATCGACGGACTGCAGGACGCCGGAGAACTGCCGGAGTGAAGGGACGACCCCCGTACTGACCGATCGTCACCGATCAATACATCTCAATATCACAACTAGCAGCTGCTTTTACCGTCCGATCGGGAGTCGTATCCGTCGAAACAGTCATGACGGGACCCTCGAGCGGACACGACGGACGCGATATCGACGGGGACTGCCACCGCCGGCGCCAGCGAGACCGGCGATCTCGCTCGACCGACACCCCCTCTCGACCGGTCGAGTCGGATCTCGAGGCCGTCGTCGTTCGGTACGAGGACGGTCCGGACCGTCGGACGATCACCCCCCGGGAGTGCGACGACGCCGAACGGCTCACGACGTGGCTGTCAGCAAACGCTGACGCGTTCGTGGAACTGGGGGCCGTACGATAACGGGGCCGTAGGCGACGATCGGCGACGGCTCGCTCCCGCGAGCGGACGACGCTCGCGGGTCGCATCCGGGTGGGTTACTTCAGTCGCTCCTGCAGGAAAGAGGGGTGTGCCGCCGTGACCCCCTCGATCTCGAGCAGTTCCTCCGAGATGAACTCGCCGAGGGAGTCGCCGTCCTCGGCCCGTACTTCGGCCATCAGCATGTGGTCGCCGCTCGAGCTATACAGTGCCTCGATCTCGTCGAGTTGCTTCAGCGCCTTCGTCGCCTCGACGTAGCGTTCGCTCGCGACGTCGAGTCCGACCATCGCGATCGTCTGACTCGAGAGCTTCTTCGGGTCGATCTCGGCCGAGTAGCCGACGATGACGCCCTCGTCCTCGAGTTGGTTGATGTACTTGCGAACCGTCGGCTTCGAGACGCCGGCCCGCTCGGCGATCTCGGCGTACGAGGCCTGGGCATCCTCTTCGAGAACCTCGAGGATGCGATCTTCCGTCGCCTGGGTACTCATGTGAGACAGTTTTGCTCCGACAGGAAAATATCTTTTGTATACGAAAACGTTGGATCTCCTAACGGAAGCCCCCGAGAGCTGCCGGTTTCGGGCCGTCGACGGCGGCGTCATCGTCGGACTTATTCGAACCGTCGCACCAGTTCGGAACGAATGGTCGATCCCAACTACGTCAGCGGCGGCGTCTGGCTCGTCTGTGGGCTCGTGATCTGTTACCTCGGCTATCTCATCGGGATCCGGGGACGGGCGGACCTCCACACGGATTACGACGAGGACAGCGGCGTCGATCCGGCGTACGTCTCCCGCTGGGCCGGCGGCACGGCCCTGGCGATGGGGCTGCTGGTCGTCGGCTACGGGATCCGTGAGGCAATCTATGGCTTCCAGCCGTACGCACTCGGCGCGTTACTCGTCGCGTTGCTCGTGTTGAGCTACGTGACGAGGTTGTTCGCTCGCGGGTACGGCTACCGCGAGTGAGACGACCTGTTTCTCACCGCGCCCGTCAGGGATCCGTCGCCCTCGTCCCGAGGAACGATCCCGTCGGCGTCTCGAGGCCGTCGATCTCCGCCCGCAGATCGCCGCTCTGGGCGTCGAAAACGAGGAGTTTCCCGGCGTCCCAGAGGCTGACGTAGACCGAGTCGCCGTCGCGCGTGAACTCGGGATGAAGCGACCGACCCTCGCCCCACTTGCTCGTGTCGATCACGTCCGCGACCTCGAGGGTGTCGGGGTCGATCCGGTAGAGCAGGTCGTTCCGATCGCCGGAGTCGAAGATGACATCGCCCCAGACGGCGTCGCAGTCGGGGTGAGAGTTGAGGAACATGCCGTCCCCGGGGACCTCTATGTCGGCGACGGGTTCGAACCGTTCCAGGTCCCAGGCCGTCACGGCGTCGGTCATCACGGTCGCGGCGAACCCCAGGCCACGGTCGCGGTCGATCGCGCCGGGACTGGGATGGGGTGGCCCGGCGGTCGGGATCCGGTCGACGACTTCGCGTCGTTCCGTATCGAGCACGAACAGGCACTCCTCGCCCTGCGATGCCAGGACGCAGTGCCGCCCGTCGGGTGCGAACAGCGCGTCGTGGAGCACGGGACCGACCGGAACGTCGTCGACGACCGGGAACGAGTCGGAACCGTCGTCCGTGCCGTAGTCGACGAACCAGACCCGACCGGCGTCTTTCAGCGCCACCAGGAAACACCGCTGGCCCGGCACGTCGAGTACCGTACAGACTCGAGAGGGAACGCTTTCGCCCTCCGGGTCGATCCCGTGGGTCCGGATTCGCGTTAGCGGCTCGAGGGTGTCGGCGTCGAAGACGACGACGTGGTTCGGGTTGTAGTACCCCGCACAGACGTACCGCGAGTCGGCCGAGACGGCGATCGACCGCCCGGATGTTCCCCCGCGGGCGCGGGCGACGAGGCGGCCGCCGTAGAGGTCGATCTTCGACACCCACCCCTGTCTGGACTGGACGTAGGCGTAGGCCCCCTCGCGGGTATTCTCGGGGAGCGATCGGTGAAAGGCGATCGAGTGGGGCGCACGGCCGACGCCCTCGACGCGGGCGATCCGCTCGTGGCGGACCGTATCGACCAGTGAGACCGCACCGGGTCGGCGTTCGGCGACCGCGAGCAGATCCCGGAGATCCGCGAGGTCGTGTCCGTGTCGCGGCGTCGCCGGAAGCGCACCGTTCGCGTCGTCGACCGGCCGCTCCCGCGATTCGGCGATCTCCTCGAGGCTCCGATCGCCGAACGACGGGGGTCTGACCGTGCTGGCGGCGAGTTGCTGGCTCATCGCTGTGGTCGGTTCCGGTTGCCACCGGAGGGGCAAATAGTCGGGCCGGAACACGTTCGCCTCGCTCGCTCCTTTCCCGAGTCGTCGCCCTTATGACTCGGCCTGCCCTACCGCGACCAATGGCAGAGCCCCGCGTACCGGGTTCGGATCCCGATCGCTCCCTCGAGCTTCCCTGCGGGAAGACGCTCGATCCTCACGACGTCGGCCTCGGGATGCGCGACTACGACTGTTCCTGCGGCGCGTCCCACGCCGTCGTCACCGACGCCCACCCGCCGTCGCGGTTCTTCCCCGAATCGCTCGTCGCGGTCCTCCAGGAGACGATCGAGACCGACGACGAGTTCGAGCAGTTCGGCACGCCCCACCTCATGGGCGTCGCCATGGAGGAGTTGCCCGAGAAGACCGTCACCTACGACGGCAGCGACGACGGCGCGGTCGGCTACGCGATGCTGTGGGTCTTCGACTTCGACTCCCGGCGGCTCCACGAGATCGTCGTCGAACTCGTCGTCGAACTGATGGAGCACGCGATCAGCCACGCCGAGGACGACGACGCGATCACCGAGTTCGAGTCCCAGATGCTCGAGTTCGACGTCGCCGAGTTCGTCGAGCAGTACCGGGCCCAGCGGGACTTCGAGAGCGCACACGACGGCCCGGTTTGACGGTCCAGGCGAGACGGGACCGCGACCCCGAACGGAGAGGCTCGTAACCAGACCTTTGTTCGTCGGGTCGAAATCGTACTCGTATCACGATGCCATTCGATCTCGATCCGACCCGGATCGTACTGGTGCTCGCGGCCCTGCTCGCTCTCGGCTTCGTCTGGTACGCCGAGGGGCGGGGACGGTGGCGGGCGCTGGTCGCGGACCGATTTCTCTACGGCGTTCCGTGGGGGACGCTGGTTACCGTCGCGCTTCTCGTCGCGTTCTACGCCGTCGTCCAGGCCGGCCTGCGGACGTGGAGCGAACCGCTGACGCTGCCGTTCATCACGTGGTCGTACTTCTACCCGACGGGGCTGCTCACGGCGGGCGTCGCCCACGGCTCGCCGGCCCACCTGGCGTCGAACACCGCCGGGACGGTCGCATTGGCTCCGATCGCGGAGTACGCCTGGGGCCACTACCCGCCGGGGAGAACCGATCGCGGAGGCCGCGACGCCGGGACTGCGGCGGGCGGCCCGCTGGCCCGACCCTGGTTCCGCGCGGTCGTCGTCTTCCCGGCGGCGTTGCTCCTCGCCGCGTTGCTGACGGCCGTCTTCGCGCTGGGTCCGGGACTGGGGTTCTCCGGGGCCGTCTTCGCCATCGCCGGCTTCGCAGTGGTGAACTACCCCGTCGCGACGGTCGTCGCCGTCGTCGCCACGAGCGCGCTCCAGGTCCTGTACGAGGCCCTGACCCAGCCGGTCGTTCGGGAGGTCCTCGAGGTCGGGCCGCCGAGTCCGCCCGCGTGGGCCGGCGTCGGCTTTCAGGCGCACCTCCTCGGGTTCCTGCTCGGCGTCCTCGCGGGACTCGCGCTGCTCCGACGGCGCGGCCGTCGACCTGCGGGGGATCGGATCTTCTTCGGCGTCCTGCTGTTCGGGATGGCCCAGGCGCTGTGGCTGCTGGTGTTGACCGACGACGACGTGTTCTTTCTCTACCGGGGGGCCGGCGTCGTCATGGTCTTCGGGCTCGCGGCGGTGACGATGGTCGCCGTCGCCGGGAGCGAGCGACCTGTACCGCAAGTCCTCGCGGCGCTGCCGACGTCCCGGGTGCCCAGTCGCCGACGCCTCGCCGTGGGCTGGCTCCTCGTGCTCGCCGTCGGCTTCCTCGCCGGCGTCGTCGGCGCGTTCCTCGACGAGTACTCCCCCATCGTAACGATCGCGCCGCTCGCACTGCTCGTCGGCCTGCTCGCGCTCCCGGCCTTGCCAGCCGTCCTCCCCGACCGCTGGATCTCGAGTCCGCTCTCCCGGCGACAGGCCGCGGTCGGCGTCATTCTGGCGTTTACGGTGCTCGTCGCGGTGCCGAGCGTCCCGCTGAACATGCTCGTGGTCGACGGCGGCCCGCCCGGTGACGGCGAAGTCGAGGTCGGCGGCTACGCCGTCACCTACGAGCGAAACGCGACGGTCGGCCAAACGCCGGTCATCGATCCGGGTCCCCTCCCCGCCGAAGACGAGACGGAAGACCAGTTCGAGAGCGAACTGAGCGGCGTGATCGTCGTCAACGACGACCGCGAGATCTGGACTCTCGGCGCACGGGACTACACTCTCGAGCACGGCGGGAACGCGACGGTCGAGGTCGGCGGCCTCGACTGGCGCGAAACCGTCGCCGTCTCGCGAACCGGCTGGGACGTAATCGGGAACGACACCGCGTACGCGGTCGACCTCGAGGTCGGGACCGACACCGTCTCGGAATCGGGCGACGCGACACGCTCGTTCGCCTCCGAGCCGATCGAAGCGGCGGTCCGGATCGACGGGCGCTCGGTCGCGCTCGCTCCGGGCGACGGCGCGGGCGACCCGTTCGAACTGCGCGTCGACGACGGGGACTCCGTCGACGCGGTCGCGGTGCCGTCGGTCAACGAGACGGCGACGATCGGCGACCTCGAGTTCACAGCGGAAGAGGGCGAGGACGGGATCCGCCTGTTCGCGACGCCGGACGCGAGCGATACCGAGGTCCTGGTCGCCGAACGGGAGACCTACGAGTAGCGCACCCACTGCTTCGATATTCGTACCGGGTCGCGACGCACGAGTTTGCCTGCGACTCGAGACGGCGACTTCACTGCGTTTTCTCGCGGTTTCACGGTCCGGACAGTTCGGTAGCCGAGCGACTGTCGGTGTCCGGGCCCCGTCGTCCGTCGTCACCGCGCGATCGGATTCCTGCCTCCGACCGTTCGTGCGGGCCGAAACGCGGACGATCGCGCAATCTATTCGAAATTCGAAATTCGATTGCGAGATTCGTACTGTATCGTGGGGCTTATTACGATGTACGAACTCCGGACGAACAAGACAAATGAGTACGGACACCGACGAAGCGACAGGGGACGGCCGCAAGATCCTGCTCATCGGCAGTGGACCGATCCAGATCGGGCAGGCTGCCGAGTTCGACTACTCCGGCGCACAGGCCTGTCGCGCGCTCCGGGAGGAAGGCGCGGAAGTGGTCCTCGTCAACTCCAACCCGGCGACGATCATGACGGACCCGGAAATGGCGGACCAGGTCTACATCGAACCGATCACGACCGACGCCATCGCCGAGATCATCCGGGAGGAGAACCCCGACGGGGTCATCGCCGGCCTCGGCGGCCAGACGGGGCTGAACGTCACCGCCGAACTCGCCGAGGAGGGCGTCCTCGAGGAGCACGACGTCGAGATCATGGGGACGCCGCTCGATACGATCTACGCGACGGAGGACCGCGACCTCTTCCGTCAGCGCATGGAGAAGATCGGTCAGCCGGTTCCCGGCTCGACGACCATCTCGCTCGAGGAGGGCGAGTCGGTCAGCGAGCTAACCGAGGAAGACCTCACGGAACGTGTCCAGGCGGCCGTAGACGAGGTCGGCGGCCTCCCCGTGATCGCCCGCACGACCTACACGCTGGGCGGGAGCGGTTCGGGCGTCGTCGACGACTTCGACGAACTCGTCGAGCGCGTCCGCAAGGGACTGCGCCTCTCCCGCAACAGCGAGGTGCTGATCACCGAGTCGATCGCGGGCTGGGTCGAGTACGAGTACGAGGTCATGCGCGACGCCGACGACTCCTGTATCATCATCTGCAACATGGAGAACATCGACCCGATGGGGATCCACACCGGGGAGTCGACGGTCGTCACGCCCTCCCAGATCGTCCCCGACGAGGGCCACCAGGAGATGCGCACCGCGGCACTCGACGTCATCCGCGAACTCGGTATCCAGGGGGGCTGTAACATCCAGTTCGCCTGGCGCGACGACGGTACTCCCGGCGGCGAGTACCGCGTGGTCGAGGTCAACCCGCGCGTCTCCCGCTCCTCCGCGCTCGCCTCGAAGGCGACGGGATACCCGATCGCCCGCGTGACCGCGAAGGTCGCCCTGGGCAAGCGCCTCCACGAGATCGAGAACGAGATCACCGGCGAGACCACGGCGGCCTTCGAGCCGGCGATCGACTACGTGGTCACGAAAGTTCCGCGCTGGCCCAAGGACAAGTTCGACGACGTCGACTTCGAACTCACCACCGCGATGAAGTCGACCGGCGAAGCGATGGCCATCGGCCGCAGCTTCGAGGAATCGCTGTTGAAGGCGCTGCGCTCTTCCGAGTACGAACCCGACGTCGACTGGGCCGACGTCTCGGACGAGGAACTCGAGGAACAGTACCTCGCCCGCCCGTCGCCGGACCGTCCGTACGCGATGTTCGAGGCCTTCGAGCGCGGCTACACGGTCGAGGAGGTCGTCGAACTCACGGGCATCTTCGAGTGGTACACTGAACGCTACGCACGCATCGCCGAGTCGACCCGCGCGGCCCAGGAGGGCGACTTCACCGAGGCCGCGGTCGCCGGCCGCACGAACGCCGCCATCGCCTCCGCGGCCGGGGCGGACGTCGACACCGTCGAACAGCAGGTGCCCGGCCGCTCGTACAAGCAGGTCGACACCTGCGCCGGCGAGTTCGAGGCCGAGACGCCGTACTACTACTCCGCCCGCAAGAACGAGTTCGAGTCCGGCCCGCTCGAGGGCCAGGCCGCCGCGGGCGAACTCGAGGTCGATCCCGACGTCGAGAGCGTGATCGTCGTCGGCGGCGGCCCGATCCGCATCGGCCAGGGCGTGGAGTTCGACTACTGTTCGGTCCACGCGGTCCGCGCGCTGCGCGAACTCGGCATCGACGCCCACGTCGTCAACAACAACCCCGAAACGGTCTCGACCGACTACGACACCTCCGACGGACTGTTCTTCGAGCCGATCACCGCGGAGGAGGTCGCCGACGTCGCCGAAGCGACCGGCGCGGACGGCGTGATGGTCCAGTTCGGCGGACAGACCTCCGTCAACATCGGCGAACCGCTCGAGGCGGAACTCGAGCGCCGCGGCCTCGACTGCGAGATCATGGGGACCTCGGTCGAGGCGATGGACCTCGCCGAGGACCGCAACCGCTTCAACGCCCTGATGGACGAACTCGGAATCGCCCAGCCGGAGGGTGGCACAGCCTTCTCGAAGGAGGAAGCCCTGCAACTGGCCCACGAGATCGGCTACCCCGTGCTCGTGCGTCCCTCTTACGTGCTCGGCGGCCGCGCGATGGACGTCGTCTACGACGACGACGAACTCGAGACCTACATCGAGGAGGCCGTCCGCGTCTCCCCCGAGAAGCCGATCCTCGTGGACGACTTCCTCGAGGACGCCGTCGAACTCGACGTCGACGCCGTCTCGGACGGCGACTCGACGCTGATCGGCGGCATCATGGAACACGTCGAGAGCGCGGGTGTCCACTCGGGCGACTCCGCGTGTATGATCCCGCCGCGCTCGCTCGACGAAGCCACCCTCGCCCGCATCCGCGAGGTCACGGAGGACATCGCCGAGGCGCTGCAGACCGAGGGACTGTTGAACGTCCAGTTGGCTGTACGCGACGGCGAAGTATACGTGCTGGAAGCGAACCCGCGCTCCTCGCGTACCGTCCCCTTCGTCTCGAAGGCGACGGGTGTCCCGATCGCCAAACTCGCGGCGAAGGTCATGGCCGGCGAGACGCTCTCGACGCTCGAGGCCGGCGAGCAGATCCCCGAACACACCTCGATCAAGGAGGTCGTCCTGCCGTTCGATCGCCTGCCGGGGTCGGATCCGCGTCTCGGCCCGGAGATGAAATCGACCGGCGAAGTGATGGGCACCGCCGAGGAGTTCGGCACGGCCTACTGGAAGGCCCAGCAGGCCGCCCACAACGCGGTCAGCGAGGGGACCGCCGTCGTCGACCTGGACCTGGACGTCGACGGCTTCGAGGAGCACTTCGAGGTCGAAACGTTCGACGACGTGCCGGGAGCGATCCGCGAGGGCAAGGTCGACTTCGTCGTCAGCCGCGACCGCGACACCCTCGAGATGGCGGTCGAGGAGGAGATCCCTTACCTCTCGACCGAAGCGGCCGCGGAGGCCTACGCCGAGGCCCTGGCGTCGTTCGACGGCGAACTCGAGGTCGACTGCGTGAGTGACCGTCCGAAACGCGCCGCGCAGTGGGGCGACGAGTAGCGACGGACTGATCGACCCGCGGTTTTTCTCCGTTCTCCGTTCTCCGTTCTCCGTTCTCCGTTCTCCGTTCTCCCGTTCTCCGTTCCCTGTCACTCCAGGACGTACCGGTCGAACCGTTCGACAGCGTAGAGGTAGGCGACCGGCGGCGCGACCAGCCCCGCGACGAGGACGACCCACGCGGCGGTCTCGACCCCGGTCGGCGAGACGGTCGCTGCTTCCCCCAGCGGCGTCACCGCGAGCAGGGCGGCCGAGACCTCGGCGATGAGCGGCGCTGCCTCGGTGTAGAGCAGGCCGGCCGCGCCGGCGGGGAGGACGATCCCCGCGGTGTAGACCACGAACGCGGACTTGCTCGGCATCACCGCCTCGCGGTTGTTGGTCACCGTGACGCTGCCGAACCGGGGGAACGCGGCCCCGATGCCGGCCGCCAGCGCCGGTGAGGCGACCGCGCCGATCGACGTTCCGACGAGCAACGCGGCGGTCACCTCGAGCGAGAGGGGGCTCGCGACTCCGGCACCGAGCGCGACGAGGACTGCGAGCGGGACGCCGACGAGCGAGCCGGCCAGCATCCGGCCGCGAACGGCGTCCCGCCCGGAGAGGGTCGAGGTCAGGACCGCGGGTAACGCCCGTCCGAGGTCGCCCAGCGGGTTGAGAGCGAAAAGGACGCCGGTGCCCCAGACCGCGTACAGACACAGCAAAACGGCGACGTACGCCGGCAGTCGACCCATCCGGATCACGTCCTGGACGAAAAACAGCGCGCCGAACAGCGGGTAGGCCGCGTAGGCGAGCCGGATCGGTGCTCGCCGCGTTCGGCGGATCGCGGTCACCGCCACGGTCCGCGCCGGCCGCGAGATCACACGCGAAAGGGTACGCTCGAGGCGACTCGAGCCAGCCGTGCTCGAGCCGGAGACCGTCCCATCGTCGGTTCGCGCCGGATCGGCGAACCAGTGGACGCGGGCGGAGGGGACGGCGGCCGCGACGGCGACTCCAGCGATCCCCACTGCCCCGACGACGGCAGCTGCTGCAGCCACGCTCGAGCCACCGACGTTCGGGACGGCGAGCAGGACGAGGTGCCCGGGCCAGCCGAGGGGGCCGTCGCCGAGCAGCGAGAACAGCTCCGCGGTGACGACGTCGAACCAGCCCGTCGCGATCGAGCCGAAGTAGGCGACCGCGAGGACGACGAGCAGGGGCGTCCGGAAGCGAGCGATCGGCTCGTAGACGGTGATCAGGTGCCGAAACCAGATTCCGACGAGGAAGCCGACCGGGAGGGAACCGGCGAGCAGGACGACCACGAACACCGGCACGACGACGACCGGAAGCACCGTGCCGGCCCCGGACGCGAACGCGGCGGCGAAGACGATCGCCGCGGGCAGGAACCACAGCGAAAACAACACCAGTTCGGCCCCGATCACGCCCACGACGACGGAACGGAGCCGGGTCGAGACCAGCAGACAGGCCGGCTCGTCGACGTCTGCGACGGTTGTCACGGTCCGGATGGCGGCCATCAGGGTCAGGAAGAGCCAGCCGATGGCGGCCCCGCTGGTGGCGACGTCGGTCGCGGTCGCGACCGCCTCGGCGTCGAACTCACCGGCAGCGATGGTCTCGCCCAGCGCGGGCAACAGAAGGAGACTGATCGCCATAATCGGGCCGAACGCCACCACCGCGATACCGGCCAGTACGAGGAGCTTCGTTCGGTCGCCAGCGACGGTCCGGATCGTCCGGCGACACTCCGTGCGGGTGACCGCCGTCGCCGGGCCGCTCACTGTCGACCACCGCTGGGGCTCCGTCCGTCACGTTCGGGGACCGGTTGCATGATCGCTAGCGCGTGATGCTCCCAGTAAACGTTTTGGATCGCTGTCACTCCTCGAGCGGTCCGCTCGAGTTAGAACGCTGAAACTATACGGGTCGGCCGCCAATCCCCGGTCGATGGCCGGCTGGCAGATCGCCGCTCGGATCGGCGCGTACTCCGCGGGAGCGACGCTCGGGAGCCTCCTCGTCGCGTACGGGATTCGGGAGGTGCTGTTCGCGACGGGGCAGTCCTGGTATCGGTACGCTGCCGTTCAGGGAAGCGGCGCGTTGATCACGTTCGTGGGCTGGGTGATCCTCTTGCTGACGTTTGTCAACCTGTACGGGGACCTGGCCGAATCCGGGGTCGAGCGACCGAAGCGCTCGAGTCGGTGAGCCGCCGGACACCACAGGAGCTGTTCTCGGTGTCTCATTGGTTCGGTACAGGTTGGCTGTTCTCGACAGGCTTCGTCCGGCTCCGGGCGATTCCGTCGAACACCCGGCGAGGCTTTCAGTACGCTTCGCTCGAGTCGAGTACCACCGTCTCGCCGGCCGTCATCGAATCGCCGGGTTCGACCGCGAGATCGTCGGGGTCGACGGACGGTGGGAACACGAGGTCGACCCGGCTGCCGAAGGCGATGTGGCCGAGTCGGTCGCCGCGCTCTAAGTCGTCTCCGGGGTCGACGTAGGGGAAGATACGGCGGGCGAACGCGCCGGCGATGAGGGTGAGCGTGGCGTCCCCGGCTGTGTCGCCGTTTCCATCCGCCTCGACGTCGTCCATCCCCTCGTTTTCGTCCGTCTCGGGCCTCGGTTCGATCGCGACCGACGGCAACTCCGGTGAGTCCGTCTCGAGGCGCACGTGGACCCGTTCGTTGCGGTCCGACTCCTTCGAGAACGCGGGGCGGTTCGCCCCGGAGACGTGCTCGAGATCGGTGACGGTGGCTGCGAACGGCGAACGGACGACGTGGACGTGCCAGACGTTCATGAACACGCCGAGGCGGACGCGGTCGCCTTCCTCGCGGAGGACCGACACCGTGCCGTCCGCCGGTGAGACGACCCCGGTCGGGGGCGGCGTCCGCTCCGGGTCGCGGAAGAACGCGAGCGTGCCGACGCCGACGGCCAGCGCGAGCAGGCTCGCGGCGACGCTGTACAGGAGCGCGAAGGGGGCGGCGAGCAGCGGGAGGATCGCGTACTTCCAGCCGCCCGGCGCGACGTTCATGTCCCAAACGAGGGGAGCGATTCGTATGGTCGTTACGGACGGCCCCGGTTCGGTGGCGGCCGAGATTCACACCCGCTCGCCCGATCACTCGGCGGCCTCGATCGCCAGCCGGATCCGGTTCGCGAAGACGTTCATTTCCCCCGTCGCGTGGTTGCTCTTGCTGACGAACGCCGAGACCCCTGCCTCGAGCGCTTCCTCGACCAGCGGTTCGAGCGGGTTCCCGGTAAAGAGGATGAACGGGACAGACGCCCCGTCGACCGCCTCCTCGAGCGACGCCGCGAGGTGGATCCCGCTCTCGTTGAGGAGTTCGTAACTCGAGATGACGCAGTCGAACGTCGACGTATCGAAGACCGCGCGCGCTTCGTCCGCGGTCGCCACGGCTTCGACCTCGAACCCGTGTTTCCCCTCGAGCGCCTGGCTCACGTGTTCGATCATGAACTCGCTGTCTTCCACGAGGAGAACGGAGTACGATGACATTGAAAGGATAACTCTGCCGACTTCTCATAAATCGTTTGGCAACTCGAATTCCCTCTTCGTGTGCCTTCTACGGCCCGAGATACGTGAATGCGGTGGAAAATTTCACCGATGATTACGGGATCGAATCGGGGCCGGACTCGACCCCGGGCAGCGTAACGGTCACCGCCGTCCACTCCCCGGGTTCGGACTCGACGCTGATTTCGCCGCCATGTCGGTCGACGATCCGTCGCGAGATCGCGAGCCCGATTCCGGTGCCGTCCTCGACGTCGTGGCCACGGTCGCCACGCTGGAACACCCGGAAGATGCGGTCTCTCGCGTCCGGTTCGATGCCGATCCCCTCGTCGCGGACGGTGATCGCCCAGCGGTTCCCGTCGCGGGTTGCAGTCACGTCGATCCGCGGCGGCTCGTCGCCGCTGTACTTGATCGCGTTGCTCACGAGGTTCTGGAAGAGCTGCCGGAGCTGACTGGCGTCGCCCTCGACGACCGGCAGCGGCTCGACCGCAAGCTCGGCATCGCTGTCGGCGATCAACACCCCGATGTCCGTCGTTACGTCCTCGAGAACGGCCTCGAGATCGACGGGTTCGAACGGCTCGCCCCTGGTGTCGATCCGCGAGTAGGCGAGCAGGCCGTCGATCATCTCCTTCATGCGATCGGCTCCGTCGACGGCGAACTCGATGAACTCGCGGCCGTCGGCGTCGAGTTCGTCGCCGTACCGGCGCTCGACGAGCTGGAGGTAACTCGAGATCATCCGCAACGGTTCCTCGAGGTCGTGGGAGACGGCGTATGCGAACTGCTCTAACCGCTCGTTCGACGCCTCGAGTTCGTCGACGGTTTCGTTGAGCCGGCGTTCGTACTCGCGGCGCTCGATCCCGGTCGCCAGCAGCGAGGCGACGCTCTCGAGGAAGTCCAGGTCGTGGTCCGCGAACTCGTCGGGATCGGTCTCGGCGTCGTAGATCTCGAGGACGCCCCAGGGATCGGCCGCGGAACCGATCGGGACGGCGACGGTGCTCGTCACCTCGGCCGCGGTTCCGGGCGGCTCGGGACCGCTCGCGTCGAGGACGACGGGCTCGGTGGCCTCGAGCGCTTCGCGGGCGAGGGCCATTGCCGGGCCCGGGGCCGGCTCCGGCTCCGGCTCCGGCTCCGTCCCACTCGCACCCGCGCTTACGCCCGCTCTTGCTGTCGTGCCCTCGTTCGTGTTCGCGTTTGCGTTCGAGCGCTCGAGAAGATCCGTACGGCCGGCGCTCGCACGCAGGGAGAACCGCTCGGGGTCGATCCGGTCCGCGTCCCCGCCGAGTTCGAACACCGCACAGCAGTCCGTGTCCAGCCCCGCGTCGACGAGTTCGGCCGCCTCCTCGAGGAGGGAATCGACGTCCGACGGATCCAGCGCCCGCTCTCCGAGGTAGGCGACCGACTCGAGTTGGGCGACCTTCTCCTTCAGGGAGCGTTCGGCCTCCCTCCGCGGCGTGATGTCGCGGAAGAGCCCGACGAAGTACCGCTCGCCCTCGTAGACGAAGTCGTTGATCGACACGCCCAGGGGGACCTCGTGGCCGTCCGCGTGCTGGCCCGGAAGTTCGACGTACGGCCAGTTCAGGTTCCGCTCGCCGGTCTCGAGGTACCGCTGCAGGGCTTCGAGGTGAGTCCGGCGCAGCCGCGGCGGAATGATGGTGACCTTGCTCGAGCCGACAAGTTCCTCGGGCGCGTGGCCGAGAATGCGCTCCACGGCGGGGTTCGCGTACCGGATGTCGCTGTCCGTATCGAGCACGATGATCCCGTCCGGGAGCGCGTCGGCCAGCGCACGGAACGTCTTCCCGTACGAGAGGTCGGCGTCCGACGTCTGGCTCGGCGCGGTCGCCGCGTTCGGGGAACTCGGATCGGGGTCGACGGTCCCGGCGATCCAGGGCTCGTCGCCGTCCGGGCGGAACGGCTCGAGGTGGACCTCGGCCGGAACGACGGTGTCCGTCGCGGTCCGTATCGAAAGACGTCGCGACGCGGGCTCGGCCGGGTCGTCGATCAGGGATCCGAGCGGGAGTTCGTCCTCGTCGAGGATCGACTCGAGCGGCCTGCCGCGGAGTTCGGCGCGGTCGTAGCCGATCAACGACGCGAACGCCGCTGTCGCCTCGACGATCGTTCCGTCGGGCGTCGCGCGGAACCCTGCGACGTCGGCAGCCGACAGTAATCTGTCTACTCGAGCGGGCGCGACCGCGGGAGCGGAGCGATCCGACTCGGAACGGTCGTCCCGCTCGTCCGACGGTCTCGAGGGTGGCCCGAATCCCATCGCCCCGGTTTGGGAACGGTCGCAGGAAAAGAACACGGGTGCGGTTTCAAGCAACCGGGTCGTCTCCTGCCGTCGGGAGTTCAGTCCCAGAACGACTGTGTCCGCGCGTACTCCCGTTCTTTCGAGAGGATATCGCGGTAAAACGCCGATTCGTCCTCCCGGAGCTTGTTGATGATCTGGGCGGCGTTGTGCGGCCCGACGCCGCGGGCGGCCATCGCGATGACCGCCTGCTTGCCGTGGCTCTGGACCAGGCTCGCCGCACGATAGGCCCGCTCGGTCATCTTCTCCTGTTCCTCGTCTTTCTCCTCGGCGCGGACCGCCTGCACGACCTCGTCGGCCCACGGGTTCAACGACGCGATTCGGGTCGACCCACACTCGGGGCACTCGGGCTGGTCGCGGACGCGTTTGACCTTCGTCTTGACCTTCCAGTCCTTGCAGTGGGTACACAGGAGGATGACTCGGTCGTTCTGCAGTCGCTCGCGGACGGTCTCGATGACGCTCGCGTCGGCGTTCTCCGGCGCGAGCAGTTCCTTGCCGCCGGAGGAACGCCCGCCCTGTCCGACCGGGGTCCGGCCGCGGTGGGTCACGAGATCGATCTCGCCCGACTGGATCCCCTCGAGCACCGCACTCGCGCGCTCGGCGTCTAAATCCTCGTGGAAGACCTCGCGGATCGCCTCCTCGTACATCGGGGTGTCCTCGAGGGCGGCCAGCAGCCGTTCGTTGGAGATCCGGCCCGACCCCTGGCCCTGCCAGCGCTTGAGCGCGCCGAACTTGGCGGAGACCTGTGCCAGCCGGAACGCCAGGGCATCCGAGTTCTTCAGCCCGAGTTCGACGATCGTCTCGACGTGGTCGGGGTCGGTCCCCTCCAGTACCTCCAGGACGTCGCTTGTCGCGATCGAGGTCGGGACCTCGAGTTCGATCCGGTAGGGATCGGTCTCGAGGCCCACGGAGGAACCGGCCCGTTGCCCGAGCAGCGACGAGAGGACCCGCCCCAGCGTCTCGTTGGCGGTATGGCCGAACGGCGCGTTGAGGACGATCGTCCGACCCTGTCGCTCGAGAACGAGTCGCTTCGCCGTGGGCATCGGCGACTCGCTTTCGACCTGACGCTCGAGTTGTTCGCAGGCCTCGCCGAGGGTGTACTCGTCGGCCGGGTATCGGTTCGACAGTTCGCGGCCGACGGCCGTCGCGTCCGCGCCCGCCTCGAACTGGGGGCGCGCGACCTCGCGGATCTCACCGACCTCGCCCGCGACGGCGGCGGGGACGGGGATCTCCTGGCCGATCCAGGAGGGGACCTCGCCGGCGGGGTCCTCGATCGGGCTGACCTTCACCCGGCCCTCCTCGTCGTCGATCTCGCTGATGCGCCACATCTCCCCGCGCTGGACGAAGACCTCGCCGGGTTCGGCGAAGTTGACGACGAACCGCTCGTCGAGGGTCCCGATCTGTCCCCCGGAGGCGATGTCGTGGACCTCGTAGGTCTCCTCGTCGGGGATCATCGAGAGGTTGGCGTAGACGTACTGCCAGGTGCCGCCGGTCGTCTCGATCCGATCTTCGCCCTCGTCGAACCAGACGATCCGGTTGCGGTCGAGTTCGGAGACCACTTCCCGGAATGTCTCCTCGCGGAGGTTCCGGAACGGGTACGCCCGGGAGACGGTATCGTAGGCCTCCCGGAGGTGCGTGTCCCCGCGACTCTGGACGATCCCCGGCACCTGGTTCGCGACGACGTCGAGGCTGCCCTCGTGGATCGCCGCCGGTTCGACCTCGCCCTCGCGGGCGCGGCGCGCGATCGAGAGCGCCTCGAAGGTGTCGTCCGGCCGGGTCGTGACGATGGTCCCGCGCGAGACCTCGTCCTGGCGGTGGCCGGCGCGCCCGATCCGCTGGAGCAGCCGGGTAACCTGACGGGGGCTCTTGTACTGGATGACGTGATCGACGCTGCCGACGTCGATCCCCAGTTCCATCGACGAGGTACAGAGCAGGCCGTCCAGTTCGCCCGACTTGAACCGGTCCTCGACGTCGATCCGGGCCTCCTTCGAGAGCGAGCCGTGGTGGACGCCGATCGGCAGGTCGAGTTCTTTGAACCGCGAGCCCACCGCCTCCGCCGTCTGGCGGGTGTTGACGAAGATCAGCGTCGACTCGTGTTCCGCGACGAGATCGCGGATCAGCCGGACGTGACTCGCCGTGTCGGGTTCGGTCATCAGTTTCCCGGCGAGTTCCTCGTCCTCTTCGGTGATTTCGGGCTTGCGGACGTCGACGTCGACGTTGCTCCCGACGTCGATCTCGCGGATCTCGCAGGGCCGACCGCCGGTGAGGAACCCGGCCACCTCATCGGGGTCGCCGACCGTCGCCGAGAGTCCGATACGCTGCATCTCGCCCGCGAGGTCCCGCAGACGCTCGAGGCCGATCGCAAGCTGGGCGCCGCGTTTCGAGGCCGCGAGTTCGTGAACCTCGTCGATCACGACGTGGGAGACGTCCTGCAGGGCCTCCCGCAGGCGTTCGCCCGTCAACATCGCCTGCAGCGTCTCGGGGGTCGTGATCAGGACGTCCGGCGGGTCCTCGGCCTGCTTGCTCCGCTGGTAGTCGGTGGTGTCCCCGTGGCGGACGTCGACCTCGAGGTCGAGGTAGTCGCCCCACCACTCGAGGCGCTCGAGCATGTCGCGGTTCAACGCCCGCAGCGGGGTGATGTAGAGCGCGCCGAACCCCTCGGGTGGCCCACCGTCGGGGGTTTCCGCCGACGAGGGTCGCCTCGCCGTCCTCGGCTCACTCTCGCCCTCGCCCTCGCCCTCGCCGGCGACGAGATCATCGAAGACGGGCAACATCGCCGTCTCGGTCTTGCCGCTCCCGGTGGGCGCGATCACGAGGGTGTTCTGCCCGGCGGCAAGCGGCGGAATCGCCACCTGTTGTGGTGCCGTCGGCGTGGAGAATCCGCGTTCGGAGAGCGCACCGCGGACCGTCGATCCGAGGCGTGTAAAGGCCGCGACGTCCCCGTCTGTCATCAACCGGCCTACGGGCGAGCGGCGGATAAGGGCCACGCTCTCGGGGGATTACTCGTTTTTCCCTTGCTCGCCGCCTTCTTCCTCGTCGCCGTCGCTTTCCTGCTCCCCGTCCGCTCCCTCGAGGTCGTCCTCGTCGATCAGTTCCTCGGCGACCTCCTCGTCGACGGCCATCTCGCCCGGTTCCGGTACCTCCTCGTCGGCTCGCTCGGCGATCTCCTCGGCGGATCGCTCGCCCTCGGTGACGTCGATCGAGGTCTCCACGTCGTCGATCGGATCCGTTCCGTCGGTGTCTTCCGTTTTCTCCCGTGCTCGCTCCTCGTTCTCGCCCCGATCACCGATGGGGATCGGACGGAACTCGTCGGAGACGGCGTCGGCAGTCTGTTCGCGGAGTTCCTCGGCCGACGGCGCGCGGTCCCGCACCTCGTCGACTGACGGCACGGCACGGTCGCTCACGTATCGCGAGACGAGGTAAGCGACGGCAACGGTGCCGGCCGCGAGGAGTAGCAGGCGTCGGAGACCTGACCCTGACGCTGACCCCGATCCCGACCGCTCGCGATCGTCTATCGATTGCCCGCCGGTCGATTCCTGTTCCCGTGCTGGGAGTCGAATACGCATCGACGTCCGTACACCCTCGAGCGGAAAGTCGATTGGGGTGGGGACGCAAGGATCCCGAAATTCTCAATTCTCGAGAAATCGGTCGGTATGCGGTGACTACGCGCCGTTACGCGGCTCATATATAGGACGAATAACTCGGTATTTCGTTCACATGATAGTTCCCCAACGACGACTGTCACGGATCCCGAACGATCCCCCGACGCTCCCGGATCGACGCGTTCCGTCCGCGACCGGCAACGCTCCCCCGTCGGTCACGCGAGCCGAGGTGATCACGAAATGAGATCGGCCTTCTCCGATCGCGCGCAGTCGACCCTCGCGACGGCGCTTTTCGTGGGTCTCGTCGCTGTCGTTTTCGCAGGCATCGTCGCGATCGGTGCCGTCGCCGGCGCACCGGCACCCGACTCGAGCGCGGACGACGGGGCGTCGCTCCCGGCCGCGGCCCAGGTGCAAGACGGCGTCAGCGAGGAGGAGTACGTCGAAGAAGTCCCCGAGGAGGGCGACCCGTACTTCGAGGCCGCCGCCAACGACGGCAGCTGGATCAGCTACATCAACCCGCGCGACGAGTACCGCAGCCCGTATCTCGGCGACGGCTCCGGGAAGATGTGTGCCACGCTGCTGAACGAGAACGGCGACCCCGTCGTCGGCGAGAGCGTCCCGGACGCGACGGTGACGGTCCCGACGGGCGACTCCCTCGAGTGGCACGACGGAGCCGACCCGTTCACGGTCGAGTACCCGCTGACCGAGAACTACGAGCGGCCGCTCGACGCCGACCAGTTCGGCACGAACGAGAGCCTCCCCCAGGGCAGCGGCTACCTCGATTCGCACTGCATCGAGTTCCACGGCCTGCCGGAAGACGGGACGATCGAGTACGGCGAAGCGCAGATCGAGGGCGAGGACGCGGAAGACATCGAACTCGTCGGGTACATCCAGAGAGCACACGACACCTGGGAGACCGACATCGACCCGCTCGAGGCCGCCGAACCGTACGAGCAAGCGGGCGGATGGACCTACCACGAGGGTGGTTCGCACGGACAGGCGGTCGTCGTACTCCAGCTAGACGGTGACATCGACGAGGACGGGAGCAACGGTGCGGGCGACGGGAACGACGGATCGAACGGCGGTGATAACGACGAAGATACCGACACCAGCACCGGCACCGACGACGGTGACGGCGACGAGAGTGACACCGACGACGAGTCGACCCCCGCGAACGCCGAAGCCGACGACGTGCCCGGATTCGGCCCGCTCGTTGCGGTCGTCGCCCTGGCGTCGGCCCTCCTCGCCCGCCGCGTGACGGGGTGAATCCATACCCATCTGCGACCGGGACCGCGCACACGACGACCGGATGGGCCGGGCGGAACCAATTAGATTTTGACGGTAGCCGCGAGACATCCGTCAAATGGCTCCCACCGATACCGATCCCGACGGGGACGGGTCCGAGGACGATCCGCGCGTCCCGGTCGTCTGCCCCGAGTGCGAAACGACTTCCCGGGTCCCCCTGTCCGATCTGGCCGACTCGATCGAGCGCCACAATCAGCAGCTGCACGACGGCGAGGACGTCGCCGAGGTCGACCCCGACGTCGCCGAGAGCATCGCCGACCTGATCGCGACCGACCTCGGACTGCTCGAGGACTCGGACTGAGACCGATCGGTTGGCCGAATCACGCGGCGAGTTCCGGACGCTCCTTCGCCGCGGTCTCGAGTTCGTGATTCACTCCTGGCACGGATCCGGCGCTGTAGACTTGGGTAAGGTCATCTCACGAATTGACTGATGACACGACTGATTCTAGTCATTCAAATGTCATTACCGGGTTCCAGCTATACATCCTTCGATATATTATAAATCTGATACATTCTACGACCCTCAGTCACTAATCTGGCCCGGACTTTAACACCATAAGTACAGATTGAACAGGCCAGAAAAGAATCCAAATACAGCACCGTTGAAGACTCTCCTAAGATGACCAACCTCACTGGGTTCCAACGCGACCTCCTGTACGTGATTACAGGAGCCGATCGCCCGTCAGGCCAGGACGTCAAGGAACGAGTCGAGCAGCCCTGGATTATCCTCTACTAACAATAGATCAAGACATTGACTCGGCTGTGAAGACGAATTGTGCATAGGTATCGTCATCGGGTTGTAGATACACGAAATTGAGGAACTATACTGCGAAAGAAGAGTTAGCGTCTGCTGGCCGGCTATCTACTGGTATTATTCTACCGCGTACTCTTCGAACCGATCGGTGACTGCCGGCAGCGTGACCGAGAACGTCGATCCTTCACCGGGTTCGGATTCGACCCAGATTTCTCCACCGTGTCGTTCGATGATCCGTTCACAGACTGCAAGACCGATCCCCGTACCCGTATAGTCATCGGCGGCGTGTAACCCCTCGAAGACCTCGAAAATCCGGTCCTGATCCTTCGGATCGATACCGATTCCGTTGTCAGAGACTGAGACTGTCCAGTCCGTCCCGTTCCGTCCAGCGGAGATATGCACCTTGGGTGGCCCCTCACCACTGTATTTGATCGCGTTGGAGAGGAGATTCTGGAATACCTGCCGTAACTGCTCCTCATCTCCGGTGACCCGGGGAAGCGACTCCGCGGTGATCTTGGCATCGCTCTCCTCGATTTTCATCCGTAGATCCTCACGGACGTCGTCGAGAACGTTCTCGAGATCCACTGGCTCGAATTCGCTTCCCTGTGTTTCGACCCGTGAGTACTGGAGCAGGCCGTCGATCATCGATCGCATCCGATCAGCGCCATCCACGGCGAATTCGAGGAACTCCTCGCCGTCCTCATCGAGTTCATCACCGTAGCGACGCTCGATCAACTGGAGATAGCTGGAAACCATCCGCAGCGGCTCTTGCAAGTCGTGTGACGCTGCGTACGCGAACTGTTCGAGACGTTCGTTGGACTCCTCCAGGTCAGCTACCAGCTGTTCGAGATCGTTTTGATATTGATTCCGTTCGATCGCATCTGCGAGAATCGTCGCCACGCTCTGGACGAACGTGACGTCCTCCTCGGTGAACGTCTGCGGATTCGTATCGTACGCGGCGATGAGACCCCATGGATCGTCGGTCGTCCCGATAAGCGTACTAATACCACTGCGAATATCGTGGCTCGTCAGCAGTTCAGAGCCGCTAAATCGTGTTTCTGTCTCGAAATTTTCGACGACGACTGGATGATCGTTCGCCAATGTATATGCAGCCTGAGAATCCGTCTCATCAGTCGAGATCGATACGTCCACAGTTCCTTCGTCGTCCCAACCAACACCTTGTCGAAGCTGGAGTTCTTCACGGGAAGAATCAAAATCGAGTACCATGCAGTACTCGTTGTGAAGAGCCGCTGCTACCTGCTGGGCCGCTTCAGCCATCACTTCGTCGAGATCATCCCGTTCAAGCGCGAGTTGCCCGATCTCTGCCACCACTTCCTGCTGTTTGACTCGATTCTCGAGTTCACGTTCCCATTCTTTCCGTTCGGTGATATCTCGTCCAATGCCCGCCAGCACGCTCTCGTTATCGGGATTTTCGACCGTTGACGCGACAAATTCGTACGGAATAGGCTCTCCTTCCTTGGTGAGTAGCTCTGCTTCAAGCTGAATACTGCCCGTTTCGAATCCGTCCGCGATCGTCTCCGCTATCAACGGGTGCTCATCGTCATCGAAAAAATCGACCGCCGTCATCGACGAAATTTCGGCCTCCGAATAGCCTGTTACCTCACAGAGACTTTCGTTCCACCGTCGAAGCGAGCCCGCGTCGTCAAGCACATAGAAGATATCATCGATCGCATCCAGCACGTGATCCGTGTACTCTCTGTAGCGCTCGAGGCGTTCGTTCGCGTCTTCGAGTTCGTCCACCGTCTCCTCGAGTTCTACCTGTGTTTCTTCCAGTTCCCGATTACGTTGCTCGAGCTGATCTGTTCGCGTCTTCGCTTGGGCATCGTGAATCCCTACTCCGAACCCTGCAACAGTGCTAAGCGCCGTCAGGATCGGTGGAGATGTTGCTGGCGTGGAGATTCCGCCTTCCGGCTGGAGATGGTAGAGAAGGAGGATGATTGCCATTGCACCGAATCCAATCAGACACCAGCGAGCGATATCAGAGTAGAACTTCGATCCGATATCAGTGTGAGAGAGCCAGTAGCTACCGTATATGAGACCGAACCCGGGAAAAGCAATCAATAGGGTTACGACAAGGATGTTGCCAGGCGGTACATCTCGAGTAAACCGGACAAACCCCCGTCCGACAGCGAGTACGACATACAGCCCGCCGAGAACTGCGATGATCCGTCTCGGGCCGAGGGCCTCGAGAAGATGTTTCTGAAAACTCACTGGGTGGCCAGTAGGACAATCCCATTAATGGACGTTACGGTGAGGGGATTCTCGTCTCGCGGACGAGCTGCATAATGCCTGGCACCTGTCCGAGCATTCTTTCCATCTCCTGGATCGTTTGTTCCGATGCCAGTTTGGAACGTCCCCTCGCAGCGATACCACGACTGGGGAGGGGTAAAAACCATCTCGCGAAACTCTCGCACCGTCCGCCGGTGACGTAGCCACTGAAAATCAGTCAGCACCGACGACCGGAACGCACACCATCACGTTCGTGAAAATCACCGCCTCATCCGGCGTGAACAGGGGACTGTACTTTTCAGTCATTGATTCTCGAAGGCGACCACGTTGGCGAACTCGAAGACGCGAAGAACAGGGAGCAGGCCGTCGTTGACCGTACCCCCGGCCGTAATCGGATCCCGGCACACTGGGTCAAGGGGCGAAAGCCGGCATCGAGGGAAGTCCTCACGGACCCACGCGACGACGGCAAACTGGGGGAAGGCATGACCGGTGGTGGAGAACGATCTTCGACAATGGCCAGTGCTACGGGACGCCTCCGCCGACGGCACGCTCGTCGATCGACTCGGCCTCGGGACCGAACTCCCGCTCGAGCAGGTCGGGGACGTCCGCAGGCGTCACGTCGGAGTACCACTCGTCGCGGGGCTGGATCGCGATCGCCGTTCCGTCCTCACTACAGAGGCCGAGACACGCTGTCTCGATGACGGCGATCGGCGACCAGAAAGCGTTCCGGTCGCGGAGCCACGACTTGACCGCCGCGACGACCTCGTCGGCACCGACGTCCGCACAGCAGGCGTACTCCGAGTCGCGATCGTTCGTACAGACAAGCACCTGTGCCCCGATTCGATCGCGCTGTTGCTCGGTGCGTCTGTTCATGCCGCCACTGAGTGGTCGTCCTCGAGGGCGGCCGTTCCGTCGGTCGATTCCACGTGGTCGGTGAGCCACGAGAAACTCCCCGCCACGATCGCCCAGACGGCGGCCTGACTCAGGACGGTGAGCCCTCTGAAGGCGGTGACGAGCTCGGCCGGCATCGTGCCGGCGGTCGTAATCGTCGGCGTTACCGTAGGGAGGATCGCGACGGTTGCGACCACCGGCACTGCTGCGGCGGCGACGCCGTAGTACCGGTTCCCGGTTCGCGCCGTCGTTCGGTCGTAACCGAGGATCGCCGTGGCCGCGACGACGGCACCGAGGGCCATCAGCCCGGCATAGATCACGAGCCGTGGGTTCGGCCCGAGCGACTGTTCGGCTCCCGGTGTCGCCGGCGGGAGGACCAGCCACGGGGTCACGGAGACGGTCAGGAATCCAGCACCCGCGAGTACGTACGCGGAGACACGCTCCGCCCCAGGTAGTGCCGGCTCGAGGAAGTAGAACCCAAGCGCGAACAGGCCCCCCAGGAAGATTCCCCAGAGCACCCCGCTGCCGACGCTGACGACCTCCGTCGTGGCCTCGCTGACTGCGTGGGCGTGTGCGGGATCGGCCGCGTGCCCGTGATCGTGTTCTCCGGCGTGGTGGGACACGGTTTCCATATACTCGATCAAGGGGTTCGCCACGACGGCCATGTAAACTCCGTAGAGGAGGCCTGCGATAGCCCCCGCGACGACACCTCGCTGGAGGTAGTTGACCAACATCAGTGGCAGGTGATCCCGGCACCGTGGCGGAAGTTGTGCATCGCGTCGTGAGCGATCGGTTCCTGCAGGAACAGGAGCGTGAATCCGATCGCGGCCGCGAAGACGAGAATCGTCGCTAGTTGCATCGGTGTGAGATCCGTCCGGGCCGTTTCGATTCGATCGTGAACGGTATCGTTCGTCGCTGTCATAAACTCAGCTTGCACTACAGAAAGTTAGATTGTAAAAGTTCCGGTGCCTCCCGTCCGGGCCGTTCCGCATCGGGGCGGAGTACCCATCGGCCGTCGGCTCGATGATCCGGTCGCTCGAGCACGAACCTCCAAAAGCTGGATTCCGCTCGGTCAGGCTAGAGAAATATCCTTCTCCTAACACATAACCCGATCCCGCCGCTACTATCATTCGCCCGTCTCAGGGCGCGACCACGCGACGTAGTGGTCGGTGAGCGACGAAAGAAGCGGAGACGGGGAACCGGCGAACCGGCGAACTGGGTCTCATGGGTGGCACCAATGCTCACAACGAGCCACACGAACAGCAAGCCCGAGCGCACCGGGCCGGAGAGGACAGCATGACGGCCAAAGAACACAGGGAACCGAACCGCGTGCTCGATTTCGGGGAGTTTCCCGGCCGCTGGGAGATCACGCGTTCGACGGAGGACACGAACGGCGAGCTACTGGAGATGCGATTCGAGATCGAGTCCGTCCCCGAGGAGGGGCCGTTCGTCCATACGCATCCACACGCCGAAGAGCGCTATGAAGTGCGCTCCGGCGTGCTGGAAGTGTACGTAGACGGGGATTGGACGGACGTGTCGGCCGGTGAAGAACACACGGTTGCGCCAGGAACGCCGCACACCTTCAGGAACAAGACGCCCGTGGAACTCATCAACGTCCACGAGCCCGCGTTACGGCACGAGGAGTTCTCCGGCGGTTCCATCGCCTCGTTACGGAGCGAGGCGTGTCGTTCCCTCCGGATGGCTTCGACGACGTCGTACTGTTGGCGATGCTGACGACGGAACACGAGGGGGATATCCGTGCGGTCAACCCACCACACTGGGCGTTCAAGGGCCTGGCTGGCCTCGGGCGCTTGCTCGGTTACGATCTTCCCGAGTGATCGGCGACGCCGACGCTGGCCCGCGCCGACGCCTGCTGCCCGCCACACCGGTGCCCTCCGTTTTCAGCAACGGGAACTGCGGGCAGACGTTTTATCGCCTCGAGTCCGTACGGAACGGGTATGACCCGTTCCACGCACAGGTGCGTCTGCGGCGCCCGACTCAGGTTCAGGCAGGACATGGAGAAGGAACCGGGTGCGGCTTCCCCGACCTGGAAGTGCAAGGACTGCGGGACGCCCGTTCCGGGGACGGTCGCGGAGAAGATCAGCCACCAGCACCCGTCCTGACGGGGCGCCGGTGCGGCGATCCCGATGCTTCTTGAGCGGTCGCCGACTAGGGACGCGTATGACTCCGGATGCGAACGAGAACGATAGCGACGCTGGTTCCGGGGCCGATGGCGATTCCGACCTCGACCCCGACCCCGACCAAACGACTGGCCGGTCCCCCACACCCACCGGCTTTCGGAGCTTCGAGGCGGAGTCGCCCGGCCCCGACTGGCTCGAGCCGGAGGACGAGGAGATCCTCGCGGTGCTGCGGGAGGACCACAACTTCGCGCCGAGCCACGCGGCCGAGGCGGACGTCTGTCGCGGCCCAGTGGCCAGCCACCGCTGTCGCGAACTGGCGAAACGGGGGCTCCTGAAGAAGGTGGCGACGGGGATGTACGACGTGACGGAACTGGGGGAACGGTTCCTCGACGGGGAGGTTTCGCTCGAGAAGTTGGCCGCCGAAGCCGACGATGTCGACGTCGACGTCGACGCCGACGAGTAGCGTGACTCGGGCCGACCGATCGACGTTTCCTCGAACCTCGTTCGAGCACTCCGGTCAGGAGACCGACGCCGGCGGCCGACGCCGCTCCTCTTCGCTCTCGCTCGTCTCCTCCGAGGCGGCCGTCGGCTCGAGATCGGCCAGCTCCGCCCCGCGTTCGCCGAGCAGGGCGTCGATCACGTCGGTCGCTGCGGGGCCGTACAGCGGCCGGTTGTCGTTCCCACAGCGGTCACTCATGAGACAGGCCGGACATCCCTCGTCGCGGCCGCAGTCGCAGTCGACGATCAGCTCTCGAGCGCGGCGGGCGACGTCCTCGAACTCCTCGTAGATCCGCCGGGAGAACCCCAGTCCGCCCTCGACGCCGTCGTAGATGAACCAGCCGCTGGTGTCCGGCGCGTCGGGCAGTCGGTTCGTCGCGAGCCCGCCGAGGTCGTTCGAGTCGACGGTCAACTCGAGGGGCGCGACGCCGATCATGGCGTGTTCGATCGCGTGGATGCCGCCGAGATAGCCGTGCAGCCGCGGCGGGAGGTCGACGCACTCCTCGTTGCGATAGTCGGAGTGGGTCTCGGTCACCGCCCGTTCGACCCCGGTCGGCACCTCCGCCCAGCACAGTTGGGTTCGCATCTCGACCGGCAGGGTGCCAGTCTCGAGGCCGGTCTCGAGTACCTCGCCGGTTTCGACGTCGCGTTTGGTGTATGTGGGGTAGCGGACGGTGACAGTGCCGTAGCCCCTGTTGAGTTGGAACCCGTTTTCGGCGGCGGCCTCGACCGCCCGCGACTCGCGGACCTCGGTGTCGTGGATCGCCACCCGCCGCTGGGACTGGGTGTAGTAATCGACGTCGACCGGCTCGAGTTCGACGGACGGCTGCGGTCGATCGGCTCGGAGTTCGCGCACCTCGTACCGGTCGCCCCGGTGGAGCACCGTCGCACCCTCGTGGTAGTCACGGTACGCGCGGGCTTCGCCGATCGGTTCGTGGTCGATCGATCCCTCGCCGGCCACGCGGACGTCGAACGTCGTACCGCCGGTGGCGTAGAGGCTGATATCGTCCTGGGGGCGGTCCCGCCGGGCGTAGGTTACCCCGCCGGCGAGCGATCCCTCGAGGTCGCCCGTCTTGCGTCCGTACGCGACGGCCCGCTCGAGGCGGTCGCGTCCGCCGAAGGTGTCCGCGTCGTCGCGGGTGACCGGCAACTCCTGGGCCGCACAGCGGAGGTGTTGCAGGAAGACCGGGTGGTTCTCGAGGTCGACGACGGCGTCCTCGGGGTCGTTCTCGAGGAGGTACTCGGGATGGCGGCTGACGTAGCCGTCGAGGGTAGCCTGATCGGGGACGAAGACCGACAGGGCGTCCCGGGTTCCGCGTCCGGCGCGGCCGATCCGCTGCCAGAAGGAACTCCGCGAGCCGGGATAGCCCATGAGCAGGGTCCCGTCGATCCCGCCGACGTCGATCCCGACCTCGAGGGCGCTGGTGGTCGCGACCCCGTCGAGGTCGCCGGACTTCAGCCGGCGTTCGGTCTCGCGCCGCGCGCGTTTGCCGTGGCCCGCGTTGTACGGCTCGAGGGCGACGCTCCCGGCGTAGGGAAACGTCGGGTTCTCGACGAAGTCAGTCGCCCGGTCGACGGCCAGTTCGGTCGCCTTCCGCGAGTCGCAAAACAGCAGCGAGGGGACGCCGTGGTAACAGCAGTGGGCCCACAGCTCCGGCGCTTCGACGGTCGCGGGCCGCTTGCTGGGGATCTCCCCGTCGTCCCCGCTTCGCTCGGGCGGCTCCCAGAACACGAGGTGCCGGCGACCCCTCGGGGAGCCGTCCCCGTCGATCACCGTCGCCGGTTCGCCGGTCAGCGCCGCGGCGTGCTCGCCGGGGTTGCCGATCGTCGCGCTGGTCAGGACGTACTGGGGATCGCCGCCGTACCAGTCGATCACGCGCCGGGCCCGTCGGAGAATCCAGGCCGCGTGCATACCGCTCACCCCCGTCCAGGAGTGGGCTTCGTCGACGACCACCAGTTCGCAGTTCGCGTGGAACCCGGCCCAGCGGTGGTGACCCTCGAGGTACTGGTTCAGCCCTGCGACGTTCGTGATGACGACGTTCGCCTCCTCGCGGATGCGGGCCTTGTCGCCGGGGTCGGTGTCGCCGTCGTAGACGCCGACGGTCAGGTCCAGTCCGAGGTCGTCGAACAACTCCGCGAGTTCTCGCCGCTGGTCGCGGCTGAGCGCCTTGGTCGGGTAGACGAGCAACGCGCGGACGTCCGGGTTCTCGAGGGCGCGACGGGCGATCTCGAGCCCGTAAACGTAGGTCTTCCCCGACGAGGTGGACGTCGAGACGCAGACGTTCTCGCCATCGGCGAGCGCCTCGAGGGCCTCGGCCTGGTGGCTCCAGAGGTCGACGGGGAGCCGCGCGGCGAGCGTCGCGGGGAGGACGTCGTCGGGCGGGACGTGATCGGCCGACCGTGTGGGGATCGTGATCCGCTCGCGGATCTGGCCGCGATAGCGGTCGGTCGGGTAGCTGTCCCGGAGGTTCGCTGGAGTGAGCGCGAGATCGGTGGCGTCAGTGCGGTCGTCCATGGCTGGTGTCAGAAGTCGGTGAGTCCGGTCTGGGTCGTCTCCCGCTCGTCGTGCGATTCGTCCGTCGGTTCCGCTGCTGCGATGGCGTCGTACACAGCCGCCAGTTCCCGAACGTCGGCCTCGCAGTAGCGGCGGGCGCGGGTCCAGTCGACGCCGACGGCATCGGAACCGTCCGCAGTTCCGTCACCGTCGGCCTCGAGCAGCCGACGGATCCGTGTCCCCAGCGTTCGGCCGTCGATCGCTGCGACCTCGGGGCCGCAGTCGCAGTCCAGCGCCGCGGCCACGTCGCCGAGGCGGTTCGTTCGCCCCGGCAGGACGGCGTTGTCGCGCCGGACCGCCCAGTCGTAGGGGTCGTACGTCGAGACGTGCTCGCGCCAGTACTCCCGGAACGTGGGCGCGAATTTCGCGACGAACCGCTCGAGGTTGGGGAAGTCGAACTCGTGACCGTTCCAGGCGACCAGCGCGGGCCGGTCGTACTCGGCGGCCAGCCAGTCGACGAACTCGCGGGTCGCGCGGCCGGGGTCGTCCCGCGAGGGATCGCGGTCGACGAAGTCGACGTAGGCGTCGCGGTCGGGGTCGTAGACGCCGATCAGGGGGATCACCGTCGGGTGGAGCCCATCGGTTTCGATGTCGACGAACAGCGGCGTGCCCTCGGCGGGCGGGACCGACTCCCCGGTGCGGCGTACGACTCGGCCCTCGGCGACGGCCCGTGCGCTCCCGCGGATCGTCTCGGCCGTCGCAGTCCCGATCCCGTGGACCGATCGGAGGTCCGCGAGCGCGGCGTCGGAGACCGCCTCTCGGTCGTCGTACCCCGCTGCTCTGAGTCGATCGGCCGTTTCGGGACCGACGCCCTCGAGGGCCGTCAGGCCGAACCGGTCGGCCGGAACGGACGAGACCGCGACCGACCCGTCCGGACGGCAGGCGAGGCAGGCGAGTTCGGCGGCCGCGGCACGACGGATCGGGCCGACGCCGCGGACCGGGAGGCGCACACGGCTCCCGTCGACCGTCGCCGTCCACACGTGGTCGTAGGTTGCCTCGAGCGCGCCGGTGAGGACGGTCGGACCGCCGTCGCCCGCCCGCTCGTCCGCTACCCGTGCTCGGTACGCCGCGATCGCCGCCCGCCCAGCGAGGTCGACCTCGAGCGAGACGGCGTCCGTGCGAGTCTCGATGGCGTCACAGACGACGTAGTCGACGTCCGCTGGCGGGTCGTCCGCAGAGTCCGTCAACTGCTCGGGAGCGTCCGCGAAGAGAAAGCGGATCCCGGCGACGGCCTCCACTCTCCAGCCGTCCCGCCGAGGGTCGTCGGCGCGGACGACGGGGCCGTCGAACGTGCGCCGGAACCGGCTCGCGATCCGTGGGTCGAACTCTTCTCGGAGCACGTAGACGAGGTCGGGGTCGAAATACTCGAGGGCGTCCGACAGCGCCGGGTCGCCCCGCTCGGCGAGGGTCTCGCAGCGAACGGCGAGCAGGGTCGCGCCGCCTCGAGTCGTCACACGTGGTGGGTTCGGGCGGGGACGCTTAAGATTTCGTGGACGCGGGCGCGGTTAGACTGTACTCGCCCCGTCGACCGCGTCCGGGGCGTGGTCCGCGAGAAACGAGGTGAGTTCGTCGCCGCCGACGAAGCCGTCGGCCAGGTGGGCGACACGTTCCCCGTCGCGGAATACGACGAGGGCAGGCACGGACTGGACCTCGAATCGCTCGACGAGCCGCGGGTCGTCGCCGAGGTTGACGAGGCCGACGGGGACGCCCGTCGAACGGGCGACGTTGCCGAGTACCGGCTCCATCGCCTGGCACTTCGGACAGCCGCTCGTGAACAGTTCGACGAGCGCGACGTCGTGGTTCGCGACGAACGCGTCGAGTTCGTCGGCGTCCTCGAGTCGCTGTGGTCTGGTCCTGGGGTCGGTCATACCCAGTGTAGGGGACGACCGCTGAAACGGCTGACGGGTAGCGCGACGAACCGGATTAACCGTTATAAAAAGGGCCTATACCGCTCGAGCCCGTACTATCGGTTATGACACGATCCGCCCCTTCGACCGACGACGCCGCCACGTCGGATCGTCGCAAATCGGTCCTGTTCTGCTGGGCGTGCGCTCACGCGAGCACCATCGACGGCGACTGGGTTCGCCGCTCGAGCGACGGCGTCGTGGAGTACGTCTGTCCGGTCTGTGATACGACGATCGACGAACGACCGGGCCACGAACGCACGGACGGCGGCTCCCGGCACCCAATCGCGTCCGGATAGATCCGGCCGATCAGCGACTCGGCGAGACGTTTCTCGAATTTCGCGCCTCGTTTTCCGACGCACTCCGACCGCGCTCGCAGATATTGCCACACGGGTTTACAGTCGTCCACTCTCTAGCAGATTGTCGGATATTCGCCCACAACAATAGAGCTTTAATAGTAGAAGTCGATGCACTACTCGAGCAAAAGATGGCAAACGGAAAACTGACTTCGGCGGAACAGGACGTACTGGACGAAATCGAAGAGCAAGACGTCGACTTCCTTCGGTTACAGTTCACCGACATCCTGGGAACGGTGAAAAACGTCGCCGTCCCCGCCCGCCAGGCGGAGAAGGCGTTCACCGAGGGGATCTACTTCGACGGCTCGTCGATCGAAGGGTTCGTCCGCATCCAGGAATCGGACATGCGTCTGGTTCCCGACCCGGAGACGTTCGCCGTCCTCCCGTGGCGCCAGGACGAGGAGAGCGCCGCGGCCCGGATGATCTGTGACGTCTACGACACCTCGACCGGCGAGCCGTTCGAGGGCGACCCACGGTACGTACTCCGCCAGGCCCTCGAGCGGGCCAAGGAGATGGGGTACGAAGTCAACTTCGCGCCCGAACCGGAGTTCTTCATGTTCGAGGAGGACGAGGAGGGACGGGCGACGACCGAGACCGCCGACCACGGCGGCTACTTCGATCTCGCGCCGAAAGACCTCGCGAGCGACGTCCGCCGGGACATCATCTACGGCCTCGAGGACATGGGCTTCGAGATCGAAGCCAGCCACCACGAGGTCGCCCGCGGCCAGTACGAGATCAACTTCGAGTACGACGACGCGCTGGCGACGGCGGACAACGTCGCCACCTTCCGCACCGTCGTCCGCGCTATCGCGGCCCAGCACGACCTTCACGCGACGTTCATGCCCAAGCCGATCCCGAAGATCAACGGCTCGGGGATGCACACCCACATGTCGCTGATGGAGGCCGGCGGCGAGAACGCCTTCCACGACGAGGACGACGAGTTCGACCTGAGCGACACCGCACGGTCGTACCTCGCCGGCATCCTCGAGCACGCGCCGGCGATTACGGCGGTCGCGAACCCCACTGTGAACAGCTACAAGCGCCTGGTGCCCGGCTACGAGGCACCGGTGTACGTCGCCTGGTCCGACCGCAACCGGTCGGCCCTGGTCCGCAAGCCTGCGGCCCGCGTCCCGGCCGCCTCGCGCATCGAACTGCGCTCGCCCGACCCGTCGTGTAACCCCTACCTCGCGTTCGCCGTCATGATCCACGCCGGCCTCGACGGCATCGAGAACGACCTCGAGTGCCCCGAACCGATCCGGGAGAACATCTACGAGTTCGACGAGGAGACCCGCGAGGAGTACGGTATCGACACGCTGCCGTCGAACCTCGGCCAGGCGGTCGACGCCCTCGAGGAGGACGAAGTCGTCTACGACGCGCTTGGCGACCACGTCGCGCCGAAGTTCGTCGAAGCGAAGAGCCAGGAGTTCGAGGAGTACCTGGTCGACGTTTCCGAGTGGGAACTCGACCGCTACCTCGAGACGTTCTAAGCCGACACAACGGCCTACTCCCGTTCGGCCTTCCGACCGCTCGCTACTGTGTGCCGCGTCCGTCAGCGGTCGCGCCGAAAACCGACTGCGCCTCAGGACGCGACGTACTCGTCGCCGTCCCGTTCGATCACGCCCGCGGTCGACAGCGAGTTCAGCACGCTCAACACGTCGATTTTCTTCAACGTTAGTCCGTCAGCCAGTTCGTCGACCGTCGCGCCGCCGACCGCCTCGAGGTAGATGTAGACGAGTTTCGCCTGTGCCGACTCGACTCCTTCCGGGACCGGTTCGATCCGTTTCTCGGAACGGTGCTCCTGTGATAGCATTGTCACTACGACCGGACCACGTTCCGGTATATAGGCGCACCGGCCATTGTGTTTAAATGTAACGCTACGTCCTAGTAGGACCGTTGTCACCGTCTCTCGTGACACGCCGTCGCTCGTGGCCCGGAGGACGCGACCGTTTTACGGCCGCACCCATCGAACGACGAGACGCATGACCGATCCCGGCGACGAGGAACCGACGGTGCCCGCGACGATCACGGACGAGGATCTGCGGAGCGCACTCGAGGAGTTACGGGAGTACGATCCGGAAACGATCCGGGACGTCGCGCTGTACGCCGCCGACCTCGCGGACTGGCTCGAGGCGGGCGGCGGTTCGGGAGACGGTGATGGTGACGATGACGGTGACGGTGACGGTGACGACTACCCGCCGGGCGTCCCCGAGCGAGCGACCGTCACCGAGACCGAGATCGCCGGTACCGAGTACTGGTACTACCAGTGGCGCGAGGGCGACGAGATCAGGTCGAAAACGGTCGAGCGCTAGGCCTCGCCGTAGACCGGCACCGCCGCGCCGCTCGTTACCGCCGCGCCGTCGCTGCAGAGAAACGTCATCGTCTCGGCGATCTCGCCCGGTTCGACCCACGAGTCGTGGTCCGCGTCGGGCATCATCTCCCGGTTCATCGGCGTATCGATGACGCTCGGCATGACGCAGTTTGCACGGACGGTCCCGAGGTTCTCCTCGGCGAGCGTCTCGGTGAGTAGCCGAATGCCCGCCTTCGAGATCCGGTACGGGCCGTCCCCCTCTCCGCCCTCGAGCGACGACCGGGCGCTGACGTTGACGATCGATCCCTCCGTCTCCTCGAGGTGCGCAAGTGCGTGTTTCGAGGCCAGGAACGCGGTTTTCAGGTTGACGTCCAGCAGGAATTCGAACTCCTCGAGGTCGGTGTCGGCGATCGGATCGCCGCCGCGCCAGGTACCGGCCACGTTGAGCAGGTGATCGATTCGCCCGTGATCGTCGACGATCGTCTCGACGAGGCCGGCGACCTCGCTCTCGTCGGTGAGGTCGGCCTCGTAGAAGTGGGTCCGGTTGTCGGGCTCGAGCAGGCTGTCATCGTCGTCGGGTTCGACCACGTCGACGGCACAGACGGTTGCGCCCGCCTCCCGGAACCGGTCGACGGCTGCGCTTCCCAGGGCTCCGCTGGCACCCGTAACGACGGCGACGGTTCCGTCGAAATCGACGTCGAAGTCGGTAGACGGCATGCCGGAACGTACGGGCCCCTGACGCATCAATAGCGGGGGCTATAGTCGCTACTGGAGTCGGTGCGCACCCGATCGCGTGACAGCTGTGCGATCAGTGTGCAAACAGTTTCAGTTGGTACTATAGAGCGGATGTATGGCCGGGACGCCGACACGCGAGACGATCAGTTAGGCGGACAGCGTCGGCAGTGCGGCGCGTTTGAACCAGAACTCAGCGACCGACTGTACCATCGACGCGTACTCGCCCGGATCGGTCGGCTTGGTCAGGTAGGCGTTGGCCGACAGTTCGTAGCTCTCGAGGACGTCGTCGCTGGCCTCCGAACTCGTCAGGACCAGGACGGGAACCCGTGCGAGGTCCGAATCGTCCCGCACGGCCTCGAGGAACTCGAATCCGTCCATTCGCGGCAGGTTCAGGTCCAACAGGACGAAGTCGGGTACAGACGCGGCCGCGTCCTCGACGCGCTCGTACAGGAAGTCGAGTCCTTCGTCCCCGTCGGAGACGGCCTCCAGCGTGACGGTAATCGAGAGTTCCTTGAACGCCTCTTCGATGAGTCGAACGTCCCCCGGATTGTCTTCGACGAGAAGGATCTCGACCCGTTCCCCGTTCCCCGTCATCGTCGACCTCTCACTGTAAGGTTCCCCATTTTGATACTCGTGATGTGGTCACTGCGACCGAATCCGTTCCAACGTAGCGACCGTACACGGTTAAAGATAGTTACTAAAATCTTTGGAGCCCAGCAGGAATCGACACCCGCGACGGGGGCGTGGTTGCGTGTTTCGATCGCCAGCGAGCAATATAACCCCGGTGCCCCCGTTTGTGCGGTCGAATGCGACTCATCGCCCATCGAGGGTTCGCGGCGACGGCACCGGAGAACACGATCGCCGCGGTTCGCTCGGCGGCCGCCCGCGCCGACGCCGTCGAATTCGACGTCCGCCGCTGTGGGTCGGGCGAACTCGTGGTCGTCCACGACGAGACGATCGACCGGGTGACCGAGGGCACCGGCCCCGTCGCGGAGAAATCCCTCGAGGAACTCAAGCGATACACCGTCCTCGACTCCGAGGAACGGATCCCGACGCTCGAGGAGATGCTCGCGGCCGTCCCCGACACCGTCGAGATCAACCTCGAGATGAAATCGTCCGGGATCGCCGCCGACGTGCTCGATGCCCTGACCGACGCCGGTCTCGACAACCGCGTCGTGACGACCTCGTTTCTCGAGTCCGAGTTGCGGGCGATCCGCGAACACGACCGCAGCCAGCCGACGGGCCTGCTGGCCAGCCGCCGGCTCGAGACGCCCGTGACGACCGCGATCGAACTCGACTGCGACGTGATCGGCGCGAACTACGGACGCTGCCTGACGACGCGGCTCGTTCCCCGCGCGAAGCGGCTGGGGCTCGAGATTCACGCCTGGTCGCTCGAGCGGCGACTCACGGCGAGGGTGCTCGGCGTGTGGGGCGTCGACTGCGTCTCGGCGGATCGACCGCTCCGGGTGTGATCCGGGCTCTCGGTGGTCCGAACCGGCCACTTAGTCCCCGACCGTCGTCACCGACACCGTCCGGGTGCGTGGCCCGTCACACTCGACTAGCAGGAGCGACTGCCAGGTGCCCAGCGCGAGGTCGCCGTCAGCCACCGGAAGCGTCGCCTCGGGACCGAGCAGCGTCGCGCGGAGGTGTGAGTCCGCGTTGTCGTCTATCCGGTCGTGAGCGTGGCCCTCGTCCGGCACGAGATCGGCGAAAAACGACTCGATGTCCTCCCGGAGCCGGGATTCGTTCTCCTGGACGACGAGCCCGGCCGTCGTGTGCTCGAGGAACGCCGTGCAGGTTCCCGACGAGCGGTCGTCGGGCACGGCGTTTGCGACCCGATCGGTGACGTCGACGGTCGTCAGCCTCGCGTCGGTCTCGACGGTGAACGTGGTCCGCATACCGTCCCCTACGGACGCGAGTGAGGCGTCTCTTGCGGTCGCCGAGATCGAGAAATCCGCCCGCTACGCTTCCGGGAATCGCTCGAGCGCCCACTCCGCCCGTTCGCGAACCGCGGGCACGGAATCCCCGTCCGCCAGCCCCGCGAGTCGGTCCCGGACGGTGCCGACCTCGACTTCGATCCCCAGTTCGGCCGCGAACCCGATCGCTCGACACGCGTTCTCCCGGACGCGTGCCAGGTCGTCCTCGAGGGACTCGAGCACGCGCCCCCACGGGAGGGTCGCGTCGACGTCCCCGGCCTCGATACTGGCTACGTCGTCGTCGCTCGCTCCCTCCGCGACGCGGCTCAGCGCCGCCGCGGCGTCGGCCCGCGCGGCGGGCGACTCGTGGTCGAGACCGACGGCGAGGGTCTCGAGGTGGTCGCCGACCGCGGCGGGCCGCTCGGCGGCGACGGCGGCGAGACAGCGAAGCAAGTCGGGCGTCGCCGCGTGCGAGTCGTGAGCGTCGACGAACCCGGCGATCGCGTCGGTCGACGGCGCGACGTCCGTCGGCGACTCGGCGGCCAGTTCCGCCAGACAGTACGCGACCTCGTCGTGATAGTCGATCTCCGCTGTCGATTCCTCGAGTAGCGTTCGTAGCTTCGGGACGGCCGGCAGACAGCGTTCGGGACGCTCGTCGTGGTCGATGGCGTCCCGGATCCGGTCGACGGCCTCGCGGCGCGTTGCCGGCGTCGGATCGTCGAGTCGAGCGAGGACCGACGGCAGGTCGAACTCCGACGCCCCTGGCGAGACGTCCGCGCTCGAACCGACGCTGGAGTCGGCGCCGGCCCCCGAACCGGCGTCTTCCTCCCCTTCGGAATCGCGGTGCTGTCCCACGGCGTTTCCCCCTTCCCCGTCCATGGTGTCCGCTCAATGTTCCATCGTAAAGAAAAACCTTCCGTCAGTTCAATCCGAACTGCAATCGAAGAAAGATATTTCAGGCGAGCCAATCCTCGGGCTTCGTGTCGTAGTCGACGTCGTCGGCCGCCAGATGTTCGACTTCCTCCCAGGGGACGGTCTCCGTCGTCACCTCGTCGCCGTCGTAGCGGATCAGTTTCCCGCGTTCCTCGGCCTCGGGTTCGCGGTTGCGTCGCTTCGCGACCTCGACGTCGTGTTCGTCGACTTCCTTGACGATCGTCAGGAGGTTCACGGGCCGACCCCACAGCTCGAAGATCCGCTTGAGGGTCTCCTGGGCCTGCCCGATGTCCAGCATGACGCCGTTGTACTGGTGTCCCAACAGGAGTTCGTTGGCGTTGTTGTAGTTGCCGTCGTAGACGGCGATCGTCGGCTTCCCGAAGTTGGTGAACTGCAACAGGAGCTTCTTCTTGACGTCCTCGGCGGCGTCACTGGCGACGTGGAACTGGCCGGTCGCCTTCGAGTGCTCGTAGGTGAAGTAGTGGTTCTCGGTGATGAACTCCTCCGTGAGGAACTCGTCGAGGAAGGTAACGTCGTTGTGGCTCTCCCGGACGTCGAACATACGATCCCAGCCCGCGGTGTACTCGACGTCTTCGAGGGCTTCCTCCACCGACGCGTAGCGGGCGTCGTCGAACAGGTAGCGGCCGATCCGCTCGAGTTCGTTCTGGGAGACCCGCGAGAGGAACCCGCGGTGCTGGCGCTTGACCAGCGAGTAATGTCGACGGGCCAGCCCCTCGTAGGTCAGCACCTTCCAGGGGTACTTCGCGACGTCGATCTCCCCCTCCTGGGCGGCCTCGAGGGCCTCGCGGTCGATCCACTCGTCGGGGAGTTCCTCGAGGTCGTCCAGGGTTTCCGGCGTGATCTCGGCGATCGCTGCCGGCGGCTCGAGCGTCTCGAGGACGTCGTCGAAGTCGACGACGTCGGTGAGGTTACGCCAGGAGATCCCCTCGACGCGCAGCAGGCGCTCCAGAACCTCGCGGCGGTTCGTCGTGTTCTCGACGTACTCCCACAGCTCCATGCCGAGACTGTAGGGGTTGAGTCCGCCGGAGGCGAGCACCTTCGCCATGTGGTCCGCGTAGTTGAGGAACTCGTCGTCGCCGGCGAACCGTTCGTCGGTCATCATCGTCGACTCCCAGTAGGCGGCCCATCCCTCGTTCATCACCTTCGTCATCTTCTGGGCGGCGAAGTAGTACGCCTCGGCCCGCATCATGTCGAGCACGTCGCGTTGCCACTCGGCCATCTCGACGGCCCGTTCGGCCTCCTCGTCGTACTGCTTGCCGTGCTCGCGGACGAACGCCAGCAGGTCCTTCTGGGGCTGGTCGGGGAACGTGACCTGCTCGTCGCGTTCCTCGAGTTTCTCGACCCACTCCTCGTCGAACACTTCGCCTTTGATCTCGTCGGAGAGTTCGAGTTCCTCCAGTTTCGCCGCGAGGTCCTCGTCGAGGTCGTCCGGCGGGCCCTCGACCTCGAGGCGGCGCTCGAAGACGCGGTGTTGATCGATGTTGTCCTCGAGCGAGAGGCAGTGGTCGATCCACTTCTCGACCTCCGCGCGGTCGATCTCGGGATCGGACATGTAGTCGTCGATCGCTCGCGCGTGGCGCTCGAGCATGGCGGCGGCGTTGACCTGCTCCTCGTCGGCCCGGCCGTCGGTGAACAGGCCGAACCACTCGTTCTTCGCGAAGAAGTCGGAGTGGGCCTCGACGTGGGTGATGACGGCCTTCTGGTCGGCCAGCGTGTTCGACTCCTGGAGGAAGGCGTGGGCCGGGTTGTCGTTGTTGACGATCTCGAAGGCCTTGCCCCCGCCGTACTGGCCCTGTTTGCGCTGCTTGTCGTACTGCATCCCCCACCGCCAGTGTGGGTAGCGACTCTGGAAGCCGCCGTAGGCGATGAGTTCGTTCATCTCGTCGTAGTCGATGATCCAGTACTTGACCGGGTAGGGCTCGAGGCCCAGTTTTCTCGCGAGGTTGCGGGCCTCCGCGACTGGCTCCTCGAGGTCGCCCGCGATCGCCTGTTTGCGGAACCGATCCGCGTTGGAATTGCGCTTACTCATGACAACCACCGGTTTTCGTGGGTTCGATGCGCGCTTCGCGTGCCATCGAAAGGGTCCTCGCGCTTGCGCGAGGGCCGAAGCGAACGAAGTTCGCTTCGTTACTCATCGGTCTCACCCTCGGTACTGAGGATCTCGTAGATCGCGTCCGTCACGTCCCCCTTGCTGTTGACGTAGGCCACCGCGACGTCGTCAGCGTCGGGGCCGAAGTGGCGCTCGAGTTCCTCGGCGTGGGTGGCGTTGATCGCGTTGCCGCTGGGCTGGGTCTCCACGTATGCGTGGAGGTTCGCCGGGATCTCCTCCATCAGCGGGATCACCCGCTCTTCGGTGTCGTTCGAGGAGTTCTCCGAGTCGCCCGCGGCGAAGACGTACCGGTTCCAGTCGGTCCAGGGGTACTCCTCGAGCAGTTCCTGGGCGAGTTCGTACGCGCTCGAGATCTTCGTCCCGCCGCCGCTGCGGATGCCGAAGAAGTCGTCGCGTTCGACCTGCCAGGCGTCGGCGTCGTGGGCGATGTAGACGAACTCGGCATTGTCGTACTTCCCCTGGAGGTACCAGTCCAGCGGGGTGAACGTCCGCTCGACGAGTTCGCGCTTCTTCTCGCGCATCGAGCCTGAGACGTCCCGGATGTTGACGACGACGACGTTCTTCTCTTTCTCCTCGATGATCTCCGGGTAGCGGTACCGCTCGTCCTCGCGGCGGAAGGGGACGTGTTTGATCCCCTCCCGGCGGATCTGTTGCTGGATCGATTCGCGTTCGACTTCGGACTCGAGTTCGTCGACCGACGACCACTCGTCGCGCTGCTCCTCGGGAATGTCGGCGTAGGCCTCCTCGATCCAGGCCATCGAGACGGGGATGCTCTCGCTGCGGGCCCACTCGAAGACGTCACGGGGGCCGAAGCCCTCGACCTTGCAGACCTCGCGCAGGAAGTCCTCGTCGAAGTCCATCGCGAGTTTGCGCTTGAGCCCCTCTTTGAACATCCGCTCGAAGTCGAGCGTGCTGTCGGGGCCCGTCCGGGTCATATCGGTGAACGGGCCTTCCTTCTCCTCGATGACCTTCTTCCCCTTGGGATCGAGATCGAGCCCGAGTTCCTCGTCGAGTTCCTCGGCGAACTCCTCGGGGTCCATCTCGTAGTACTCGTGCTCGCCGCCCTCCTCGCCGGGTTCGCCGTCCTCGTCACCGTCGCCGTCGCCCGGCTGGGGTTGGGGCTGGCCGACCGGCTGGCCGGTGTCGGGCGTGTCGCCGTCGCCCTGGCCGACGCCGCCCTTGTCACGCTGATCGTACTCGAACTCCGGCAGGGAGACGATCTTTACCGGGATGTTGATCTGGCTCGCGCCGCTTCCCCCAAGGTCGCCGTACTGGATGAAGTCGGCCAGGTCTTCGCGGCGCTTTTCGCCCACTTCGCGGAATCGTTCGAGGTCGTCTCTCAGTCCCATGGTCGGTTCTCGTTGTTCAGTCCCATCGGTAGCTCACCTGTCCCATGACGTGTCTGCTGGTCAGTTCGGCCGACGCCTCGGAGTAGTCGAACTCCTCGACCAGCGTCTCGATCGTATCCGCCTTGACCGACGCCGTCTCGGTCCCGCTCGGCGGGTCGTCCCACTGGCGAGGATCGAAGTCCTCGAAGGTCCGCTTGACGTCGTCCCAGTCGTGGCTCTCGAGGACGCTCTTGATGACCGGGATCGCCGTGAGGTCGACGTCCTGGACTGAGAAATCCTCGTCGCGGTGCTCCCAGGCGTGGCGGTTCAGCGAGGTGATGACCTTCTCGCGGCGGAAGTTCCGGACGCTCTCGCGGGGGAGGTTCCCCTCGTAGTCGTCCTCGGAGAACCGTCCGAGGTGTTCGACCTCGAACAGCTTCATCTTCAGCGGGTCCGGTTCGACCTCCTCGCCGCGGTCGTTGTACAGCGGTTCGTCCGTCTCCCACGCGTAGACGTGTTCGACGTACTCCCCGACGGTCTCCTCGTCGACGCGTTTCTCGTGCATGATGGCCTCGATGACGTCGGCCTCCTGTCGGTCGTAGATGTAGTTTTTCACCGGCACGACGCGGTTCTCGAACTCCGAGCGCTCGCCCGTCGAGAAGACGGGCGCGTCGCCCAGTCCCTCCGCCATCGTGTTCAGCACGTCGCGAGGCATGACGACGTTCTCGACGGGGAGTTCGGCGTGGTGTCGGTCGCGGTCGGTCTGGAGGAGTTCCGCGAGGGTGTCCCGGGTGTAGGTGACCGGGATCCCGTGTTCGCCGTCCTCGCCGTCGTCGTCGAAGTCGAACTCCTCTTTTTCGCGGCGGGTGTCGCCCTCCTGGAGGTAGCCCTGATCGTAGATCTTGGCTTTGTCGACCAGGTCCAGCCCATTGGGCAGGTTCTCCTCGTCCAGCCGGGTGACGACCGCGTACAGCGCGGCCGCCTCGATGGCGTGGGGCGCGAACTCCTGGGTCCGGACGTCGCCGTCCTGGTCCTTGATCGTCACCCTCACCGGCTCGCGGATGCGATTCTCGAGTTCGTCGTAGCTGTCGGCCTCCCAGACCTCCGTCTCGTTTGTCAGTTCCCGGCGGATCAGCTCCGTCTCGAGGCTGAGGTTCGTCAGGTAGCCGAAGCGGTGTTTGTCGAGCCGCCGTTTGAGCGCCTTCAGCGGGTCCATCCCGTTGCGATCCGAGTGCTGGTTCAACTGGGCCTCGAGGTCGGGGTTCGAGATGATCAGCATCTGGGTGTCGACGTCCATCCCGATCCCCTTGTCCAGTTTCACGGACTGTTCGTCGGGGACGTTCAGCAGCTTCTGGAGCAGGTCGGCGTGCTGTGCGGCGTCCTCGACGATGGTGAGGACGCCGTTGCCCTGCGAGAGCACGCCGTCGTAGCTGAACGCCTGCGGGTTCTTGCGCCCCCGCGAGTCGAGTTCCTGGAGCATGCCGTGCATCCAGGAGCCGACGAGTCGCTCCTTGGGGCGACCCTCGTCCTCGCTGTGGAGGACGCCGACCCCCTGCCCGACGTCGACGACGTAGTTCTTGACCCGGAGGTGGTTCTCGTCGGCGATGGCCGAGAACAGTTCCTCCTCGCCCTCCCGACGGTACCGCTCCTCGAGGTAGTCGTAGGCCTCCCGCGAGAACGGGTCGAGTTCGGCGTCGACCCTGACGGGGACGTGGTCGTCGAGGCCGTCGTTCAGGTCGTCGAGCAGTCGCTCGCGGACCTCCTCGGGGAACACCGAGAGCGGGTGGGCCTGGACGGGACTCTCGTACCAGTTCTGCTCGTCCGTGGCGGTCGGATCGCTGCCGTAGCTCAGTCCGCGTTCGCCGGCCTCGGCCGTCGCGACGTTCCACTCGAGGGTGTACCGTCGACCCTCGGGGGTCTTCGAGTACTCCCGGAGGCCGTTGACCAGACAGCGCTTGAGTTCGGACTTGCCGGTTGCCGTAGGGCCCTCGAACCAGATGATCTTCTCGTCTTTCGCCCGGCCGGCGGCGATCGACCGGAGGTCGTCGACGAACCCGTTCAGGACCTCGGTGTTGCCGAGGATGGCGTGCTCGCCGTCGTTGTGTGGGTCGTCGAAGAAGCGATAGCGCTCTTTCTCCTCGCCTTCTTCGACGACGGTCCGGGTACCGGCGGCCTCGATCGCCTCGAGCAGATATTTCGAGGCGTGGGAGGCGATCGTCGGGTTCTCGAAGATCCGGTCGACGTACGCCGCGAGGCTCATCGGCTCCTCGTAGGTCGCCTCGAGTTCGCGGTCGGCCTCGGTGACGTAGTCGTTGCCGGTCATGTTAGTCTTCCATCTCTGCCTTGGCGACCTCCGCGCCGGCGAACTCGAGCACTTCCTTCGCGCCGCCCTCGGAGTAGCCCTGTTCCATCAGGGCGTCGATCCACGAGGACCGTTCGTCGTCGTCGAACTCGTTGGCCGACACGAGCGCGGAGAAGTTGATGTTGTGCTTCTTGTCCTCCCAGAGCTTGCGCTCCAGGGCGCGGCGCAGGCGCTCGTTGTCCTGCGGGTTGAACGCCTCGCCCTCGCGGGCCCGACGGGAGACCCAGTTCGAGACCTCCTGGCGGAAGTCGTCCTTGCGGTCCTCCGGGATGTCGAGTTTCTCCTCGACCGAGCGCAGGAACGTCTCGTCGGGCTCCTGTTCCCGGCCGGTCAACTCGTCCTCGATCGTGTCGTCGTCGATGTAGGCCATGACGTGGTCCATGTACTTCTCGCCCTGGCGCTGGATCTCGTCGACGTCGTAGGCCAGCGCGTGGCGGACGTCCTCGATGGCGCGTTCCTTGTACTCCTCGCGGACCGTCTCGAGGTAGCGGTAGTAGGTCTGGAACTGGTCTTCGGGGATCGAACCGTGGTGCTCCAAGTTCTCCTCGAAGAAGTTGAACACCGTAAGCGGCGAGAGGAAGCCCCGGGAGCGGTGTTTCGAGTCCATAATTGCCTCGGCGATCTCGTCGCCGATGAACCGCGGCGAGACGCCGATCATGCCCTCGCCGATCTCGGCCTTCCCCTCGGCCTCCTCGCGGAGTTTCTTGACGTCGATGTCGTCGCCCTCGTCGATCTCCCCGTTGTAGGCCTTGGCCTTCGAAAGCAGGTCGACGGTCTCGGCGTCGGGCTCCTCGACCCGGGTGAGGACGCCGAACAGCCCCGCCATCTCGAGCGTGTGGGGCTCGACGTTGATGTCGGGGACGTCGGCGTTGTTGAGCATCTTCTCGTAGATGCTTGCCTCGTCCTCGTAGGACAGGACGTACGGGAAGTCGATCCGCTTGGTACGGTCGTTGAACGCCTCCATCTTCTCGTCGCCCTTCTTGTCCTTGTACTCGGGCATGTTCGTCCGGCCGACGATCACCTGGTCGATGTCGATCCGGGGGTTGTTCTTCGGCTTGATCGTCTGCTCCTGGGTGGCGTGCAGGAAGTCGTAGAGGAACTCCCGCTGGAGCTTCAGCAGCTCCTCCCCGGAGAATATCCCCCGGTTGGCGTTACAGAACGCCCCCGAGTAGTCGAACGCCCGCGGGTCCGACTCGCCGTAGATGGCGATCTTCGAGTAGTTGACGTCGCCCGTTAGCTCGGTCTCGTCCTGGTTCTTCTTGTCCTTGGGCTCGAAGGTCTCCAGGGCCTGGCGCTTGTTCTCGTCGGCGACCAGGCGGACGATCTCGACGTGGTTCTCGAGGACCTGCTGGAGGTCGTCCTCGTAGTACGCCAGCAGCTTGTCCATGTAGAACTCGCTTTCGGGGTCCAGCGACTGCTCGTTCTGGATCGTGTACGGCGCGTCGAGTCGCTCGTTGAGGTCGTCGATGACCCGCTGGCGCTGCTCCAGTGGGAGAAGCACGAGCGGGTCCTGGTTCATCGGGGAACGGACGGTGTCGTCGGCCGGGTCCTGGTCCTGGACGACGTCACAGAGGTTCCGCCACTCGAAGGTGTACATCCGCCCCTCCTCGCGCAGCGTGTAGTCCTCGAAGTACTGGCGGACCTGCTTGTCGAAGTGGGACTTCCCCGAGCCGACCGGCCCGAGCAGGAGCTTGATGCGCCGTTCGGGACCGAGTCGCCTCGCACCCGACTTCACCTTGTTGACGAACTCGTGGATCGACTGGTGGATCACCCGTCCGTAGAACGTATTCTCGCCGTCGTTGAGCGGGTCCTCGCTCGCCAACTGGTACTCGACCACCCCTTCGGTCTCGTCGTAGGTGGTCCCGTAGTAGTCGAACATGTCCGCGACGCGCTGGTGCGCGTTGCGGGCGATCTTCGGGTCCTCGTACACCTCCTCGAGGTACCAGTCGAAGGACTTGGTTTCCCGCAGGTCAGCGGGCATCGATTCCTTGTATTCAGTGCTCAGCTCTTCGAGCGTCTCGATGTCACCGGTCATGGTATCGTTGAAGTTGTCTCCCCCGCCTGTCGGTCGTCCGCCTGCGCGCCTCGGTCGTTCGCGGCTCCGTCACGTCGCCCGGATCGCGGCCGCCGGTCGTCGCTGTCGCGGCTGCTGCAGTTGCGGTCGCGGTCGTGCGGGGCGTGTGTAGAGTCCATCGTCGGCCGACGGGTTCGTCGTCGCACCGCACCGATCTCCACGGTCCCGTCGCCGCCCACGCGCCGAGCGCTCTCGACGGGTGGCTCTCGTCGGTCGGCGTCGGTCTTCCATGTCATGTGTGACCTTCCACCACTCTTCGTTGCGCGACGACCGGTTCTTCGGTCTCGCGTTATCTGCGCCGGGGACGGGCGCCGAGTGGATCGGTCCGGCGATCGGATACCGATAGTATTTAATGAGTGAGTAATCCAGGTACTTAACCTTGGCCCCAAAAGGTATTTGACAGGAGTTAATTCCAGGCGATTTCTGCCAGAACGACGGATTGTCACTTGGTATCTCACCTCATTTTCGGCGACCGATGGCATAAACGAACGGCCTGCAATGCCGTGTCTGGCTCGCGCGCGCTCGGTCATCGACAGTTACAGGTACGGAGCGTTATACGTCCCTTCGATCTGCACTGACTGAGAGACGCGACGGGCCGGACGACGCCCATTTAGGCGCGCCCCGCCAACTCGCTGCCATGAGCGATCCCACGGAGCCCCCAGCGGGGACGGAGTTCCCCGACGCCTGGACCGTCTGGTCCCAGGGCGACGACGGTCGCCTCGTCCTCGCCTATCGACCCGACGTCTTCGATGGCGACGAGTTCCCTGCGGCCTGTCTCCCTACGCTGTACCTGACCCACGGGAAGCGAACGCGACGTCCGGGTACGAACCCGACGACGACCGGAGCGAGTGACTGGTTCGTCACCTTCTATCTCGAGCCCGACGTCACCCTCGAGGGCGCTCGTCGGTTCTCCACCAGGGGGGACGCGCTCGAGCGCTGTCGCGAACTCGCGCGGGCGTTCGACGACGGTGAGATCGATTACCGCGACTGCTACCAGGTTCCTCGGGAACGGTACTTCGAAAAGCTGGACGAACTCACGGGGAGGGAACTGGACGGGCGAGTCGACGACTGAGTCCCTCGGCACGACGCGACGTGAGGCTTAACCCCGCGTGGTGAGTACGGACCTCTATGTCGACCGTCACGCTCGTCGGCACCCGGCTCGCGGAGCCGGGGACCGAGTTCGTCTACGAGGGGGAAGCCGACGGCTGCGCCGGCTGTCCCTACCGCAGCCAGTGTCTGAATCTCTCGACCGGCACGAGGTACCGGGTCACCGGCGTCCGCGAGAAGGCCCAGACCCTCGAGTGTGCGATGCACGACGGCGGCGTCCGCGCCGTCGAGGTCGAGCCAGTTACCATCGAGGCCAACGTCACGTCGAAAGGCGCGTTCGCCGGCAGCAAGACGAGCCTGCCCGGGTCCTGCCCGTACGTCGAGTGTCCGAGTCACGAGTATTGCGAGCCGGCCGGCCTCGAGTTCGACGAGGAGTATCGCATCCGGGACATCCTCGGCGATCCGCCCCACGAGGTCTGTCACCTCGACCGGTCGCTGCAGTTGGTCGAACTGGACGCCGACGAGTAAGTCCCGTACGTTCATATCTCTGTAGCGGAGTCTCGAGCCTCGAAACCAGGAATTAAAATCACGACAGCAATTCCAAAACTTGGCTCGTCACGTCGTCGTTACTCTTCCTGGAGCACTGAATACGACGGCATTCCTCAACCGTCCAAAACCACAGAAGTACCAGACAAACGACGGCGACTACCCTGTAAGCGTCGAGCCGATCGGAGTGTCGGTACGCTCCTCGGAGTTTTTCAAGCGACTGAGGAAGTATACATATGATGAGATACCGGATTTTGGATGCGATCTATACTGTATCGACGGACGACAGCACCTTTCGGGCGAAGTAGGCATCCATCGAGACGAGATCGTCGGACGACATCGACTGGAGTGTTTTGGGATCGAATAGCCCGATGTCACGGTTGAATTCGCCGTCGGCAAAGGTAAGTGATGACGCAAATTCGGGAGAAGGGGTAATTCGGAGGACAAACCGGAACTCGAGCGTGTTGGCGTCCGTATCATAGTAAGTCAAGAGATCGTCCCGGAAGTGACGCCCGTCGTATTTCGTCCGCACAGTCGAGAAGTAGGAGCGAAACGATTCCGGGGTCTCCGCTCGGACCGTTTGCCAATCGTTTATGGGCTCGTTCTTGCCAAGCTCGGAGAGCGCGTTCCGGTAGGTCTCGAAGTGTTCGTCCGAACACCCACACCACTGGACGAACACGGGCCGCTCGTTGGCTGTGATAACGAGCTCTTCGTAGAACTCCTTGAGCGCGGTGGTACCGGGGTCGTGTTCACATCGGCCAGCAGGGGACGTCCACTTCCCTGGATCGGCCGGGGCTTCCTCGTCCCGTTGGAGGAGGGCGATCCGGTCATTCACGAGAAATATTACGCCTGCTGAGAATAGGATTTTGCCCTCGTAAATCTCACGAGTACCCTCCGTAGTTACGGTCGGGTCGGCGTTCCGGATCTCTTCCAGCGGAGTGTTGTCGACACCGGCGAGACGATTATCCGGATCGATATGGACGATCCAGGTATCCGTCTCTGTATTGTGGACGACCTTTGAAGCGTAGAGGAAAACGGTATCATCGTCGTACGTCTCAGGAACCAGACGGGTCATAGTTGATTTCGAGGTTACAGTCTTTGAAGGATAGGCCCCGTCGGTTATTATTCTGTTCGGTTTGGTCGCCTCCCGAACCATCTGGGGAGGTCGTTTCAACGCCGTTCTGGGTCCGCTCATTCGAGGAGAGTGGCTGTCGGTCGAACTCGAGGGAGACGTCACCGGTTCGCCAGGGTCGTGGATTGGCGTAGAGGTGGCCGATATCCTCGAGCCCATCGATAGCTGTGGCTCCTGGATGGCGAATCAGATAGCCTGTATCGAGAGATACGTCGGGAAACCCATCGTCGTACTGATCGAGCCAATATAGGAAGCCGATTTTCGTAGCGACTGCACTAAATCCGATGATCACGTGAAAAAAGATCTCCGTATCGGTGTCATCGGAAGGTGCTTCGTGACTGAATAGGAGGAACGTATCGTCGTCCGATCTGAAGAATTCCGTTCCCCCGAAGACACCGGACACGAAGTATTCCGTGGGAAAGAAGGCGGGCTCCTCGATAGCGTTTTTCTCGAGTGGTAGACCCGGCTCCCACCATTCGGTAAGACTCTTCCAAAATTGTGATAGGTCTTTATTGTCGAGAGCGGTACTAATCGACAGTTCTTCGGTCGGCTGGGTGCTTGCAAAGGCGTTTTCGAGGACGTCGACGTTTTCGTATCCAGCAGCCTTCATCCCCAGGATGAGTTTGTTGATCGCCTGCTGATGTTCGCCCCCACCAAGGAGGACATAATGACGCGTATCCTCGTTCCAGGCTAACTCCGTTCCCTCTGCATCGTCGAACTGATACACTTCCGGAACGGGCTTCGGGGGATTACGGACCGTTTCAGGGGACAATTCGTGCGGAACACTCATGAATTTCTTTACAGGAAGTCGGATTCCGGAGGCTCGACCCGCTCGTTCTTTTACGAATATCTCCTCGGTTTCGGAGCGGCCTTCGGATTCAGGCTCCGACTCTGATGATTCGTCCGAGGGAGCGACAGTCCCGTTTTCATCGTCGCGTTTTCGGCCCTCCAACCTGTTAAGCAGTCGGGCAAGTAGGCTCCGTTTCCTTTCGGTAACGGTGTAATAGTCCACGCCCGATAGAGAAAGGGTAATGTCCTCGTTCTCACCGCCCTCTCGGACCGATTCCCGTGGGACCGCTGACCAGAGCAGTTCGCGGCCTGCCGCCACGGCATGTTCCGAGGTCGGATGCTCGTAGGCTTCGGGGCGGAAAGATGGATCCCCGTTTTCGTCGGAGGTATCAGTCGAGGTACGCTGTGATTTTTCGGTTTTTTGTCCGGTACCGTCGGCCCGTACTTCTCTATTAGGCTGTTCCGGGAGTAATTCTGCCTCAAGTGATACGTTATAGCGTTGATATCCGAATATCTGGTAGAGGAATTCGCTGACGAAGAACAGACCATAGCCACACAGGGAGTTACTGAGGCCTATTCTCCCATCACTACGCTCTGAATCTTCCGCATCGGGTTCGTTAAGCAGTCGCTTGTATCGGGACAGACCCGCCGACTCACCTAGGAAGCCTACGAGAAATTGTGGGTAGCGGGTTATCCACATTGCACTGCCAAGAATGACCCAGAGGAACACGGCGCCGAAGACGAGACGACTCCATGGGACGGTTTCTCCCATTGGTGTGGTCGGGATCTCGAGGAACGGATCAATCGTCCACATTCCGACGATAAGAGCGCTCAACCCCAAAAGAATCCTCCACCCCCACCGGACTCGATGATCGTATAGGTAGGTGAAAAGCCGTTGTCGATATCCGAGATCCCCCTCTATTTCGACGTACACGCTATCAACGAGGACATTACCGTAATATGGACTGTCAGAGAATGTGCCAGAAATCGACTGATCCGATCCGTGGTTGAGAACGACGAGCGGATCTCGATCTGAAAGATGGCTCATGAATGGATTCCAGTAGTTCGATTTCTGCCAGGTCTCGGGATTGACACTCCGGCTTGCCCGAACGAAACCACGTCCGATCTTGAAAATAGAGGTTATGACCGCTGCAATTGCCTTTTTTAGGAATATAGGCAGTCCAGTTACGAGGAGCCAAACGACGACAGGGAGGAGTACGAACCAGTGAGCGTTGTCCAGGACGAGCCCGTACAAGACGGATAGGTCCGTTTGTGCCGTTCGTTCACTGATCGTATCAAAAGTCCCGATGAGTGACGCGCCTGTAACACCGTTTCGGAGTTGCATCCCAATATAAATCAGAGAGATACCTGACAGAACTACCCACAATGGAGGGCCAAGCCAAGCGATTTTGCGGAGGTCCCAGTCACGAGCCATCGTCTTTCTCGCCTCGTGGAAGTACTGTTTGTCCAGGTATTGGCCGTTAGCAATGACGATGCGATCAGTGGCCTCCGTCTCTATATCGCCGTTGCTGGCCTCCTCCATATGTGTTCACTGATGTATTTGTTATTGATTTAGCTCTATCGCAATACCGTTACTATGATTTTCGCGATTCACTACTTGTGAAAGGAAAAGATTCTCCAGCAAAGGGATGAGAGCTAGCTACATGACCGATCGAGTCGCTTTCGTCACCGGTGCAGGTGGAGGAATCGGTCGTGGGATAGCAATACAATTAGCGGAATCGTATGCCGTTGCAGTCAATGACATCAGCCCAGAGGCCGCTGAGAAGACTGCCGAAAAGATCCGGAACGATGGGGGAACAGCAAACGCCGTACCAGGGGATGTCTCCGATTCTGGGCAAGTAGAAAGAATAGTAGCGGAAACTATCGACCAACTCGGCCCAATTGAGGTCCTCGTGAACAATGCCGCAGTGGAGACAGTACACCCCTTTACTGAATTACCCGAATCCGAGTGGGATCGAGTACTTGACGTAAACCTGAAAGGACAGTTCTTGCTCGGTCAGGCGGTCGCTAATCACATGATCGAAGAAGGGATCGAGGGAAACATCATTAACATCTCCAGCTATCACGATACCGTCCCACGGACCGAAAAAATCCACTACGACAGCTCGAAGGCCGGCGTACATATGCTCACCAAAGATATGGCCTTGGAGCTCGCTGACCACCGAATTGCAGTCAACTGTATTGCGCCAGGAATCTTTGAAACTCCCATGAACGAGGAAATTCTGTCGGATCCGGAGCGGACTCAGGCAATGCACGAGCGAGTTCCGTGGGGACGGATGGGCGTTCCCGAGGACATTGCCAACGTCGTCGAATTCCTTGTGTCAGATAAGGCAGAATACCTAACGGGCATCCGGATTCCTGTCGATGGCGGATTACGGCTGGATCCGTGAGAGACGGGTTTCGAATCAGCTGTTGCGGGCAGTCCCGGATTTAGAATCGTTTTCGCGACAACTACTACCGGCTTAACTCGTCACCCTCGAGCCAGCTACCCGCCCAGCAGTCGATCTCGTCGAACACCGGCTCGAGCGACTCCCCCTTCGCGGTGAGACTGTAGTAGGTCGCGATGGGGGCGTCTTCTTCCATTCGTCGTTCGACGAACCCCATCTCGCCGAGGTCGTCGAGCACCCGCGAGAGAGTGCGTGCGTTCGCGCCCGTCGATCGCTTGAGTTCGTTGAACCGCTGTTCGCCTTCGAGCAGTTCGTGTAGTACGGCCAGTCGCCACTTCGAACCGATCTGCTCGAGGGACGCGATCACGGGGCAGGCGTCGGATTGTTCCTCCTGGGGCGGGGTCTGGGGTCGTGACATCGTCTGAATCCGGATTGGGACTCGAACGGTATAGCAGTTCGGAACCGAACCAGGTTGTATCGGGTTACGAAGCTACGCGTTCGCGTCGACGTCAGTGCCGGCGTTCCCGCCGACGTCGGTCCCGGACCGCTCGTCCTGCACGTCGTCGCTGTCGTGGCCGGGTTCTTCGAGCACTGCCGCGATCGATTCGAGGGCCTCGAGACAGACCGGCGCGTATCCGGCCGCGCCGAGCGGGAGTTCGAACGCGACACGGCAGCGGTCGGGCCCGAGGTCGTCGACGCGGTGGCCGGGTCCGGGGAGCCCGACCACGCGCCACTCCCAGCGGCGTTCGGCCTGGTCGACGTGAGTCACGCGAAACGGGAGCCAGACGCCGGGAACGCGGACCCGTCCCCTGGTCCCGGCGCGGATCCTGCGGTCGGTAGCCTCCACCTCACGGATCGTCGGGGACCACTCGGGCCAGCGGGTCGTGTCGACGAGGAGATCCCAGGCCTCGTCGGCCGGGGCGGCGATCACGTGCGAGGCCTCGAGCTGGCGGCCGTCCGAGGTACGTACGGGGTGGAGTCGGGTCATCGTCGAGACTACGGTCCGAACCACAATGGGCGTTACCCGCGGGGTTCCGAGCGACGACTCGAGGGCCGAGCCGCAAAGCATCGACCGTTCGGATCGCACGACTGTCCCCGGTCGCTAGACTTTACTGGAGTCGCTCCCTCCATCGACCAACGAATGGCGATACTCGAAGTGGAGGGGCTCCGCAAGGAGTACGACGGGTTCACCGCCGTCGAAGGCAGTAGCTTCTCGATCGAACGCGGCGAGGTGTTCGGCGTCGTCGGACCCAACGGCGCCGGGAAGACGACGACGCTGAAGATGCTCGCCGGCCTCGTCGAACCGACCGCAGGGACCGCCGTCGTTGCCGGACACACGCCCGGCGAGCGGGCGATGCAACGGCGGCTCGGGTTCCTCCCGGAGGAGTCCCCGCTGTACGAGGAGATGACCGCGACCGACTATCTGGAGTTCTTTGCGGATCTCTACGACGTGCCCGGCCACGTTGCGGCCGACCGCATCGAATCGTCGCTGGATCGGCTCGACCTCGAACACCGCGACCGCCGGATCGGCAACATGTCGAAGGGAATGAAACGCAAGGTCGCGATCGCCCGCGCGCTGATCAACGATCCGGACGTCCTCATCTTCGACGAACCCGCTTCCGGGCTCGATCCGCTGACGACCAACCACGTGATCGAGTTTACCGAGGAGTTGAGCGAGGAGGGCAAGACGGTCGTCTTCAGCGCGCACAACCTCTATCACGTCGAAAGCGTCTGCGACCGGGTCGTCATCATGAACGACGGCCGGATCGTCGCCCGGGGCACCCTCGAGGGAATCCGCGACGACCACGGCGGGACGGAGTACCACGTGTACGCGACGGTCGACGCGAGCGATGCGGTCTCGCGGGTCTCGGCCGAACCCGCCGACGAGGGGATTCGCCACGTCGTCGCGGACATGGACGCGGTGGAGTCGATCAGGACGGCCGTCGAGAAACGGGGCGGCCGCGTGACCGACATCCAGACGGAGACGCCGAGTCTCGAGGACGTCTTCCTCGAGGTGGCAAGCGGCGACGCGGAGAACGCCGAACGGCGGCGCGAAGCGGAACAGGAACGCGCCGACGGGCAGCGCGAGCAGGTGGTCGATACGTGAGCGGGGATCACCAGTCCGGCGAAGGCGACCGCGGCGACGGTCCCGGTGCCCTCCGACGACGCGCCCGACGCGTTCTCGAGTCGGTCTCGAGAATCGCTCGCGTCGCCCGCTGGGAAGTCTCGCGGACGACCGGGACTGTCGACCGGAAGACGCTTTTCGTCCTCGCCGTGGTTGCCATCGCGGTCGCGACCGTGGGGCTCTCGGTCGCCGACGAGGGACTCGGCCTCGAGGACGAGATCTACGTCGTCGGCGTCGACGAAGACGATCCGTACTACGACGTCGCGGCCGCGAGCGACCAGTTCAGGACGGTGCCGCTCCACGAGAGCGGACTCGACGGGGTCTACGCCGCCGACGACCCGGACGTCGACGTCGTGATCGAAGACGGGCAGATTGGCTACGTCGGGGAGAACGGCGAGGCCGCCTACGACGCCTTTCGGGACGCGATCGACCGGTACAACGAGGGGCTGATGGCTCAGGAGGAAGACGAGGCGGCGGCCTACCCGGTGCTCGTCGAGATCGACTACCAGGACCGGAGCTTCGAGGGGGCGATCGAGCCCTCGAGCGATGGCGAAGACGCTGGCGCGCCAGCCGACTCGGCCGGCGACAGCGACGGCGAGGCCACCGACACCCGGGAGAAAGACGGAGACGGGACGGAGGCCGGGACAGACGGCGGCGGGAGCGCCGACGGTGGCGACGCTACCGGGGACACCGACTCGAGCGGCACCCAAAGCGGGAGCGGAGAGGGAGACGGAGACGAACGCGAGAGCGAAAGCAGCGACGCGGGCAGCGATTCCGACGGTGACACGAACACGACCGACCTCGAGACCGAGACGCCGAGCGTCGCGGATTCCTCGGACGGGGCCGTTGCGGTTCCCGGGTCGCCGAGCACGCTCTCGCCGCCATTCCCGTTCCGGTCGCTGGTCCTCGCGTTCCTGTTCGTCGTGCCGATGAACTTCGTCATCCAGGCCTACGGAAGCACGATCATGGACGAGCGGATCAACCGCCGGGGCGAACTCCTGCTGGTCTCGCCGGCCTCGAGCCGCGAGATCGTCGCGGGCAAGACGGTGCCGTACCTCGGCGCACTCGTCGCGATCGTCGTCGCGATCACGGTCGCCATCGATGGCGGGCCGCTGTCGGTGGCGGCCACCCTCCCGGTGGCCCTCCTCTTCCTCGCGGCCACGTTCTCCGGCGCGATGTTCGCGCGGTCGTTCAAGGAACTGACCTTCGTCACCGTCGCGATCAGCGTCGGGCTCACGACCTACGCGTTCATCCCGGCGATCTTCACGGACGTCACCCCGATCGCGCTGATCTCGCCGCTGACGCTGGTCGTGATGGACCTCCAGGGCGAGACGCCGACGCTCGGCGCGTACCTCGTCTCGACCGGACCGGCGTATCTCACCGCCGCGGTGCTCTTCCTGCTCGGGATCGGCACCTACCGCGAGGAGGACATGTTCGCCCAGAAGCCGGTGCCGTCGAAGGTCGTCGACGCCATCGCGGTCCGAGTTCGGGGGAAACGTAGCGTTCCAGTCCTCTCCGTCGTGTTTCTCCCCTTCGTCTTCGCGGCCCAGTTGCTCACGGTCGCCCTGCTGTTCGCCGCACCCCCGTTCGCGGCCGTCCCGATCATCCTCGTCGTCGCGGCGGTCCTCGAGGAGGTCGCGAAGAGCATCCACGTCTACGCCGGCTTCAGTCGGGCCCGGTTCGAACCGACACTCGAGGTCGCCGCGGTTCTCGGGACGCTCTCGGGTGCCGCGTTCTTCGTCGCCGAGAAGGCGACCCAGATCATCCAGCTCGTCGGCCTCCAGGAGTTCGAGGGTGCAGTCGCGGCCTTTGGGCCGGAGACGGCGGCCCCGGCGGTCGCGGACGGCCCGTTCGTCTTCGCCGGCATCGTGCTCGCGCCGCTCGTACTCCACGTGGTGACGGCGGTCGTCTCAGCGGCCGGCGCGACCCGCGGTCGAACGAGCTACGCCGTCGCGCTGGCGGTCGCAACCGCCGTTCACGTCGGCTACAACCTCGGGGTGATCCTCCTTGTCGCGTGATCAGCCGTCTCGAGGCGACTCGAACGAGACGGGCCACGATATTGGCAGTTCGGCGGACTCCATCCAGCGGGGACCGAACCCACCGAAACCGTCCGAACACGCAGCCGCGAGCGGCGCCGGGCGCGAGTCCCGGTTCGGGCCCCGAATGGCCGTCGTCCGCCGGGAACTGCGTTCGCTGCGCTCCGAAAAAACGATCGTGCTCGCGATCGCGATCCAGTTGTTCATCGCGGCGTTTTCCTCGTTTCTCGTCGTCGGCTTCGTCTCCATGTACGATCCCGACGGGCTCGGCGGTCAGGAGATCGACGTCGCCATCGTCGGCGAGGACCGGGCGGCGCTCGAGGCCGCGGCCGACGAACAGGAGGGGCTGAATACCGTCAGATACGACAACCGTGACGCGGCTTATGGCACTTTCGAGAACGGACAGGTAGCCGCCGTCCTCGAGACCACCAGAGACGATCAGGGACGATTGCTCGTCGACGTCGCCGCGCCGGAGGAGGGGATCGAGACGACCCTGCTCGTCGTCCAGCTCCGGGAGACCCTCGAGGCCGTCGAACACGCCGAACGCGTCGGGAACGCGGACCGGCTCGAGTCGCTCCCGCTATCGGTCCCCGACGAGGTCGACGCGAGCCCGTACGTCGGGTTCACGTACACGATCCTGCTGCCGCTGTTGCTGTTCCTGCCGGCGTTCATCAGCGGCTCGATCGTCGTCGACTCGCTGGTCGAGGAACGCGAACGGGGTACGCTCGAGTTGCTCCGGGTAACGCCGCTGTCGCTGGGCGACGTAGTCGACGCGAAACTCGCTGCGACGGCCGCGCTCGCGCCCGTCCAGGCCGTCGCCTGGCTCGCCCTGCTGGCGGTCAACGGGACGACCGTCGCCCACCCGGTCGCACTGATCGGGCTCGTCGCCGCGCTGGCCTTGCTGGTCGTCGGCCTCGGGACGGTCGTCGCACTCGTCGCGCCGGATCGCAGACAGGCCCAGTTGCTGTACTCGGTCGCCATCGTCGGCGCGCTGGTGGTGTCGACGCTCCTGCCCGAGCACCCGGCGAACAGCGTCGCGAAGCTCGGGCTCGGGAGCGCGACGGTCACGACGTGGCTGTTGCTCGTGCTCTACGGAGCGCTCGGCGTCGGTGCGTTCTTCGCGGTCCGAGCGACGGTCGAACGGGTCGATCCGGCGGACCTGTAGCCCTCTTTCGGGCCGGACGGGGAGAGGTGGCGATCGGACCGCGGCGACAGCAGAGTTATGTAGGATCGGAGAGACGTAGGGGACGGTAATCGTGAGCAATGACACCACGCGTCGAGGACTACTCGCCGGCGCGCTCGCCGCCGGCGTCGGGGGGCTGACCGTCAGCGGCGCGAGCGAACTCCTCGAGTCGTTCGCGCCGCTGTCGGGGTCGGCGTGGGACGCCGCGGACAGGGAGCTGTCGGAGTCGGTAGAGAACCCGTATGGCGACGCTACCGTCCGGTACGACGGGTACGGCGTGCCGACGATCGAGGCCGACGACGAGGCGGCCGCGTACTTCGCCGTCGGCTACGTCCAGGCGTTCGACCGGGCCTTCCAGCTCGATCTACAGCGGCGGGTCATGCGCGGCCGATTGTCCGAACTCGTCGGCGAGGCCACCCTCGAGGACGACGCGTTCCACGTGGCGATGGACTTCGCGGGGGCCGCCGAGGCGACGTGGGAGCGCGTCGCGGACACCCCCGCGGGGCCGCTCGTCGAGGCGTACGCCGAGGGGGTCACCGCCGCGATGGAAACCGAGCAACTCCCCCTCGAGTTCGAACTGCTGGGCTACGAGCCCCGCGAGTGGACGCCCGTCGACACGATCCTGATGGAGAAACAGATCTCGTGGGACCTGACGGGCAACTTCGGCGAACTCCGTCGGGCGGTGATCGCCGACCGGCTGGGCGCGGACGCCCTCGAGGAACTGTATCCCGAGCGACTGAACCACGACGTGCCGATCCTGCGGGAGAGGGTCGATGGGGAGCGGCTCGACGGTGACAATGAGGACGACGGGAACGACGGGAACGACGGGACCAGGAACTCACGGTCCGGCGCCCTCGAGACCGACGCCGTCGACCGGGAACTGGCGAGCTGGCTCTCACGGTTCGAATCGCCTACGGGGGTCGGATCGAACAGCTGGGTCGTCTCGGGCGAGCACACCGACAGCGGCGGCCCGCTCGTCGCCTACGACCCCCACCTCACGCTGATGACGCCGCCGCTGTGGTACGAACAGCACGTCGAGACGCCGGAGACGTCGGTCCGCGGTGCCACGTTCCCGGGGGTCCCGTTCGTCATCACGGGCGCGAACGAAACGGGGACGTGGTCGTTCACGAACGTCGGCGCGGACGTGCTAGACTGCTACGAGTACGAGATGCGGGGCGACGACGGCTCGAGTGCGGGCCACCGGCGCCTCTCGAGCACCGACGCCGACGAGTACCGCTACGGCGACGAGTGGCGCGCGTTCGAGACCGAGGAGCGGGCGATCCCGGTCGCCGACGGCGAGGACCGGACGTTCACGATCAAGAAGACCGTTCACGGCCCCGTCCTCGAGCGCGAGGGACAGACGGTCGGCGTCGCCTGGACGGGCCACACCGCGACACGGACGACCGAAGCCATCTACGAGTTCGAGCGCAGCGACGGCCTCGAGGATCTCCTCGAGTCGACCCGCAAGTTCGACCTGCCGACACAGAACCTCGTCTACGCCGACGCGGATGGGCGAACGATGTACTACGTGACTGGGAAACTTCCGATCAGACGGATCGACGGCGATCCCGTCTCGGGCAACCGGCTCTTCGACGGCTCCGCCGGCGAGGGCGAGTGGTCCGGGTTCACCCCGTTCGGCGAGTCCTCGTGGGACGGGTTCGTCCCCTTCGAGGAGAAACCCCACGCGATCGATCCAGACGTCCTCGCGACGGCGAACCAGCGCGTCGTGGACGACCCCAACCACTACGTGGGGGTCGCATACGCCACGCCGTACCGCGGCGGCCGGATCTACGAACGGCTCGACGAGCGCCTCGAGTCCGGCGAGCCTGCCGACCACGACTTCCACCGTGAGTTGCAGGACGACACCTACGACGGCCGTGCCGCGCAGTTGGTCCCGGACCTCGTCGACGCCGTCGCGAGCCACGACGGGGCCTCGGACGGCCTCGAGGACGCCGCCGACGAGCTCGCCGACTGGGACTACCGCATGGAACGGGACTCATCTTCGGCGCTGGTCTTCGACCGCTGGCTCGAGGGCTTCCGGCGGGAGGTCTTCGAACCCGCGTTCGAGGACGCCGATCTCGATGAGTCGTACTACCCTAACGACTGGGTGCTCGCAACGTTGCCTGCCGACAGCGACTGGTTCGACGGATCGCGGCCCGAACGCATGGTCGACGCGCTCGAGGCCGCGCTCGCGGAGATCGACGAGGAAGGATGGGAGACCTACGGCGATCGGAACACGACCGGTCCGATCGAGCATCCGTTCGGCGTCGAGGCACCGTTTCTGGACTACGACGATCGGCCGGCCGACGGCTCGGCGGCGACGGTCAAGAACTACCGCGTCGACGACGCCGTGGGCTCGAGCTGGCGCATGGTCGTCGAACCGGGCGGCGACGCGACGGCGATCCTCCCCGGCGGCAACTCGGGCGATTACTTCTCCGAACACTACGACGACCAGTTCGAGGCGTGGCTCGACGGCGAGCAGAAACCGATGGATCGCTCGGTCGATGATGGGGATCCGGACGTCGTCTTCGAGGCGGCAGAGACGGAGGGATCACAATGACCGCGAGCGACTCGCCGGCCGCGGACGAGCCGACCGACGAGAGCGAACGCGGGACCGACGGGAACGGGAACGAGAACGGGAACGTCGAACCCGCAACCGACGAGCGCACCGGCGAGGCAAACGTCGGGACTCGAACCTCGGATCGGCAACACCAGGACGGCCTCGAGCGGGTTCGGACGGACTCGACGGTCCACGCCGTCGCGCTCTTCGTCGCGGTCGCCGTTGGCCTCGCGCTGTCGTGGCTCCACTGGCTCGGGTTGATCGTCGGGGGCGCGCTCGTGGGACTCGTCTCGGCGACGCCCAAGCGGGCCGTGCTGGGGGGACTCGGCTTCGGCGTCCTCGTCCTCGCCGTCTTCGCGGCGACCCTCGGCGACTCGGCGGTCGTCGCGGCGGAGACGACGCCGATCGTCTACGTTGCGGTCGGGGCGGCGCTCGGGCTCCCGGTATTCGGGTCACTGATCAGGTTGGTTCGCTAAAAAACGACGCCACTCGGCCGGTGGCGGCCGAACGAACGATCAGTCGCGACTGAAGACGCTCTTGATTCGCGAAACGATGCCTCGGTCGTCGTTTCGGTTCGCGTCTCGATCGTTGTGTTCGTCCGCCATACGTCAGTATGCAATACTGAACTGCTGAACTAAAACGTAACGGAGCGGAGCGACCGATCGCCGGGACAGCCACCGTTTTTTACCCGGTCGTTCTACCGCTGTCCATGGAGTACACGACGCTCGGTTCGACCGGCATGGAGGTCAGTCGGCTCTGTCTCGGCTGCATGAGTTTCGGCTCGAGCGACTGGCGCGAGTGGGTTCTCGACGAGGACGAGAGCAAAGAGATCATCGAGCGAGCGATCGACCTCGGAATCAACTTCTTCGACACGGCCAACATGTATTCGAAGGGCGAATCCGAGCGGATCCTCGGCGACGCCCTCGAGGGCTACCGCGAGGAGTCGGTCGTGGCCACGAAAGGGTATTTCCAGATGCGCGAGGACGACCCCAATTCGGGCGGGCTCTCGCGGAAGGCCATCGAGCAGGAACTCGCGGCCAGCCGGGAACGGCTGGGAATGGACACGATCGACCTCTACCAGATCCACCGCTGGGACGACGACACGCCGATCGAGACGACGCTGCGGGCGCTGGACGACGCAGTCCGTCGGGGCCACGTCCGGTACGTCGGCGCGTCCTCGATGTGGGCCCACCAGTTCGCGGAGTCGCTGTACACCAGCGATCGGCTGGGCCTCGAGCGGTTCGGGACGATGCAGAACCACTACAACCTCGTCTACCGCGAGGAGGAACGCGAGATGCTGCCCCTCTGTGAGAAGGAGGACGTCGGCGTCCTTCCGTGGTCGCCGCTGGCCCGGGGCTACCTCACGCGGCCCCACGAGGAGATCGACGCGACGACCCGCGGCGAGACCGAGGAACACCTCTACGACCACCCCTACCGCGAGGGCGGCGGCCGGGAGATCAACGAGCGCGTCGCCGAACTGGCCGCCGAGAAGGGCGTGACGATGGCCCAGATCGCGCTCGCGTGGCTACTGCACAAAGACTGGGTCGACGCGCCGATCGTCGGGACGACGAGCGTCGAGCACCTGGAGCAAGCCGTCGAGGCGCTCGAGATTTCGCTGTCGGCCTCGGACATCGCCTACCTCGAGGAGCCCTACGAGCCGGTGGCGGTGTCGGGTCACTCCTGAGCGGGTGTCGGGTCGGGCGAGCGCCTGACGGTCGCGTCAGGGGATCCGTTCGACCGCATCCAGGAGGTCGTCCTCGGTCCGCCACTCGTAGAGTCGGTCCTCAGCCTCGAGCAACTCGAACACGGCGTCCTCCATCCAGCCGTAAGGGTGATCCTCGTCGGCGTCGGGATAAGTGCGTTTGAGCACGTGGCTCTTGTCGAAGTACTCCTCGCTGCCGACGAGCAGGCCCTGCTCGACGAGGAAGCCGCTCGGCTCCCGCTCGGCGACACCGACGACGTGGGTGACCATGTCCGCGAGCAGACAGAACTTCTGGATGCCGTTGTCCCAGCCGCCCCGGACGTCGGACATCAGGAAGGCGTACGTGTCCTCCCGGCGCTCGAGACGGTCGACGACGAGTTCGAGGCGGCGGCGCTGCTCGGGGTCGTAGTTCCCGAGGACGAAGTACGACCGCTCGCGCTCGTACAGCGGCGCCAGGTCGCTCAGGGCCTTGAGCAGTTCCTCGTTGTCGGCCAGGGAGAGTTCCTCGTCCTCGAGACGGTCGGTGACGCTCGTCAGGACGTCGTCGGGAACGGGCGGCGACTCGTCGGTCATGGAGTTACGTTCAGACGGTACGGAAATAGCATTTACCCCACTGGTTCCGTTTCCGAAAGTTTCCGTTGGATCGGGGCGGGTCGAACCACCAGCTTACGCGAGAGTAATTTACCCCAGGGTGGTTTACTCCAGGGTAAACTACTTGGTGATCGGCTCCGTACGTAGCCCCATGAGTACCGACGCGGGCGTCGGTGGGGGATCGAAGACGGAAGCTGAGACCCGCGAACTCCTCCACTTCGTCACGCAGGAGACCCGCTTTGCCATCGTGAGCAACATCCTCCAGCACCCGGAGCAACTGCCCTCGATGTACGAACTCGAGCAGTTGAATCCGAGCGTGAGCGAGGCGACCGTCTACAAGCACGTCCAGAAGCTGATCGAGGCGGGCATCGTCGAGGAGGTCACCCTGCCCGAAGACGAGCGCCGCCAGGGCTACCCCTGGAAGTTCTACGGCCTGACCGACGAGGGCCGGGCGTTCCTCGAGGCGCACAACCTGCTCGAGGCCGAGGAGACGCTCCAGCGGATCTACGAGACGATCTCGGACAAGCCGAAGAAGATGGTCAAATACGAGAACGCGCCGCGGCCGGACCGCGAGTGAGAGTCGGAAACGGAATCGGAAACTCAACTCATGAACAGCCGCCGGCCCGCCCGTTCGTGTCGCATGCCCATGATCTCCGCGAGCGGCGCGAACGAGGCCATCGCGGCCGGTTCGTCGTCGACGTGGCGCGTACACACCTCGGCGATGATCGGCTCGAGCGCCTCGAGCACGGCCTGGATCTCCGTGTGGCCGAACCGCCCGAGTCGCTGGGCCGCGCCGAGCAATCCCGTGACGAACGAGTAGGCGTGGGAGAGACACGCCTCGCGCCGCGAGAGCCCTCGTCGCTGTGCGACGACGCCGTAGACGACCGGGTAGTGACCGGGCGTGGCGTCGGTCGCGACCGCGTCGGCGACCGCGTTCTCGAGGTCGCCGTTCCCGGCCCCGTCGGTCGTGTCGCCCACCAGTAACTCGCAGAGTTTTGCCCCCGCTTTCGTCGAACTCTCGCGGAACTCCCGGGGCATCGTCACCGCGTGGAGCCGTTCGTCGACCGCGAGCAGGGCCTCGAGATCGCCAGCGGCGCTCGCCGCGTGTGCGTTCGCCAGCGCGACGGTCTCACAGGGACCGACGATCCGCCGGAGGTAGGCCGCGAGCAGTTCCCGGAGGTCGTCGCCGTCTTCGATCCGGCCCTCGTTGACGTACTGCTCGAGGCCGTAGGAGGCGGTGTACCCGCCGACCGGCAGGAACGAGTCCGAGAGGCGGAGCGCGGTCAGGAACGCGCTCGCGTCGGGATCAGGGGTCGTGGTCATGGTGGGTGTGTGAGTGGTCGCCGTCGCCGTGGTCGTGGGTGCTGGAGTGATCGTGGTCGTGGGTGCCGGAGTGATCGTGGTCGTGGGTGCTGGAGTGATCGTGGTCGTGGGTGTGCTCGTGCCCGTGTTCGTGACCACCGCCATGGCCGTGCCCTGCCTTCGCTCCGTCGGCGTCCGTGACGAACAGGTCTGCCTCCACGGTCGTCTCGCTGACCGTCGATCCCGGAACCACGTCCGATACCACCCGCTCGACGATGTGTCGGTCGGCCGCGAGCGGGACGTACGCCACGCCGTCCTCGACCGCCAGATCCCAGTGCTGGTTGCCGATCCGGTGGCCGAGTTCGATCGCCGCCTCGAGCCGTTCGTCGGTCGCCCGAGGGAGGTCGACGGCGAGGGCGTCCCGGGGTTCGAACGCGACGACGATCATCCGCTCGTCAGTGAGGTGGAGGACGTCCCCCGCCGATACCGCGGCGCGATCGACCACGACGCCGACGTCCGTCCCGGCGTCGGTCGTCGCCCGGAACCGCGACCGGCGGCGCTCGTCCGCGTCGACGACGACGCGCTCGAGCGTGCCCCGCTCGTCGTGGGCGTCGCGGGCGGCCACGAGGTCGTCGTCGGCGTGGACGTTGCCGACGATGCCGTCGATTCGCTCCATCAGTATCGCCGGTCGGCGGGTACGCCGACCCCCAGCAGGGTTCGCCGCGCGGCGTCCCACGCGGCCCGCAGCGTTTCGGTCACGTCCGCCTCGCGGCGGCCGAGCAGCCGGACGATCACCCCGGACTCGCGGGGGAGCGTCGAGACGCCGGCCTCCACGGCGTCGCGGTCGCGATCCGGGAGCCGGTCGCGGACGTCCGCGAGGAGCCCGTCGACGCTCGAGGGAGGCGCGAAGACGTACAGCGAGCCGACGACGCCGTCCTCGCCGACGCTGGCGGGGTCTCGCGGGTCGCGCTCGTCGGGGCGGAGGTCGACGGCGTCGGCACAGACCAGTTGCCCGTCGCGCTCGGCCTCGAGGCGCGCGTGGTAGTGATCGAAACTGAACGGTTCGTGATCGCTCAACCCGTCCGGGACGAGGACGTCGGCGACGACGGCGCGAGCGTCCTCGGCGAGGTCGACCGTCACGGTCTGGAGACAGCGTGCGCCCTCGTTGACGATCGTCGCTCCGGGGAGGTACTCGAGGTAGCCGCCGGACTCGACCCGCAGGGCGGCGTCGAGGTGGGCGTAGTTGTCGGTCATGCTGTGGACCTTCGTCGCGCTCTGGGTCGTCACGTGAGCGCGGGCGTCGGCTCGAGCATCCAGCGCGATCCGGTGGCGATCCCCCTGGGCGACGCCGCCGGTCGGCTCCTGGGCGACCAGGGTCGTCAGTCCCGGCGCGGGGTCGGTCTCGAGGGTGCCCGTCAGGTGGTACGGGACTTCGACCCGATCCCGGACGAGGCGGGTCGGGCCATCCCCGCGACGGGCGAAGGTCGCCTCGAGCAAGCCGTTCTTTCCGGGGCCGGCGGCGGGAGCCTGCGCGAGCGGTTCGTCCGCGTAGGTCTCGAATGCGGGCGGGATCGGCGGGCGGACGGCCGCCGCAGGACGCGAATCGGCGCTCATGCGAACAGCACCTCGCGTTCGACGTGCTCGAGGACGCTGTCGACGCCCGTGCCGTCCTTGCAGTTCGTGAAGACGAACGGGTCGTTTCCTCGAACGGCCGCCGCGTCGTCCTCGATCACCTCGAGGTCGGCGTCCACGTGGGGCGCGAGGTCGGTCTTGTTGACCACGAGCAGATCGGCCTGGGTGACACCGGGCCCTCGCTTGCGGGGGATGTCCTCGCCCTCCGCGACCGAGATGACGAACAGGAAGTAGTCCGCGAGTTCGGGGTTGAACGTCGCGGCGAGGTTGTCGCCGCCGCTCTCGACGAGGACGACGTCGAGGTCCGGGTGGCGCTCGGTGAACTCGTCGATCTTCGCGAGGTTCATCGAGGGGTCCTCCCGGATGCCGGTGTGCGGACACGCGCCCGTCTCGACGCCCGCGACGAGGTCGGCGGGCAGCAGGTCCGCGAACGACTCCCGGAAGACGTCGGCGTCCTCCTGAGTCATGATGTCGTTGGCGATGACGCCGACGTCGTAATCGCGGGCGACGAGTTCGGGGACGAGCCGTTCGACGAGCGCCGTCTTCCCGGAGCCGACGGGACCGCCGAGCCCGACCTTGGCGACGTCTCGGTACCCCATCAGCGGCTCCCCTCCGTCTCGAGGTCCGCGTCCGGCGCCGGATCGACCGTCTCGAGTTGCTCCGGGTCGTCGGCCCGGATCGGGTCGTGGATGGTGACGAGCTTCGTCCCGTCCGGGAAGACGGGCTCGACCTGTATCATGTCGACCAGTTCCGGGACGCCCTCCATGACGTCCTCGCGGGTGAGCAGTTGGGTCGCCTCCGAGCGGATCCGCGAGACGGACTTCCCCTCGCGGGCGGCCTCGCAGGCCCAGTCGGAGATGTACGCGACCGTCTCGGGGTGGTTGAGCTTCACCCCGCGGTCCTTCCGCCGGCGGGCGAGTTCGGCCGCCATGAATACCGTGAGTCGCTCCATCTCCTTCGGAGAGAGGTTCATGCCCATCGGCTCACCTCCCCGCGGTGGCTCGAGCGAGCGGGTGGTCGGCTCGTCGGTGCTGGTACGTCCGTGGTGGGTGTGCTGTGGTCCATGATCGGAGTCAGAGCAGGTATCGCTGTGCGAGCGGCACTTCCTCCGCCGGGTCGCAGGTGACGTGCTCGCCGTCGACTTTCACTTCGAACGTCTGGGCGTCGATCTCGATGTCGTCCGGGCAGTGGTCGTTGTGTAGCATGTCCGACTTCCGGACCTCCCGCGTGTCGCTGACCGGCCGGACCGGCGTCTCGAGGCCGTAGGCCTCGCCCACGTCGTTCTCGCTCGCCGCCTCGCTGACGAACGTCACCGAGAGGCCGTGTCTCGCCCGACCCTGTGCGCCGGCCCGTTCGCGGCCGATTACCGGTTCGCAGGTCATCAGCGAGCCGTTCGCCTCTCCCATCTGGGACCAGACCGGGAACCCGCCCTTGAGGACGACCTCCGGCTTGATCCCGAAGAAGCCAGGCTCCCAGAGGACGATGTCCGCGAGCTTTCCGGGCTCGAGCGAGCCGACGTAGTCGTCGATCCCGGCGGTGATCGCCGGGTTGATCGTGTACTTGGCGACGTACCGTTCGATGCGGGCGTTGTCCGCGTTCGTCCCCTCGTCGGCCGGCAGCGGCCCGCGCTGGTTCTTCATCTTGTGGGCGGTCTGCCACGTGCGGCTGATGACCTCCGCCATGCGTCCCATCGCCTGGGAGTCGGAGGTCATCATGCTGATCGCGCCGGTGTCGTGGAGCACGTCCTCCGCGCCGATGGTCTCCGCCCGGATCCGGGACTCGGCGAACGCGACGTCTTCGGGGACGTCCGGGTTGAGGTGATGACAGACCATCACCATGTCCAGGTGCTCGTCGAACGTGTTCTCGGTGTAGGGCATCGACGGGTTCGTCGAGGACGGCAGCATGTGCTCGTGGCCGATCAACTCGAGGACGTCCGGCGCGTGACCGCCGCCGGCGCCCTCGATGTGGAACGTGTGGATCGCGCGCCCGTCGATCGCATCGAACGTGTGCTCGACGAAGCCCGACTCGTTTAACGTGTCCGTGTGGATACAGACCTGGACGTCTTCCTCGTCGGCGACCTCGAGGCAGGTGTCGATCGCGGCGGGCGTCGACCCCCAGTCCTCGTGGAGTTTCATGCCGCACGCGCCGGCCTCGATCTGTTCGCGTAGCGCCGCGGGCCGACTGCTGTTGCCCTTGCCGTAGAGGCCGACGTTGACGGGCCACGCCTCGGCGGCTTGCAGGAACCGTTTGACGTTCTCGGGTCCGGGCGTGCAGGTCGTCGCGCCGCCGCCGAAGCCGCCGCCAAGCATCGTCGTCACGCCGGAGCCGAGGGCGTGATCGACGAGTTGCGGGCTGTTGAAGTGGACGTGAATGTCGAGCGCGCCGGGCGTCGCGATCAGCCCGTCGCCGGGGATCGTGTCCGTGCTCGGGCCGATCACCATATCGACGCCGTCCATGGTATCGGGGTTGCCGGCCTTCCCGATGCCGGCGATCTCCCCGTTTCGGACGCCGATGTCGCCCTTGCGGACGCCGAGGACGGGGTCGACGATCACGGCGTTCGTCACGGCCCAGTCGAGGGCTCCCTCGGCCTGCGTAACGCCGGACTGCATTCCCATCCCGTCCCGCATCGTCTTCCCGCCGCCGAAGACGGCCTCCTCGCCCGGGACGGCGTGGTCGCTTTCGATCCTCGCGAACAGGTCCGTATCGCCGAGCCGTAGCCGGTCGCCCTCGGTAGCCCCGAACAGGTCGGTGTACTCCGACCGGGGGAGGTCGCGGCTCACGGACGGTCGCCTCCGCTCGTATCAGGCTCCGACTCCGCGATGTAGCCCCGTTCTCGAGCCCGTTCCAGCGCTCGCTCTTTCACGGCGTCGTCGTCGAGTTCGCCCTCGACGAGGCCGGCCATCCCGCGGACGATACGGTCGCCGCCGATCGCGACGAGGTCGACGTCGCGTTCGACGCCGGGTTCGAACCGGACCGCCGTTCCGGCGGGAACGTCCAGTCGCATCCCGTAGGCCGACTCGCGGTCGAACTCGAGGCCGGGGTTGACCTCGAAGAAGTGAAAGTGCGAGCCGACCTGGACCGGTCGATCGCCGATGTTCTCGACGGTGACGGTCGCCGTCGGTCGCCCCTCGTTGATCCGGACCGGGTCGCCTGCGGGGTCAAGTTCTCCCGGCACGAGGTTCGTCATCCCACCACCGCGCCGACCGGGCGGTCGGCACCCTCGAGTCTGGTATGTGTCATCATGAGCCGGGATAAGGAGACGAACGATGTAAGTACTCCACTGCGTGCCAATACTTGCCCAGCGGACCCCCGATTCGTGTTATACTGTCCAGAAATCGCTCGTCATTTTCGGCATTCCTCCTGTCACTCCTCCTGATCGGCGTGTGTGTCGGTCGAATGGACACCCTCGAGAACGCGTGGCCGGGTACAGCGGTCCCGACGGGGACGCTCGACCGGGACGGCGCGACTCGAGTTACGAGTCGGACTCGGGCCCCGGATCGGCGAAACGGGACGGCCGTGAACGCGGTCAGTCGTCGGCGTTCGTCGCCGCCTCGCCGACGCTATCGACGCTGACGGTCTCCCACTCGTCGTCGGTGTGAGCGCCTTCGCGTTCCTGGGCGCTGGCCGCGACGCGGATGAACTCCGCCTTCTCGCGGGCCGCGGGGATCGTGTGCCCGCCGCAGTACGAGAGGCCGGACCGGATGCCCGCACAGAACTCCTCGGCGACGTCCGCCGCGGGTCCCTTGTACGGCGTCAGCCCCTCGACTCCCTCGTCGGCGTCGACGTTTTCGGGCTTGTCGTCGCGGTCCTCGGCGGCCGCCGTCGTCGCCATCCCGCGGGATCGCTTGTACCTGACGCCGTCGACCGTGACGATCTCGCTGGGTGCCTCGTCGGTCCCCGCGAAGAGGCTCCCCATCATCACCGTGTCCGCGCCGGCCATCAGGGCCTTGACGGCGTCCCCCGAGGTCCGGATCCCGCCGTCCGCGACGATGGTAATGCCCAGATCCCGCGCGACCTCGGCGCAGTCGTCGACCGCAGTCAACTGCGGGACGCCCGCCCCTGCGACCTTTCGGGTCGTACAGTGCGATCCCGGGCCGATCCCCACCTTGACGCTGTCGGCACCCGCTTCGTAGAGGTCCTCGACGCCGTCCGGCGTCGCCACGTTCCCCGCGATCAGTTCGGCACCCGGGAACTCGGACCGGAGTTCCGCCGTCGCGTCGAGCGCCCGCTCGAGGTGGCCGTGGGCGACGTCGACGACGATCGCCGACGCGCCGGCCTCGAGCAGCGCCGCCGTCCGGTCGACGTAGTCCTCGTTGATGCCGACGGCCGCCGTGACGGGGTGGCCGGCGTCGGCGACCGTCTCGACTTCCGCGGCCTGCTCGTCGACCGTGAGGAACCGATGGATCGTCCCGATCCCGCCGCTCTCGGCGAGCGCGATCGCGAGATCGCTCTCGGTAACGGTGTCCATCGCGGCCGAAACCAGCGGCGTCTCGAGTTCGATGTTCGGCGTGAGGTTCGTAGAGAGATCGACGTCGCTGCGGCTGTCGACGGGCGATCGCTGCGGAACCAGTAGCACGTCTCCGTAACTGAGTCCCGTCCTGAGTTCGTCCATGACCCTCAAAAAAGAGGGAGTCGATGGAAATAAGTTCGTCGGATTTCCCGCCGCCTCGGCAGCTCCCGGCGTCTCAGGACGCCAGAAACTCCGCGAGGTGCTCGGTGTAGGCGTCGGGCCGATCCTCCGGCACCCAGTGATAGGCGTCGTTCAGTCCGACCACCTCGGCGTCGTCGACGTCGTCCGCGAGGCGTTCGGCGTACTCGATCGGCTGGAACTCGTCCTCGGCCCCCCAGAGCAGGAGCGTCTCGGCCGTCACGTCGGCCGGATCGATCTCCGTCGTGTGGCTGGTGTTGGTCCCGATCGCGTTTCGCGACAGCGAGACCATCGCTTCCTCGGAGTCCCACTGCGAGACCATACCCTCGACGAACGCTTCGTCGGGATCGTCGCCGTAGAGGGTCTCCCTGTAGAGGCCGCGGAGAGTTTTCTGGAGGTCGTCGACGCTCATCCCCTCGATCGTCGCCGGCAAACCGAGATCGACGATCTGCTCGATCGGCCAGGAGTCGTAACAGACTGCGTTCGAGAGCACCAGTTTCGACACCTCGTCGGGCCGATGGGCCGCGTACCGGAGGCCGACGCCCCCGCCGAGGTCGTGGCCGACGAACGAGACCGTCCCGAGATCCAGTCGATCGACCAGGCCGGCGATCAGCTCCTCCTGGGCGCGGATCGAGCGATCGAACCCATCGTGGGTCGCCGAGTTTCCGTACCCGACCATGTCGGGCGCGATCACCCGATAGTCGTCGGCCAGTTCTGGCGCGGCGTGGCGCCACAGGAACGAAGCGGTCGGAATTCCGTGACAGAACACCACCGGTTCTCCCGACCCCTCGTCGTAGTAGGCGACCTCGAGGTCGTGCTCGTCGACCCCGATCGTCGTCGACTCCTGTCTCTCGGACCAACGCTCGTAGTCCATGGCCGACCTGCGGGTCCGACGCCGAAAGGGGTTGCCGCGGCGACTGCGTGTCCGGGAGTCCCCTCGGCGACCGATTCCGGCGTTGGCGTGTGCTTTCGTCTACTACGGTTCGCCTTTTTGCTGTTGGTCGTGGAACGGGACGACATGACCATCGACCCCCGTCCAGGTCGCTTCGAGTCCGGCAACCCCGTACTGAAGGGTGGTGTCGATGACTGACTCCGAAGCGTACCCGCCGATCGAGTCCTACGGCGTCGTCGGGAACCTCGAGACGTGTGCGCTCGTCGGCCCGGACGGCTCGATCGACTGGTTCCCGTTTCCGCACCTCGAGTCGCCGACGATCTTCGCGGCGATCCTGGATCACGACCGCGGCGGCCGGTTCCGGGTGGCGCCCACCGATGCCTTCGAGTCGGAGCGTCGGTACGTCGGGGACACGAACGTCCTCGAGACGACCTTCCGGACCGAGGGCGGCACGGCGACGGTGACGGACTTCATGCCGCCGGCCGGTCGGGTCGACGACCCGAAGAAGGTCCTCTACCGGAAGGCCGCCTGTGCGGAGGGGCGGGTCGAACTCGGGGTCGATCTCGAGCCGCAGTTCGACTACGGCCGCACGGAGCCGACGATCGAACCCGTCGAGGACGGCATCCTCGCCGCGGGCGCGGAGGAACGGACCCTGCTCGAGGCGCCGATCGACCTCGCGATCGAGGACGGCCGGGTCACCGGCGATCTGACGCTCGAGGCGGGGGAGGACGCCTGGTTCCTGCTGCGGTGTACCGGAGCCGAGGACGCGAGCACCGATCCGGAGGCCGCGCTCGAGGAGACGATCCGGTTCTGGACCGACCGGGCGCACACCTGCGGGGCGGACGACTGCACGTTCGCGGGCCCGTGGCACGACGAGATCGTTCGCTCCGAACTCGTCCTGAAGCTCCTAACTCACGCCGAGTCCGGCGCGATCGCGGCCGCGCCGACGGCGTCACTGCCCGAGGACGTCGGCGGCGTCCGCAACTGGGACTACCGGTTCAACTGGCTGCGCGACGCCGGGTTCACCGTCCAGGCGCTGCTGAACCTCGGTACGACCGACGAGGCGAACGACTACTTCGACTGGTTCATGGACCTCTGCCAGGCGGACGAGCCGGCGGCGATCCAGCCCCTGTACGGCCTCCACGGCGAGTCCGACCTCGAGGAACGGGAACTGGATCACCTCGAGGGGTATCGCGGCTCGCGACCGGTCCGGATCGGCAACGGGGCCGTCGAGCAACGCCAACACGACGTCTACGGCGAACTTCTGCTGGCAGTCGACGAAATGTGCCGTCACGGGCGAACGCTCGCGGACGACGAGTGGGTTCGAATCCGGGACATCGTCGAGTACGTCCGCGGGATCTGGACCGAGCCGGACGCGGGCATCTGGGAGGTCCGGGGCGGCGACCGCCACTTCGTCCACTCGAAGGTCCTGTGCTGGGCCGCGCTCGACCGGGGAATCGCGATCGCGACCGACGGCGACTTCGACGCGCCGCTGGACGCCTGGCGGGAGACGCGCGCGGAAATCCGGACCGAGGTCCTCGAGCGCGGGTACGACGAGGACGTCGGGGCCTTCGTCCAGTCCTACGGAGCAGACGCCCTCGACGCGACGGCCCTGCTGTTCCCGATCGTCGGCTTCCTGCCGTTCGACGACGACCGGATCCAGGGGACGATCGAGGCCATCGAGGCGGAGCTGGTCGAGGACGACGTCTTCGTGTCCCGCTACGACGGCGACGACGGTCTACCGGGCGAGGAGGGAGCGTTCGTGCTCTGTTCCTGCTGGTTGATCGACGCGCTCGCGCTCTCGGGCCGCATCGAGGAGGCGACCGCCCGGTTCGAGACGTTGCTCGAGTACGTGAACCCGGTCGGCCTCGTCGCGGAGGAAATCGACCCCGAAAGCGGCGCACACCTCGGGAACTTCCCCCAGGCGTTCAGCCACATCGGGATCGTCAACAGCGCCCTCTACCTCGGCTACGTCCGGGGGTACGAGACCCCGGGGCCCGCTCCGATGGGAATTCGCCTCGGGGACCCGATCGTGGACCTCGAGGAGTGATACGGTTTACTGGACGTCATCTCCGGTGCAACAGCGACCCGGGCGGCGGTTGCACCGACAAATCGGTACGGCGATCCGTATGAGTCGATGCGTCCGGTCGCGGTCAGGCCTCAGCCCTCAGTCCTCAGCCCTCGACTTCGATCGACCCGCGCATACTCCCGGGGTGGACCTGACAGTAGTACTCCGACATCTCCGCCGTCGCCGTGAACGTGACCGTCTGGGTCGCCCCTTCCTCGCCTAGCAACTCCGACGCCTGCAGGTCCGACCCGTCCTCGTCTTCGATCGCGAAGTTGTGCTGGAGGCCGTCGGCGTTTTCCCACACCAGTTCGTACTCGGCCCCCGCCTCGAGGCTGAGCGTCGGGTTCTCTTCGCCCGCGATACCGTCGGGCGCTTCGCCCTGCCAGGCCGACGCGTCGCCGAGGAACCGGAAGTCGGGTCCCGAATCGTCGGCCGTATCCTGATCGTCCGGCTCGGCCTCGGCGGGCTGATCGGGAAACTCCCAGTCGGCGAACGGTCCCTCGACGAGTTCCTCCTGTTCCCACATCGCGTGGATGAACGGCTGGGTCTCGCCGCTGGGCAGTTCCATCGCGGTTGGGACCGGGTCGTACACGGGCCCGTCGGGCGTCGGCCTGATCGGCAGGACGACGCCGTGGGTGTGGTGGATCTGTCCCGCGATCGTCTCGTCGGGGGCGAGCGGCATCTCCTCGTCGAGCGCCATTCGGTACCGTTCGTCTCGAACGGTCTGGGTCGTCATGAAGTGGATGACGCGGAACCCGTCTTCGGTCGCCAACTCGCCGTTGATACGGACGTCGCCGACGCCCCACGACCCACCGTAGGTGTACGTTTCCGTCAACAGCGGCGAACCCGTCCCCGTGATCCCGTGGAGCCAACTCCCCGTCAGGACGCCGCCGCCGGTCTCGTAGCCGGGGATCGGTGGTTGCACGACGTGGTCGTGTTCGAGTTCGTACTCGTTGCCAGCCGGGTCGGTGAACTGTGCGTCGAGTTCGATCGAATCGGTCGTGTCACCCGGTGCCCCCGGAAGATCGTAGGGCTGGTGATCCTGATACGAAATCTCGAACGAGCCGCTGGTCACCTCGGCATCGTCGCTGTACAGCGTCGGCTCGGTGAATCGCTCCTGGGCGATCCCGTCCGATTCCCCGTCTTCGATCGGTTCCCGGCCCGCTTCCGGTGCGGCCACGAGCGGCGGGAGGTCCTCGAGCAACTGCGGGATCGCTTCGTCGAGCGGTTCGGGAAACCCCTTTGCCTGTTCGATCCGTGACTCGAGCAGGGCACTCCCGCGCCGTGGATTCTCTGGCGTGCCGAAAACCTGCGGACTCAGTCGTCGTTCGCCGGGTAACACCCAGTAGAAGGCGTTTCCCGGCTCCTGCCGTACCGTGACTTCCCGGCTCGGTTCATCGGTCCCATCGCCGTCGCTATCGCCGCCGGCGTCGGTCTCGTGCTCGTCTAGCCTGGCTCCCGCACGTCCCGCGAGCGCCCCGATCGTCGCCGTGCCACCGGCCGCCAGCAGGGTCCGTCGTGCTACGCCGTGGTTCGATTCGTTATCGTCCGTCATATGGTACCACAGGAATCGGTGAGGAAGTTCGAGGGAAGAAAGGACCCCATCGTTGTGGCGTGATAGATACCCGTTCGCGCAAGATTTTAATAGCGGATCCTGCCCGCCCTTACGGCGGGAGTCGGCGTCGATCGGTCGGGTGCCGGGCTAATCCGACCTTACCGAGGACAGCGTGTGATTTCGTGAATCGAGGGTTCCGTGTCGAGCCGTTCCCTCGGTCGATTTCGGTCCCGGGCGAGAGCGTGCACCGTTCGACCCCGGAACCGGAACGGCTCGCGGTCGGTACGTCTCCGACCACTCCGTAGACCAGGTGCGAGCGGACGGGGTGGGGTAGAACGGAGCCGTCACGGGTCGAGGATGAATGGCAGAGGGGTACCGACATCGCGCTAGTTGACCGGGATCGACTCCGACGCCGAACTCACGACGCGGCTCGAGACGGAATACCCGGATCGCGTCTCCTATCAGTCGCCTTCGGCCGGTGCGTGGGCGTTCGCCTGCCGTCGCAGTTCGGGTGCGATGGCGGGGACGTCCTCGAGACCGACCGCGCCTTCGGCCTCGAGTTCCGCGAGCGACTTCGGGAACGCGCGGAGGCTCTTGTGGATCGCGATGCCCGCCTTCGCCCCCTGGCCCATCGCGACGGGGATCTGGTTGTGGCCGGGCGTCAGGTCGCCGACGGCGTAGAGCCCGTCGACCGACGTGCGGCCGTGGTCGTCCACCGCAACCGTGCCGTCGTCGTTCAGTTCCGCGCCGAGCGACGCCGCGAGCCCGTCGTTGTAGTCGGAGCCGTACATCGCGAACCCGCCTGCGTACTCCCGGACCGAACCGTCCGCGAACTCCAGGGCCTCGAGCCAGCCGTCCTCGCCGTTCCGGACGCCGGTGACCTCCTCGCGGACGACGTCGACGGGGTGGTTCTCGAGCAGCGTCGCGGTCTCGTCGCTCCAGGTCGGGTCGTCGTCCCGCAACAGCAGATCGACATCGTCGGTGAAGTTCAGCATGATCATCGCCACGTAGGCGGCGCTGTCTCCGTGGCCCATCACGTAGACCGGCTCGTCGACGAACATGTAGGCGTCACAGTGGAGGCAGTAGTGCAGACCGCGGCCGGTGCGGGGCAGCGGCGGCTCCGGACGACCGTCGGAGAAGCCGGTCGCGAGCACGACCCGATCGGCGACGGCCGTTCCCTCCGTCGTCTCGAGCACGAACTCGTCGTCGCGCCGGTCGACGCCGGTCACGAACTCCTGGCGGTAGTCCGCGCCGTACGACCGTAGCTGGTCGACGGCCGTCTCGAGGAACTCGGTGCCCGAGACCGACTCGGGGACGCCGATGACGTTGTGGGTCTCCTGCATCATCGCGGCGCGGCCGCCGCCACGGTCGAAGACCGCGGTCTCGTGGCCGAGTCGGGTCGCGTACAGTGCAGTCGTCAGTCCGGCCGGTCCGCCGCCGACCACGGCGACTTCGTACCGGCGCTCGTCCGGAGTGGATGGCGTCGTCATTGGTGGTTTCGTCTCGTAACCGGATTACGACTCGTTAGTAATAAACTCGAGCCAACCGGCCCCACACCGGGTTACGAGCCGGTAACCGGGATCGCCAGCGGCTATTACAGCGGTAGTGAGGCGAAAGCCCACCCGTTTACGGGTGGGATGAAGCCGACGACTGGGAATCTATCCACGTTCGTAGCCACGGCTGTGGTTAGATGCTTACGTAATATCTTTAGGTGAATAGTTTCTATATACTGATGATGCCTCGTGGGTTCGACAGGGAACGTACCAACGTCCACAAACTCCAGTACCACTTCATCTGGTGCCCGAAGTACCGCAAATCGGTACTGGAAGGCGAGGTACACGACCGTCTCGAAGAACTCATCGAGGAGAAAGCCGACGAACTCGGCTTAGAGATACTGGAGTTGGCGATTCGCCCCGACCACGTACACTTGTTCATCACGGGCGACCCGACGCTCGCGCCGAACAAGATAATGCAACAGGTCAAGGGCTACTCCTCGCGCCACCTCCGTGACGAGTTCGACTTCGGCCTGCCCTCGCTGTGGACGCGCTCATACTTCGTGTCGAGCGCGGGTGACGTATCCAGCGAGGTCATCGAAGAGTACATCGACGCCCAAGCAGGTGAATAGCCATGCAACGAAACGTCTCGACCACGGTGCGGGTCAAACTCCACTCGCTGACCAACAGGAAGGCTGACCTACTCGCCCGTGAGTACGAGGCGTTCCAACGCGAGGTTCACGGTGGAGACGCCGACCTCTACTCTGCGACCAAACAGCAGGCGTCGAAAGTCCAGCGACAGAAAGACCCGAACCACGACACCGAACAACCCGTTGTTCTCCGCAACGACGTGTTCGACGTAGCCCACGACGAGAACACCGTTCTCTCGTCGTGGTGGGTCAAAGTCCCTGTCTTCGACCCCGAGCGTGGACGGGGCAACTCCATCTGGTGTCCCGCCTACCTCCCGCATAAGGACGAACAACTCATCCGTGAGGGCGATATTCGGGACAGTGAGTTGGTGCGCCGTGACGGTGACTGGTACGTTCATCTCGTCGTCAAGCGGTCTGTGACTGTTCGAGACGAGTATGACGACGTACTGGCTATCGACATGGGCGCACGGTGGGTCGCCACCTGCGCGTTCCTCTCTGACCGCAAAACCACGTTCTACGGCGAGGAAGTTCGCCGTATCCGCGAACACTACAAGCAACTCCGAAAGTCCATCGGGAAGGCGAAACCTCGACAGGGGCAACAGGTGGTTGAGCAAATCGGTGACGCGGAAGCGCGGAAGGTGGACGACCGCCTCCACAAGATTGCTCGACAGATTGTGGAGGACGCCGAGGAGCGGAACGCAGTTATCGTCGTGGGCGACCTTGGTGGGATTCGTAAGGACAACGACAAGGGACGGTACGTCAACGACAAGACCCACAAGATGCCGTTCGCCCGCCTCTTGAACTACATCGAGTACAAGGCCCACGACGCGGGTATCGACGTACAGTTGGTCAAAGAATACGACACGTCGAAGACGTGCAACCGTTGTACCTGCGAAGGCGACCGCGAGACGCAGGGGCGGTTCAAGTGTCCTGCGTGTGGACTGGACGACAACGCGGACAAAAACGGTGCGCTGAATATCGGCAAACGAGCCTTGGGCAAGTTCTCGAAACCGCTGTCCGAGGCGGGGGCTGTACTGGCACAGTCCGAAACGCAGGTCATCGTCCAACGTGACGACGAACCTGCGAACCTCTCCGTATCCGTGGGTTCAACCCCCAGTGGGGGAACCCCACGGCTTTAGCCGTGGGAGGATGTCAGTCGGTAAGTGGATTACGTGAGGTAACGTTAAATCCGTCAGCCCCGTTGGGTGACCCATGACTGAACCGACTGACGACCTTCAGGTCTGGTGTGCGGGCGAGGACTGGTGTCCCGTCACCTCTACCGCGACGCTGATCGGCAAGAAGTGGCACCCAGTGATCGTCCAGCGACTGCTCGCGAACGGCCCGCTCGGATTCAACGCGTTGCAGGACGAAGTCGGCGGCATCTCGAGCAAGGTGCTCTCGGAGGTGCTCGACGACCTCGAGGAGAAGCGACTGGTCGACCGCGAGATCGTCAACGAGAAGCCAGTCCGGGTCGAGTACTCGCTGACCGACCTGGGCAAATCGCTCGAGCCGGTGATCGAAGCGATGACCGAGTGGGGGAAAGAACACCTCTCGGAGGCATCGGACCGGGACGGATCGATCGCGTAACTCGTCGAACGGCCGGTCGGAGCCGACGCCGCGACGGCCCGACTACTCGCTTGCCGTCACCTTCCCGTCGAACTTCTCGCGGACCTTCTCGACTTTCGGGGCCGCGTGCATCGTACAGTAGGCGTCGTTGGGGTTCTTCTCGAAGTAGTTCTGGTGGTACTCCTCGGCCTCGTAGAACGTCTCGAGCGGCTCGATCTCGGTCACGATCCCCTCGTAGAGTCCTTCGTTCTCGAGTTCCTCGGCGAACCGGCGGGCGGTCTCGAGTTGGTCTTCGTCGTGAGCGTAGATCGCCGAGCGATACTGCGAGCCGACGTCCGGACCCTCGCGGTCCTTCGTCGTGGGGTCGTGGATGGTAAAGAAGACCTCGAGCAGGTCCTCGTAGGCGACGGCCTCGGGGTCGTACTCGAGCTGGACGACCTCCGCGTGGCCGGTCTCGCCGGAACAGACTTCCTCGTAGGTCGGGTCTTCGACGTGGCCGCCGGCGTAACCGGAGGTCACCGATTCGACGCCCTCGAGTTCCTCGAAGGCCGCCTCGACACACCAGAAACAGCCGCCACCGAATGTCGCGCGTTCCATGCTCGAGTGGACGGGCCCGGCGAGGAAAGATGTGACGGGACGTCGCGGGAAGCGGTCAGCCTTCGCTCCAGTCGTTTGCCGCCGTCGCGTCCGGCTCCACCCGCCAGCTCAGCAGGATACCCTCGTCGATCCGTTCGACGTCCTCGAGTGCGAGCCGGGGGAACTCTTCGACGAACCCCTCGCCGTCGGCCAGCGTCGGCGCGTCGCGGCCGCCGATCACTTTCGGCCCGACGAAGACCTGGAGTTCGTCGACCAGTCCGGCCTCGAACAGCGAGAAGATGAGTTCGCCGCCGCCCTCGACCATGATTTGCTCGAGTCCTTCCTCTTGCAGCGCGGCGAAGGCGGGCAGGAGGTCGACCCGCTCCTCCCCGGCAGTCACGAGTTCCGTGTCCGCTCGCTCGGACAGCGCCAGCCGGCGGTCGACCGGCGCGGCCTCGCTCACGCAGACGTAGGTCGTCGCCGCGTCGTCGGCGACCTCGGCGTCCGGCGGAGTGCGAGCCCTCGAGTCGACGACCACTCGCGCGGGATTTCCGGGCTTGCCGGCCTCCTGCCGTCGTTTCCGCCGCTCGGCATCCTTGACGGTGAGGCTCGGATCGTCGGCGAGAACGGTCCCGACGCCGACGACGACGGCGTCGCTGTCGGCCCGGAGCCGGTCGACGCGGTCGAAGTCGGCCTCGCCGCTGATGGCGATCTGTTCGCGCCGCCTCGAGGAGAGCTTGCCGTCCGCGCTCGCGGCGGCGTTGACGACGACGTGCATACCGGGGTCTGCGCACGAACGGTAAAGAAGCCACCGCGTTCCCGCTCGCAGTCGTTCCCGTCGGCGGCCACGCACCCTGTTACCGAGAGCGACCGCATTTCAGGGGATTGATTACGGCCCGTATCCAGACTCGAGTGATGAGTATCCCGTCGTTCGTCATCGGGATCGCCGGGGGCACGGGGGCCGGCAAGACCACCGTGGCGCGGACACTCGCCGAGGAAGTCGGCGAACCCGTCACCCGAATCCCGCTTGACAACTACTACGAAGACCTCTCGAACCTCGAGTACGAGGAACGAGCCGACGTCAACTACGACCACCCCTCGGCATTCGAGTGGGAACTGCTCCGCGAACAACTGGACACGCTGTTGATGGGCCAGCCTATCGAGATGCCCCAGTACGACTTCGAGATCCACAACCGCAAGGACGAGCGCGTCACCGTCGAGCCGACCGACGTGATCGTCGTCGAGGGCATCTTCTCGCTGTACGACGAGGAGATCCTCGACATGCTCGATCTGCGGATCTACGTGATGACCGACGCCGACGTCCGCATCCTGCGACGGATCGAACGCGACGTCGTCGACCGCGGCCGGGACCTCGAGGGCGTCATGGACCAGTACTTAGAGACGGTCAAGCCGATGCACGAGCAGTTCGTCGAACCGACGAAGAAGAACGCGGACGTCATCATTCCCGAGGGGGCAAACCGGTCGGCCCTGGAGTTGCTGCTCGAGAAAATCGACGCCGAACTGACCGACGACGAAGGTGGCGAGCGAGAACTGGAAGGCGACGCGGATCTGGACCTCGATCGCGGTCTCGGCCGGGACCGCGAACGGGACGAGGACCGCGAGGGCGACGCGATCATCGACGGCTCGTCGACGAACTGACCCCAGTCGGCCGTCCGTGGTCGGTTCTTTTCTCTCCGCTCGTTCGTATCAGGGATCGGGTTCCGGATCAGGCTCCGGCTCCGCATCGGTTCCGGCACCCGCACTCGTCTCCGATCCCTCGTCGCCGGGATCATCCCCCTTCCGGCGCTCGCGTTCGATCGTCGTCACGTAGATCCCTGCGAGGACCACCGCGCCGCCGACCAGCGTGATCGCGTCGGGGACTTCCGCGAGCAGGACGAGCGCGAGGATCGTTGACCCCACCGGCTCGCCGAGCCAGGCGACGCTGACCACGACCGACTCGAGGTGTTTCAGCACCCAGTTGACGATCGTGTGCCCGAAGACGCCGGGCCCGAGGGCCATCCCGAGAAAGAGGAGCCACTCGCGGGCCGGGTAGGCGACGAAGTCGTGGCCCTGGGCGCCGACGAGGACCGCCAGTGTCACCGCACAGGCGGTGTAGACGACGGTGACGTACGGGAACAGCGAGACGCGCTGGCGGATCGACCGCCCGGCGAGCACGTAGCCGGCCACGGTGATAGCCCCGAGCAGCGCCAGGGCGTTGCCGTAGACCGTCGCGTCGGAGATCGGCGCCTCGCCGGCGTCGCCAAGCGACATGGCGGCCGCGCCGACGATCGCGACGGCGATGCCGACGACGGTCTCCCGGGAGACCCGCTCCCCGAGGACGAGCGCGGCCCCGACGGCGACGAAGATCGGCTGGGTCTGGACGAGCGTCACGCTCGCGGCGACGCTCGTGTGGTTCAGGCTCTCGAACCAGGCCGCGAAGTGAATCGCGAGCGCGACCCCGGCGACGACGGCGAACCCGAAGTCCGGGACGGAGAGCCGGGCGAACTCTCCGCGATACCGCAGGACGGCGACGGGTGCGACCATCGCCGTCGTGAACAGGACCCGGTAGAACGCTGCCACCGAACTCGGGGCCCCGCTCCAGCGGACGAGGATGGCGCTCGTGCTCGCCGCGAAGACCGCGAAAGCGAGCGCGACGTACGGTGTGGCCTCGAGATCCGCTCCGATCCCGACCCTGGTTCCGGTCACGTCAGCAGAACGCCCGCGGGACGGCAAACGCTTTCCGGAACCGGCCTGTCGCTCGGTCAGTTCGGGAGCCGGTTCCCTCGGTAGATCTCGGCGTGCCCCCGGTCGATGTCCTCGAGTCGGATCACGTCGTCCTCCGTCAACGGTTCGGCCTCCCACTCCTCGAGGTAGGCCACGGCGTCCTCGCGGTCGGCGAACGGCCGGGGGTTGAGTTTCATCACGTCGTCGTCGGCTTCCTCGGCAGTGTCGTCGGTCACGACCACGTAGTAGGCCTCGGTGGCGTCGATGAGTTCGCGCTGCTCGTATTCGGTCACCCAGCCGGCCGTCACGGGCGAATCGATCGGCAGGAACGCGTAGTACGCGAACAGACAGCCGGGCGTGTCGAAGGCGACGCCGTCGCCGTTCTCGTGGGCGAGTTGACACCGCCAGTTGGGATACATCAGCGGCGTCATGGTACAGACTGGACAGCGCTGGCTCTCGGTGAACTCGACCGGTTCCTCGCCGGGGTGGGAGAACGCGTTCCGGTCGTAGACGTGGTCGTCGTCTTCGTCCTCGCCGGTGGAGTCGTCCCCGTTCCCATCCTCACCCTCACCGTCGCCCCCATCGTCGCCTCCGAGACAGCCCGCGACGCCGGCAGTCGTCCCGGCCGCGAGCAAGCCGAGCAGGCGACGGCGGTCGACCGCTCCGCTCGTGCTCCCGATCATACCCGTCATACGACCCGTCGGGACAAAACGGGTGTGGTCCGTCCGTCGAACGGCTCGCTGCCCGTCACGGCTCCAGGTGGGCCTTCGTCCGGCGGTGACGATCGCGGAACATCGCCTCGAAACCGACGCCCGACAGCGGGGACGCGGCTTCTCCGAGCGCACCCAGCGGAAGTTCGTACTCGACGCGGTCGCGGAGGACCGTCCGATCGCCGTCGGCGTAGAACGCGTGGGTGTGCTCCCAGCGCTCGAACGCGAACGGCGAGTGAACCATCTCGTCCCGGAAGTACGCGGAGCCGTCGCCCCGCTCGCGCTCGGTGATGAGCGAGGTCCAGTGCTGTCGCGGCCCGACGTCGAACGGTTGCATCGAAAGCGAGATCTCGGTCCCCACCTCGAGAACGTCCGGGTCCGGCTCGCCGTCCGGTCCTAGCAGGCCCTCGACGCGGAGGTTCATCCAGTCGGCCGTTACCGCCTCGAGGCCGTCGATCCGGGAGTGAAACTCCCAGACCTCCTCGAGCGGGGCCCGAACTGTCGTCCGTCGCTCGTAGGTCGGCATAGGTGAAACGAGACTACGAGAGACAGCGTGAAAACCCCGTGGCCTCGATCGACGCGCGTGGACATCGTCCCCATCGGCTCGAGGTCGGCAAGAAACGATACGTAACTACGCTACGGGCTGGGTGCCGCCTTCTGCAGGGCCGTCTCGGCGACGTTCCCGCCGTAGTCGGCGCTTCGGGAGAGCGAATCGAGGATCAGCCCGAGCGACTGGGCCTGGACTGACTCCTGTTCGCGGAGCATGTCGTCGATGTGGCGCGTGTGTTCGTCGATGCTCAGAACCGACTCGAGCGCGTCGTGGCCCAGTTCGGTCGCCTCACCGCTCTCCTCGGCGAACAACGCGTCCATCGACTTCTCGAGGATGTCCGAGGCGTCCGCGTGGAGTTCGAGCAACGCGTCCGCGACGTCCTCGGGGATCTCCTCGAGTTTGAGCGCGAGCTGGCTGATCTTGACGGCGTGGTCGGCGACGCGCTCGAGTTGGCGGGCGCTGGAGTGGAAGTCGAAACAGTCCTCGCGGGAGACGCCGAGTTCCTCCGCCGCCCCGGGCGAGCGCAGCGTCGCGCGGAAGATCCGCGAGACGACGAGCCAGAGTCGGTCGACGTCGTCGTCGCGTTCGATGACGTCGTGAGCGATGTCGTCGTCGTTCTCGACCAGCGCCGTCACCGCGTCCTCGAGCATCGACGTCGCGATCAGGCGCATTCGCGTGACGGCGTTGACGATCGACAGCTCCGAGGAATCGAGCAGGTCCTGAATGACGACGCCGTCGGTCGTCTCCTCGACGACCTCGACGCCGATCAGCCCCTGGATCGCCGACCGGATCGCCCGCCGCTGTTCCGTCGTGATCCGGCCGGCTTCGAGTCGGATCACGTCGAAGCCGCTGACGTACATCGTGAGCACGGCCCGGGTGAGGCGCTCGCCCTCGAGCGTCGAGACGTCGAGCGTCCCTTCCTGATGGTCGGCGTCGCTCCGCGGCGTGACCAGCAGCGTATCGTCCTCGGAGTAGATCTCGACGGTATCGCCGCTCGAGACGCTGTTTTCCGTTGCCCATTCCTTCGGCAGCGAGACCGTGTACGTCGACCCCCCGGTCACCTGGACCTTACGAGTCTCCATAGCGGAACGTTTCGTCAGGGGGGATATAAATCCCTTCGAATCTATTGAGTAAATCCATTTACCCCGTATTTATCCCGAGCGTTGTCCGTTTTCGAACGTGCGAATCATACCAATATATAGTACTATATATTAATATATCGGTGAAGGTATTGCCCTATACGAGACGTCAATTGCTGACCGCGTTACGCAGACCCGGAATATCGATGGGTGAAAGACCCCTCAAATCAGTCGTCTCCCTTCGAACGACGGGTCAGCAGTGGAGGCCGATCGATCGGTCGTAATACCGATATCTACGTTGCCGAAAATAGTACTCTATTGGCGTATCTGGTTGAGTATATAGATATTAGAATCCTCTTTATACGTGTCCTGATTGCTCTCAGGTGATGACGGACGACACGTCCCAGTCCGGTATCGGTGTATCGCGACGACGATTCATTTCGGTGGCCGGTGGCGCGGGGGCCGTCGCACTTGCAGGGTGTACCGAGGAGGAGGGAACGAGCGGGGAAACCGGTAGTGACAGTGGCAGCGGTAACAGCGTTTCCGGAACTATCCGAATTTCGGGTAGCAGTACCGTTTATCCGGTGTCCGAAGCGGCCGGCGAAGAGTTCGCCCGTGAACAGGACGGGTTCGATTACGAACTGTCCAGCGATGGGAGTACGGGCGGGTTCGAGAACTTCTTCTTGCCCGGAGACAGCGACATCAACGGTGCGAGCCGCCCGATTATGGAAGAAGAAATCCAGGAAGCGAGCGATACCGGTTTCCAGCCGGTCGAGTTCCAGTGTGCTGGTGACGCGCTGACGGCCGTCGTCAACAACGACAACGACTGGCTCGACTGTGCGGATCTGGACCAGCTCAGCGAGATCTGGCATCCCGACAGCGCTCCCGAGACGTGGGCCGACATCAACTCCGACTGGCCCGACGAGGAGATCGAACTGTTCGGTGCGGCAACGACGTCAGGAACCTTCGACTACTGGACCGAAGAGGTCGTCGGCGAGCTCCGGGTCATCCGCGAGGACTTCGACGGCACCGAGGAAGACGATGAGATCGCCCAGGGTGTCGCCGGGAACGAGTACGCCCACGGCTACCTTCCGTACGCGTACTACGACAACAACCCCGACAGCGTCAAAGCCCTCGAGATCGACGCCGGCGACGGCTGTACCGCGCCGAGCCTCGAGGCGGCCTCCGAGGGATCGTATCCGCTCGCACGTCCGATCTTCTGGTATGTCAACCAGCAGAAACTACAGGAGAACGAGGCGCTCCAGGAGTTCATGCGGTTCGCGATCGAACTGAGCGGCGACCGGAGTATCGTCTCGGAGGACATCGGCTACGTTGCGATGAACGATCAGGAGGTTCAAGAGAACCTCGATCGACTCGAGGCTGCCATCGACGGGGATCTCAGTGAAGACGAGGCGATCCCCTCGATGAACTGAACTAAACTGCCGATCCGTCTTCTACCAATGATCGAACCGCAAACGCAGATGGTGGTGAGTTATTGTGAGTAGCGATACTATCGAGTCGGAGTGGCAACGCCCGGCCGAGACGGTGAGACGTGAACGGCTCTACGAGTACGTCCTGTTCGGCTGTATGACGCTGACGGTGTTGATCACCGTCGGTATCATCTACAGCCTCTTCTCGGACGCCATCTACTTCGTTGACCAGTACGCGGGCGTGCTCGAGACGTCCTGGACGAACGCGATTCGTGACTTCCTGTTCGGGACGAACTGGCGGCCGACGATTCAGCCGTACCGGTACGGTCTGTTGCCGCTGTTGAGCGGAACGATCGTCGTCACCGTCGCCTCCGCTGCAGTCGCGCTTCCCTGCGGGCTGGGGGCCGCGATCTATATCAGCGAGTATGCGACCGAACGAACGCGAGCGTACCTCAAACCCGCCCTCGAGATTCTCGCGGGCGTTCCGACGGTCGTCTACGGCTACTTCGCGCTGGTGTACATCACGCCGTGGCTCCAGAAGATCTTGCCGCTGAGCACGTTCAACGCGATGTCGGCGTCGATCATGGTCGGAATCATGATCATTCCGATGGTCTCCTCGATCAGCGAGGACGCCCTGAGTTCCGTCCCGGACGAACTCAGACAGGCCGGATACGGGCTGGGCGCGACGAAGTTCGACGTCTCCACGCGGGTCGTGGTTCCGGCGGCGCTGTCGGGGATCTTCTCGTCGTTCATCCTCGCGATTTCGCGAGCGATCGGCGAGACGATGATCGTGACGATGGCGGCCGGACAGAACCCGCAGATGTTGATCCTCGAGCCGACGAGTATCCACGAGAACCTCTACGACTCGATTCAGACGATCACGGCAGCGATGGTCCAGGCCGCTGGCTCCGACGTCGTCGGTGGCACGCCGGTCTACTGGTCGATGTTTGCCCTCGGTCTGGCGCTGTTTGCGTTCACGTTCACGATGAATCTGGTGGCAGAGTACGTCAAACGACGGTACAGGGAGGTGTACTGATGCAACGACGACCAGACCAACTATCCGACGACCGTCGAGGTGAGTTTGATGAGTACTGAAACCGAGCGCCACGACTGGGCCGGTGCGTCGAACGTCGCCGCTCGCATCAAGGGAAGCGCGTTCAAGTACGCCTGCCTCTCCGCAGCGCTTTTCGGTATCGTGACTCTCCTCGTGTTACTCACGTACGTCACGATCGACGCCTTCCAGCTAGCCGAGGCGAGCACGGAATGGTACGCGGTGTTCGTACTCTCGATCGGGGCTCCGATCACAGCGTACTGGTGGCGAATTCGCGGAACGCCTGCGATCGACGTCGCGAAGACGACGACGGGAGGACTGTTGCTGAGCGTCGGATTCGGGCTCTTCCTCGTCGTCGTGTCCATCATCGTTTCACCCCAGATATGGGCGGCATACTTCCTGCTGGCGATCTTCCCTGCAGGTGCCCTCCTCGTCTACGGTGACCGAATCGAGCAGGTATCCGACGCACACAGATGGGCGCTCGGCGTCGCCGTCGTCGGGGCCCTCGTCGCCTCGGTCGCCCGTGCTCCGCTGACCGGGGTCCTCGCGCTCATCAAACCCTGGCTGTTGTACTTCTTGACGTTCGCAGGTCCGACCGCGCTCGCGTTACGGCAGTGGTCAGTCTCCCGCGAGGGCCGAAGTCGAATCGGAGAACTAGCCGCCGCTGGTGTCGTCGGCGGTAGTCTTCTCGTCGGGGGTCTCGTCGAAATCGGGGTACTCGTTGCTGGTGACCTGGCGATCGTCTTCCTCGGTGGGCTGTCGATTCCTGCCGTGATCGTACTGACCGGCCAGCGGGAAACGATAGCCGAATCGTCGACGGCCCGGCTTGGACTCGGCGCACCGGTCGTCATCGCAGGCAGCGTTCTCCTTGCTGTGTTCCTGCCCGACCTTCTGGGTAGCAGTTCGCCGGATCCCTGGGTCCGCTCGGCATTCTTCCAGCAAGGACCGTCCCGTCTCCCCGAGCGATCCGGACTGTATCCGCCGATCATCGGTTCGGTCTTCATGCTTGGCGTGATGATCGTTGCAGTCTTCCCGCTCGGCGTCGGCGCAGCGATCTACCTCGAGGAGTACGCGGGCGACAATCGCCTCACACAACTGATTCAGGTCAATCTCTCGAACCTTGCTGGCGTTCCATCGGTCGTTTACGGGTTGCTCGGACTGGCAGTTTTCGCCCGAGGAGTTACCCTCGAGGCTGGGTCGGTTTCCATCGATCTGGGTCTCGGACTCGGAACGGTCTTAACGGCCGGTCTGACCGTCGGATTGCTGGTCCTGCCGATCGTCATCATCTCTGCTCAGGAAGCGATCAGATCGGTTCCGAAGTCGGTACGACGTGCCTCCTACGGAATGGGAGCGAGCCGCTGGCAAACGACTCGCAACGTCGTCCTCCCTGAAGCGTTCCCCGGCATTCTCACAGGGACGATCCTCGCGCTCGGCCGAGCGATCGGCGAAACCGCACCGCTGATCATGATCGGTGCGGCGACATCCGTCTCGAGTCCACCCGAATCGCTGTTCTCGACTGTCACCGCGATGCCGTTGCAGATCTACGCGTGGCGAGGGAGCGTCCAGCCGGAGTTCAGATACGGGGTCGTCGCAGCCGGTGTCGTGACACTGCTCGTCGTGTTACTCGGGATGAACGCCGCGGCGATCGTACTGCGCGACAGGTTCGAACGCCGATGAGAGGTCGCACACATCCCGGACGGGACGGCCGTCTTCCTCACGGCGGTCGTCTCGTCGAGTTCGACGAGACGGACGGGACCTTCGAGAACGAACACCGCGTCGAGGACGACATCACCAGCAAATTCGGCTAACTATGTCACGAGAGGAGTACCAGCGACGACTCGAACGGCTCCGTGCGAACGTAGTCGAGATGAGCGACCTCGTGTGTGCCCGCCTCCGGACCGCCCTGGAGGCCCGCGAGCGAAACGACGACGAACTCGCCCGGGAGGTGATCGAGGGCGACGACGAGATCAACGAACTGTACCTCGATCTCGAGGGCGACTGCATCGAGTTGTTCGCGCTCCAGCAGCCGGTCGCGGGCGATCTCCGCTTTATCGCCGCGTCGTTCAAGATCATCACCGATCTCGAGCGGATCGGCGACCTGGCGACGAACGTCGCGGGATACGCCGGTTCCGCCGGCGGAACGAGCCACGATCGGTACCCCCAGATCGACGTCCAGCACATCGGCGAGCGCACGGTCGAGATGGTCGAGGCGGCGGTGCGAGCGTACGCAGACGACGACGCGAACGCCACCTACGACGTCGCGGCCGCGGACGAGGAGATCGACACCCTCTGCGAGCGGGCGAGCGAAGCGATCGTTCGTGATCTCCTCGAGACTGGGACCGGAGCCGGGACCGAGTTGGGAACCACATCGGGAACCGCTGCCGATGCCGACGACGATGGAAGCGCGTACGCATACACGGACGATACCGACATCGATACCGCCGAAACCCGCACCGACATCACGCCCGACGAGATTCTCCTTGAGGACGTCGAACGGCTCCTGCTGACGATCCGCGACCTCGAGCGGGTCGGCGACCACGCAGTCAACATCGCCGCACGGACGCTGTACATGGTCGAAAACGACGACGAACTGATCTTCTGATCGATGAGCGCGAACCGAACCCCGGACACCGACGACGTCCGAACCCCCGTCGAGCGGAAAGTACAGATCGCCGGCAACTCGACGTTCGTGGTTTCGTTGCCGAAGGAGTGGGCCACCGAACAGGGCCTCGAGTCCGGCAGTTCGATGTTCCTCTACCCGCTCGAGGACCGGCTCGTAGCCGCAGCGGGAACCGTCTCCTGCCGGGACCGGAGCGTCGCCATCGACGCCGAACCGATCGACGACGAATCGGTCCTCCAGCGTGCACGTGCGGCCTACCTGGCCGGCTACGACCGGATCACTGTCGAGAACGCGGACGCGCTCGAGCCGGACGCGCGTCGTACCCTGGAACGGGCGATCGGTCGGCTGGTCGGGATGGAGATCGAAACGGTCGCGGCCGACGCGCTCACGGCGACGAGCGTACTCGACGTCGGCGAGGTGTCGCTCCCCCAGACCGTCGCCCAGGCCCGCCAGCTCGCCCTCGAGATGCACGAGGATGCCGTCCGCGCCGTTCGAGACGACGACGAGGACCTCGCCCGACGGGTGATCGGCCGCGACGACGACGTCGACCGCCTCTTCGCGTTCGTGAGCCGGGGCTTCCACCGCGGACTCGAGGACGTCCACGAAATCGATCGCCTCGGCACGGATCGTACCGCGGCCTTCCGACAGTACCGCATCGCCCGTCAACTCGAACGGGTCGCGGACCACGCCGAACGGATCGCGGAGGTCCCGGCCCGGCAATCGTCGCCGCCCGAAGCGGAGCTGGCCGATCGCCTCGAGACGATTGGCGGCGACGCGCGACGGGTGGTCGAACTGGCCCTGGCCGACGAGATCGAACCGGCGCTTTCGGCCCGATCCGAGGTCAGGCGATCGATTTCGGAGCTCGATCGCCGGTTGTACGACCGGGGCGGCTCCGACGCATTCCTCTACGGGACCGTCCTTCGAAGCCTGGAACGGACCGCCGAAATCGGCGGTAACGTCGCTCGAGCGACGGCGGAGTCGACGATCGATGAGTAGCGCGGGTGCGGTCGAGGCCAACCGCCTCGAGGATCCGGCGCTCGTCCGAGAACTCTACGAAGCGTCGATGGCCGGCGTCGAGATCGACCTGATCGTCCGGGACATCTGTCGCCTCCGACCGAACCTCGAGGGAGTGAGCGAGACGATCGACGTCCACAGCATCGTCGGTCGCTTCCTCGAACACTCCCGGATCTACTACTTCCACGCGGGTGGCGAGGAACGCTACTACGTCGGATCGGCCGACTGGATGGAGCGAAACTTCGACAACCGTGTCGAAGCGGTGGCACCCATCCGCGATACGAAGTTACAGTCACAACTCGAGACGATCATCGAAACGCTGCTCGCGGATACGGAAAACAGGTGGTGCATGGCGGCCGACGGGAGCTATCACCGCGCCACAACGTCGGCGGATGGCTCATCGGTCGACGTTCACGAAGCGTTCATGGAGCGGGCGCGCGACGGCGAATCGTACTGACTTGGGCGGGGTTCCCGGTTCGCGGGGAGTCGAAACCGTTGTGGACCCCCGGTCACGGTCAGAGCCGCGGCGCGAAGCGGACGGGTTCCGGTCACCGTCGCCCGGTTGGACCCGTACCGAACGGCTACGTACCGGTACGGGCCGGTCGATGGGGTTCGATACTTCTCCTAGCAACTGCCTTGTGTCGACTCATCGTGTATTCACTCGAGATGGTATCCGATCCCCCGCAGTCCCGCCGTGACGGACCGAACGTCGAGACGGACGCGCTCGCGGTAGCCGACCAGACGACTGCCCATCGGCAACCCCGAGACACCGCAACTGATGAAACCCGAGACGACAGCCGCGAGCGGACCGATCCGGAGACCGACCTCGAGGGGGACTCGAGCCGGGGGTGCCCGCTATGTGCGTTCGGGGGGACTGGTCCCGACAGGGATCGGGACTGGGACCGGGACCGGAACGAAGACGACGTCTACAAACACCTGCTCGTCAGCCACAGAAAAAGCGCCATCGTCGATGCGCTGCTCACGGAACGCTGCGAAGCCGGGGACGACGACCGGTCGGGTAGCCGATAGAGAGCGCGGAGTTGCCCCGTCTCGTACTCGGAGAAGTGCTCTTCGCAGGTCGTCGCCCTCCGGCAGCCACTTTTCGTCCCACACCGATCGGTGACGGGACCGATCGGCTATTCACGATTTCGATAGCGTGTCGATTTCGTGCCGAGTCCTCTGGCACCGTCCGTACCATGGCCGTCGCCCCGCCGTGAAGCGGTAAATTCGGGCCGTCTCACCGTTCCTGGCGACGACTGGCGATCGACCGGCGGTGATTGCGGGTGCAACAAGACATATAGTGTGGTAACACATAACACGACATGAGGTGATCGACGTGTCCACCCGTGTGAACGACGACGAAACGACGGATCGAGGCGAACCGAGTAGCGCACCCGCTGGAACCGAGACGATCGAGTCCTACGAGACCGAAGACGGCGTCGTCTTCTACGACGCCGAGAATCCGCTCGCATGGGTGGAAACCTCGCGAACCCTAACTCTCGAGGACCTCGCCTGATGCGGTGTACTGTGAGCCATATCCAGCACGACCGCCGCCCAGCTCGCGGTTGAGCGGGACATCGGTACAGCAATCCGTACTGGTCCAGTTCGAACGCGAATCCTTTTCTTCCCGGTTGCCCTCGTGGCGACTGTGGGATTCGACCGGAGCGAGCGCGACCACGAACCCGACGAGCCCGAGGAGTACGATCCGGAGGCGGAGTTTCGCGATCCGGACAGCGACTCCCTGACGATCCCCGACATCGATGCCGAGCCAAGCGACGAGTCGAACGAGCACATCGGGCCGCCGATCCCCGAAGTCTCGACCGACGAGATGGACGTCCCGCCGGAACTCGCGAAGACGTTCTGGGCCGTCGTGCTCGTAGTCAACGCAGCGCTTCTCGCCCTGTCGGTCGGGCTTCTCCTGTTGCTGTTCGAGGGGCCGACGAGCCACGGCGGCTGGCTGGTCGCCGGCGGCATCGTCCTCCTGGGCTTTGCGGTCCATCGCTACCGGTCGTACGACGGTCCCGAGTCTTCGGGGCCGACGCCCGATCGAGCCGAGGAAGCGACCGACGATCGCGCAACCGAACGGGCGACGAACGGCGGCCAGCACCGATCCGAGACGGGTGAGGCGGCCGACGCCGACCCCGACCCCGACGCCGATGCCAATGCCGACGGCACACCCCCATCCGACAACCCATGAACACAGTCCGAGACGACCGCGGCAACCGATACCTGCTTCTGAAACGCTCCGAGAGCGCGAGCCTGGTTCGCGACCCCGCGACTGGCGACGAGTGTTACATCCGGAACGACCGCCTCGAGTTCGTCGATCAGTCCGGCCTCGAGACGGCGGCCGCGACGGTCGACGACTCCGTCCGAACCCTGCTCACGAACGTGCACGACGAGGAGACGCTGGGTCTGCTGATCGAACTCGCTGATCGCGGGCCGATGGGCGTCCGGCAGTTGCTCGACTCGTACGACCTCTGCGAGAGCGATCTGCACGGGCGGGTGACCGTGCTCGCCACCGCCGGATTGCTCGAGGAGACGGAAGTCGAGGGGGCCGTCGCCGCCGAGCGCGGGTATCGCGTCACCGAGGAGTGTCGGCGGGCGCTCGAGGTGCTTCGGCCGGGGACGGACTCCGATGGCGAAGACACAGACGACGCTGTGAGGGGAGACGCGGAGCCGAACCCCGACGGTGACGAACCCGGCCCAGAAACGGTTCCCGACGAGTAAGGGTGTTCACCGTCCCGTTCAGTTCGACGCAAGCAGTTCCGCCTCCGGCGGCTCCCCGCGCTCGAGGCGCGAGCGGTTCGACGTGGCGTCTTTCTCGACCCGGACCAGCGAGTCCGCGGCACCGACCAGTTCCTCGTCGTGGCTGACGACGACGATCTGTTCGACACCGAGGTCCCGCATCGACTCGACCAGCGAGACGAGTTGCGTGACGTGTCCCGAGTCGAGGAACACCGTCGGCTCGTCGAGGATCAACGGCGGCATCGGGGCCGTTCCCTCGACGCCCTCCGCGAGCAGGCGGTAGATCGCACACCGCAGGCTGAGGTTGAACAGCGCCCGCTCGCCGCCCGAGAGCTGCTCGGGCTCTAGGGCCTCGCCGTCCTTCTGGTAGACCGTCAGCCGGTAGTCGCCGTCCAGTTCGATGGAGGCGTAGGAGTCGTTCTGGTAGACCAGATCGAACGTCTCGTTGAGCAGCCGCTCGAGGGTCTCGACGTTGCGCTGGCGCAGTTCGGACCGCAACTCGCCGTAGGTCGTCTGGAGCGTCTCGGCCTCGTCGTACAGCGATTCGAGCCGCTCACAGCGCTCCTCGAGCGTCTCGAGGCGCTGACGATCCTCCTCGAGTTCCTCGATCTCGCGTTCGACCGCGCCGATCGCGTTCTGGAGGTTCGTCCGCCGTTCCTCGAGTTCCGCGAGCTTTTCGTCGACCTGATCGAGGTACTCCTCGGCGTTTCGCTTGTCCTCCCGTGCGGTCTCGACGCGTTCCTCGTCGAACTCCGACTCGAGGTCACGCTTGCGGTCGCGCTTGTCCGAGAGCGTCTCGCGGCGCTCGTCGTTGAGTTGCTGCCAGTTCCGCCGGCGCTCGCGGCAGTTCTCTATTTCCCCCTCGAGGTCGTCGCGCTCGCCGTCGATCTCGACGATGCGGCGTAGCGCCTCGAGCGACTCCCTGATATCGCTCCGCTCGGCGTTGATCTCGCCGAGTTCGGCGCGTTTCTCCTCGACGTCGTCCTCGAGGTCGTCGGCGTCTTCGCGGGCCTCCCTGGCGTCGGCTTCGTACTCCTCGGCGTCCTCGAGCAGTCCCTCGCGCTGTTCCCGTCGCTCGGCAAGGCTCTCGCGTTTCTCGGCGAGCAACTGCTCGACGTTGTCCCGGTTCTCCTCGAGGCGGTCGACGCGGCGCTCGGCTTCGCGCAGGTCCTCGGCGCGGTCGATCCGCTCGTCGAGATCGTCGCGTTCGGCCTCGAGGTCCGCGAGTCGGTCCTCGAGGGCCGCGAGTTCCTCGCGTCTGTCGTCCAGAACGTCGACGTGCGGCGAGTCCTCGACGGGCTGGCCACACTCCGGACACTTCCCCTCCTCGAGCAGCCGCTCACCCTCCTCGATGGCGTTCTCGGCGGCCCGGATGTCGGCGGTGACGTCGCCGATCTCCTCGGTCAGCTCCTCGCGTTCGGCTTCCAGATCCTCGAGGTGGGCCCCAGCTTCGCCGAACGCGATCGGTGCCGTCTCGAACCGGTCGCGGACCGACTCGATCTCCTCGGCGAGTTCCTCGAGTTTCGCCTCGCGGTCGTCGATATCGTTCTCGTCGCGTTCGATCCGCTCGGCGAGGTCTCCTGCCTCCTCGCGGGCCTCGTCGGCCTGGGTCTCGAGGTCGTCGGCCTCCTCGCGGAGCCGTTCGATCTCGCCGTTGGTCTCCGTGATCGCGACGCGGACGTCCTCGAGGTCGTCCCGCAACTCCTCGTCGCGGGCCTCGAGGTCGTCGACGCACTCCTCGACGGTGGCGGTATCCGCGTTCGGATCGAGGTCGGCGTCGGCCTCGACCTCGACCTCGGCGAGCAGGTCGGCGCGCTCCTCGGCCAGTTCCTCGCGCTCGGCCTCGAGTTCGCGGATCCGTGCTTTCGCGTCCTCGCGTTGCTGTTCGGTCTCGGAGATCTTCGATCGAAGCTCCTCGATCCCCTCCTCGAGGTCCGCGATCTCCTCGCGGGTCTCGGCGTGGCGCTCGATGACGTCCGTCGCGGCCTCGAGCGTCTCTCGGGCCTGGTCGCGCTGGCTCTCGTAGTGGTCGATCTCCTCGTCGACCTCGCCGCGTTGGGACTCGAGTTCGTTCAGTCGGTCGTGGAGCCCCTTCTCTTCCTTTCGTTCGACCTGTTTACGGACGTCCTCGAGGACCTCGCGCTGGCCGTCCAGCACCGACTTGACGCCGAGGCGGGCGTCGCTTGCGCGCTCGCGGTAGTCCTCGAGCGCGCCGAGCTGGAGCAGGTCGTCGATCATGTCCTGGCGGTCGCCCGGCGAGGCGTGGATGAGCTTGTTCACCTCGCCCTGGCGGACGTACGCGCAGTTGACGAACGCCTCGGCGTCCATTCGCAGGAGTTCGGTGACCTCGTGGCGGACGTCGCGAGCGCCCTCGACCGTCGCCGACGGCGTCTCGAGGACGCACTTGGTCGTCGTCGCGCGGTCGCCCCGGAGTTTGAGCCGGCGCTCGACGTGGTACTCCCGGCCGTCGTGGGTGAACCACAGTTCCACCTCGGCCTCCTCTTCGCCGGTGGTGATCACGTCGTCGAGCGTGCGGTCGTCCAAGGCCTTCGAGCCGTACAGCGCGAAGAAGACGGCCTCGAGCAGCGTCGACTTGCCGCTGCCGTTGACGCCGTGGACGACGGTGACGCCGCGCTCGAGCGAGAGGTCGGCGTCGCCGTAGCACTTGAAGTTCCGCAGGCGGACGCGGTCGACCCTCATTCGAAATCACCCAGTGAGGCGTGTTCGACGGGTTCGTCGGTCGGTTCCTCTGTGGGTTCATTTGCCGATTCGTCCGCTGGGTCGTCGCTCGAGGCGGCCGCGGCTTCGGGTTCGGCTTCGACGTCGTCGCCCTCCGCGGACGCCGACTCCGGACCCGACAACTGGTCCGCAACCGTCGTCACCTCCTCGTCGTCGGGCTCCCGTTCCGGCGCGGGGGTAAAGGCCGACTCGTCGTCCTCGAGCAACTCCCGAACCCGGCGCTCGACCGACTCGCGGACGTTCGAATCCGCGACCTCGCCGTCGCGGACCGTCCCGTCGATCTCGAGGGCGGCGTCGCTCAGCCCGAGGTCGCGGACCCGCTCGCGGACGGCCTCGTCGGGATCGGCGAAGCTCACCGACATCTCCTCGTCCTCCTCGGGCAACTCGCGGCGGTCGTTGACCCGGGCGACCAGCGCGCCCCGGTCGATCGCCAGTTCCTCGATCGCGGCGGGGGTGATCGGCTTCCCCTCGCCCTCGATCGTGACGATGACGACGGCGTCCTCGAGGTCGGGGTCGTGCTGGCGGACTCGCTCCTGGACGCGGTCGATCCCTTCGCCCTCCTCGAGGGAGACGTCGACGAAGACGAAGTCCCGCGTCGAGGGGAGCCCGCGTCGGCTGATTCCGACGGTATCGTCCTCGAACGTCACGAGGTTGTACCCCCGGTCCTCCCGCTCGCTGGCGCTGGCCCGTTCGGTCGAGCCACAGTAGGTGACCCAGGTGTCGTTCACCTCGGCGGTGTCGGGGTGGTGGTTGTCCCCCAGGAGGACGGCGTCGAACTCGACCGTCGACTCCTCGAGGAGCCGTTCGGTGTCCCAGTCGGCGTGGGCGAACGGCTCGAACAGGCCGTGGCTCACGAGGGCGGCGTGTTCGGCCGCCTCGGGCGGGGCGGCGAACTCGTACTCGAGGTCCTCGCGGCGCGACCGCGGGACGAAGTCCAGGCCGTAGACGGCGACGTCGCCGACCAGTTCGGGCTCGGCCCCGAGCCGGGTCGCCAGCTCGAGGTCGGCGAAGAGGTCGAGCCACTGGGCGTCCCGTTTCCCCTCGTGGTTGCCGACGACGGCGAGAAAGGGGATGTCGGCGTCGGCGAGCCGACGGAGGACGTCGACGGTACCCTGGAGGTCAACCAGGGTCGGCCGGCGGTCGTGAAAGAGGTCGCCGGCGTGGAGCACCGCGTCGACGTCGTCCTCGATCGCGTCCTCGATCACGGCCTCGAAGGCCGCGAGGAAGTCCCGCCGTCGCTCGGGCGCGTTGTACTGCTGGTACCCGATGTGGGTGTCGCCCGTGTGTATCACCCGCGTCATCTATTTCTACCGATCGTTCGAGACCGGCCCCTATAGGAGTTCTGCGACCGGACTGAAAGTAAAGCGAGGCGAACGCTTCGGGCTGGGCGAAGAGTTAACAGTCGATGTCGAGCGTGTAGAGTCGCTTGCGAGCGTCCGCAAAGGAAAAGCGGGAGTCGACCACGTTCTCCTCGTCGAGACGGTTCAGCGCGTAGCGGACCGTCCGCGAGGGCAGCAGGGTCTCCTCGGCGATCTGCTGTTGGGTCATCGTGTCGTTGTACTCGAGTACCTTCGCGACCAGTTTGGCGCTGGGCGGGAGGTCGCGCACGTCTTCCCAGGTTCCGCGCTCGTCGGCGTCGTCGGTCCCCTGTCGAACAGGCTCTGATGCACTCATCGTATACCCATATCGAATACAGCGTGATAATATTTTCTGTTTCTTCTAATGCACATCAGTTATCAAACGGGCGTGGATCGAACTCGAGCAGCCGCGGCGATCGGTCGGCTCTCGGACCGTCCCGGTGGGCGAACTGTTTTGACGAAGGGGCGTCCCTCTCCGCGTATGCCTTCGTGGAAACGGGTCGCGATCGTCGTACTCGTGGGAGTCGTGCTCGTCGTTGGCGGCGTTGCGGCCTATTTCTCCGTTCCGTACCACGGCTCGCAGTCGTCGATCGAGACGGTCGAGGACGATCCGCAGGTTTCAGTCACGAGGGAGGACGGGGTGACCACGCTCGAGCCGGCGGACGGGACCTCGAGCGTCGGCCTCGTCTTCTATCCGGGCGCACGGGTCGCACCGGATGCGTACTACAGTTCCCTCGCCCCGCTCGTGACGGAGGCAAACGTAACGGTTGTCGTTCCGGAGATGCCGCTCAACGTCGCGCTGCTCGATACGGACGCCGCCGACGATATCCGGAGGGAACGGACCGAGGTTCGGACCTGGTTCGTCGGCGGCCACTCCCTCGGCGGCGTCGCCGCCTGCGAGTACGCGGCGTCGAACGAGGTTCGTGGCCTCCTGCTGTTTGCCTCCTACTGCGACGCCGACGTGAGCGACCGGTCGATGGCCGTCCTGAGCGTGACCGGAAGCGCGGACGGCGTCCTCGACCGCGAGGCGTACCGCGAGAGTCGGGCGAAGCTCCCGCCGAGCGCGGAGAGCCACGAGATACGGGGGATGAACCACACGCAGTTCGGCTCCTATCACGGCCAGCGCGGGGACCGACCCGCGTCGATACCCTACGACGAGGCACACGATCGGCTGGCCGAGGTCGTCGTCCCCTGGGTCGTCGAACACTCCGAGGCGACGCGGTCTTCCTCCTCGTCCGCCTCCTCCTCTTTCTCCTTCGGCCGGATCGAACCGGCGTGACACCCTCGAGAAACGACGCTGGAACCGACGGGAAAACGACCGTCAAGCCCCCCGGATTTACCGCGATACGGACACGTATGCCCTCATAGGGGGCGGTCAGTCCGTCACGCGGGGTGTCCCGACCCGAAGTCTCTTATGAGCCAACACCCAAAGCAACGATGATGACCGACACCGTGGACGACGTCGACCTCCCGTACGACGAGGACGAGGCGTCCCAACAGGAAAAGATTCAGGCACTCGAGGAACGTCTGGAGGTCCTCGAGGCCCAAAACGAGGAGATGCGCGACAAACTCCTCGACGCGAACGCCGAGAACAACAAGTACCAACAGAAGCTCGAGCGACTGACTCACGAGAACAAGAAGCTCAAACAGTCCCCGCTGTTCGTCGCCACCGTCCAGGAGATCACGGACGAGGGCGTCATCATCAAACAACACGGGAACAACCAGGAAGCTCTGACCGAGGTCACCGAGGAGATGCGGGAAGACCTCGATCCCGACGACCGGGTGGCGGTCAACAACTCGCTGTCGATCGTCAAGAGCCTCTCGAGCGAGACGGACGTCCGCGCCCGCGTGATGGAAGTCACCGAGAGCCCGGACGTCAGCTACGAGGACATCGGCGGCCTCGAGGACCAGATGCAGGAGGTCCGCGAGACCGTGGAAATGCCGCTGAAGAACCCCGACATGTTCGACGACGTGGGGATCGACCCGCCGAGCGGCGTCCTGCTGTACGGCCCGCCGGGGACCGGGAAGACGATGCTCGCGAAGGCCGTCGCGAACCAGACCGACGCCACCTTCATCAAGATGGCCGGCTCGGAACTGGTCCACAAGTTCATCGGCGAGGGTGCGAAACTCGTCCGTGACCTCTTCAAGGTCGCCCGCGAGCACGAGCCTGCCGTGATCTTCATCGACGAGATCGACGCCATCGCCGCGAAGCGAACGGAGTCGAAGACCTCCGGCGACGCCGAGGTCCAGCGGACGATGATGCAGCTCCTGAGCGAAATGGACGGCTTCGAGGAGCGCGGCGAGATCCGGATCATCGCCGCCACGAATCGATTCGACATGCTCGACCGCGCCATCCTCCGCCCCGGCCGGTTCGACCGCCTCATCGAGGTGCCCAAGCCGAACGCGGAGGGCCGCGAGATCATCTTCGACATCCACACCCGCGGGATGAACGTCAGCGACGACGTCGACTTCGCGGAACTGGCCGAGGAGGCCGAGGACGCCTCGGGGGCCGACATCAAGGCCGTCTGTACCGAGGCGGGGATGTTCGCCATCCGCGACGACCGCACCGAGATCCGGATGGAGGACTTCTACGACGCCTGGGACAAGGTCCAGGCCGACTCCGACGACACCGCGGACGTCTCGAAGACGTTCGCGTAACGGAACGGCCGCTCGAGAACGGGAGGTCGACCTCGGTTCGTTCGGTTCGATTCGCGGTTTCGGATCTACCTTCTTCGACACACCCACGACGTAGCCCCGACTGCGCGAGGCTCGTAGCGGACGGCGAACGAAACGAAGGGACCGCGACGGAACGCGAGGAGACCGCGAGGTTATAGCGCGCTGAACGCGAGCCAGGGGAGGACGAACAGCGCGAGCGTCAGGAGCGCGAGGATCAGCAGATAGCCGACGCCCATCCCCGCTGCGGTGATCCACGACGGGTGGTCGAACTCGCTCAGATCGACTGGCATACGCGTAGTCTCCGGTGACTGACGCATAAACGTACCGGAACCGGGGACCGCACGCGCCGAGTTTCCGCTTCGACCGCCCGCCGTCGACGCTCGAGTCCAGCACCGGGACCGATACTCGTTTTTCCGTCGCGTCCGACGACCCTCGTATGGCGACTGCCGTTCTCTTCGACCTCGACGACACGCTCTACCCCTACCCGCCGTGCAACCGCGCCGGAAAGGAGGCCGCGAAGGAAGCGGCCCGGGAGCGCGGCTACGAGTTCGACGACGGGGAGTTCGAAGACTTCTACCGGACCGGACGCAGCGAGGTCAAGCGTCACCTCTCCGGCACCGCGGCCTCGCACGAACGCCTGCTGTACTTCAAGCACGCGCTCGAGGAGCACACGGGTCGTCCCCAGCCGGCGGACGCGCTCGCGCTCGGGGACGCGTACTGGAACGGGTTCCTGGATGCGATGGAGCCGTTCCCCGGCACCCGCGGGACCCTCGAGACGCTTCGGGACCGCGGGATCGACGTGGCGATCGTGACGAACCTCACGACCCGGATCCAGCTACGCAAACTCGAGCGACTCGGGATCGCCGACGACATCGACCTGCTGTTGACCTCCGAGGAGGTCGGCCGCGAGAAGCCCGATTCGGTCATGTACACGCTGCCGCTTGCGCGGCTCGACCGCCGGGCCTCGGAGGCCGTGATGGTCGGCAACTCCGTCGCCTCCGATATCGTCGGCGCGAACGCGGTCGGCATCGAGACGGTGCTTTTCAACGGCGACGTCGGCGACGAGGGCCTCGAGGGCCGTCGCGAACCCGACCACAGGATAGATAGTCTCGAGGAGCTAACTGAGCGGGTACTATGACACGACTTGAGGCCGAGCGGCGAGCCGTCGTCGAGCACGCGTCCGAACTGGCCGATCTCACGCCGGGCCGAACGGGGAACCTGAGCGTCCGCGGCGAGGGCGAGGACGCCGACGCGTTCGCGATCACGCCGACCGGCGTCCCCTACAATGCCTTCGATCTCGCGGACGTGCCGGTGGTCGGAACCGACGGCGAGCGAGTAGCCGGCGAGATGGCCCCGAGTAGCGAGGTCCCGATGCACAGCGCCATCTACCGGCGCGAGGACGTCGGCGCGATCGTCCACACCCACTCGCCGTGGACGACCGCGCTGGCCGTCGCCGACGAGCCGTTGCCGCCGATCCACTACATGATCGTCGCGGTCGGCAAGCGCGTCCCCGTCGCCGACTACGCGCCATACGGGACCGACGACCTCGCGGCGAACATCGTCGCCGCGATGGACGAGGCCGACTCGACCGCCGCGCTGATCGAGAACCACGGGCTCGTCGTCACCGCGCCGGACCTCCCGACAGCCCTCGAGAACACCCACCACGTCGAGAGCCTCGCGCGGCTGTACCTCGAGAGCCGTTCTGCGGGGCTGGAGCCACAGACGCTGTCCGACGAGCAACTCGAGACGGTCCTCGAGAAGTTCGAGTCCTACGGGCAGTAGTCGACGACCGGCAGCCGAGGGTGCGATCGACCGAGAGCACGTTCCGGGTCGTTTTTACCGGGTGACTGGCTATGGACGCGTAATGACGAAAATCGTCGTGGTGGACAACCACGGACAGTTCACGCATCTGGAGCGCCGGGCGCTTCGCGACCTCGGCGTCGACACCGAGTTGATCGACAACGAGACGCCACCCGAGGACGTCGACGCCGACGGCGTCGTTCTCTCGGGCGGCCCCGACATGGATCGGATCGGCCACTCCCCCGACTACCTCGAGGCCGACGTCCCCGTGCTTGGGATCTGTCTGGGCATGCAGTTGATCGCCGAGGAACTCGGCGGCCGCGTCGGCGGCGGCGATTACGGCGGATACGCGGACGTCACCGTCGACATCGTCGACGAGGACGACCCGCTGACCGGCTCCCTGCACCCGGAAACGCGCGTCTGGGCGAGCCACGCGGACGAGGTCAAGGAACTTCCCGAGGGGTTCGAACTGACCGCCACGAGCGACGTCTGCGGGGTCGAAGCGATGAGCGACACCGATCGCGACCTCTACGGCGTCCAGTGGCACCCCGAGGTCGCCCACACCGAGGAAGGCGACGAGATCTTCGAGAACTTCCTCGAGATCTGCGAGTCAGCCTGAGGACACGCTCTTTCTCTCACTCTCTCGTTCCGGTTTTCGGTCTCGATTTCGTCTTCCGGCGGTAACATCGGCAGTGACCACCAGGGTCTTGCTCGTTCGCCGGCATTCGGTTCGTAATGACGACCGATACGATCGGTCGGTTCGAACGCTCGCTCGCGGCCCTCGAAGTCACGAGCGAGGTCGTGCCGGCCAGTGCTGCGAGCGAGCGAATCGGCACGGCGGTCGACGATCCCGCAGTCGGTACCGCGCTCCCGTTCGAGGGGGCTTCGCTGCCCGACGCCGTGACCGCGGAGCCGACGCCCGCGGAACTCGAGAACGCCGCGACCGGCGTGACGCCGGCGTCGTTCGCGGTCGCGGAGCACGGAACGGTCGCGATCGCATCGAGCGAACGAGGCGACGAACCGGTCAGTCTCTACCCGGACCGTCACGTCGCGGTCGTCGCCGGAAGCGACGTCGTCGCCGACCTCGGGGACGGATTCGACCGACTGCTCGAGGGCTTTTCGGACGGCCGGGAGAGCGTCGTCTTCGCGACCGGCCGCAGCGCGACCGCTGACATGGGCGGGCTGGTCCACGGCGTCCACGGCCCCGGCGAGGGACACGTCGTCGTGCTGGAGGACCGGTGACGATGGCGAGCGACCCGTCCCGCGGCGAGACCGCAGAACGGCTGCGTCACCTGCTCGAGACCGAGGGAGAGATCGTCCGACCGCGAGCGAGCGAGGACAACGCCCGCCGCGAGGCGGCGTACGACGAACTGGCGGATCTCGAGACGCTGCGAACCGAAGCGAGAGCGATCAAGGAGGAGGCGATCGAGCGCCTGCCGGAGTTGATCCAAACCGTCCGAACGGCCGTCGAGGAAAACGGCGGCACGGTCTACGTTGCGGACGACGCCGCGGATGCGAACGCCTACGTAGCCGACGTCGTCGACGTCGCCGAGGCCGACGGCCGATCCGACCACGACCGACCGTCGGTCGTCAAGTCCAAGTCGATGACCACCGAGGAGATCGACCTCAACGACGCCCTGGAGCGGGAGGGGGTCGACGTCTACGAGACGGACCTCGGGGAGTGGGTGATCCAGGTCGCGGACGAGTCGCCCTCCCACATCGTCGGGCCGGCGATGCATCTCAGTCGCGAGCGAATCGCCGAGTTGCTTCGCGAGGAGTTCGATCCCGACGTCGAGTTCGAGACCGCTGCGGATCTCACGGCGTTCGCCCGCGACTACCTCGGCGAACGCATCCGCGAAGCCGACGTCGGAATCACCGGCGCGAACTTCGTCGTCGCCGACAGCGGGACGATCACGCTCGTCACGAACGAGGGCAACGCCCGCAAGTGTGCGGTCACGCCGGACACCCACGTCGCCGTCGCCGGAATCGAGAAACTGATCCCGTCGATGGAAGACCTCGAGCCGTTCGTGAACCTGATCGCCAGGAGCGCGACGGGCCAGCCGATCTCCCAGTACGTGACGATGCTTACGCCCCCGACGCCGTCGCCGACGCTCGAGTTCGACGGTCCCGACGCCGACGAGCCGATCACCGCGTCGGACGGGGAGTCGGACCGCGAGTTCCACCTCGTCCTGCTCGACAACGGCCGGACGGCGATGCGCGAGGACGACCAGCTCAGGGAGACGCTGTACTGTATCCGCTGTGGTGCCTGCTCGAACGCCTGTGTGAACTTCCAGTCGGTCGGCGGCCACGGCTTCGGCGGCGAGACCTACTCCGGGGGGATCGCGACCGGCTGGGAGGCCGGCCTTCACGGTCAGGACGCCGCAGCCGAGTTCAACGACCTCTGTACTGGCTGTACGCGCTGTGTCGATGCCTGTCCGGTCGAGATCGACATCCCGTGGATCAACACCGTCGTTCGCGATCGGATCAACCGCGGGAAAGACCCCGGGACCTACGATTTTCTCGTCGACGGGCTTACGCCCGACGCAGAGTCCGGGTCGGGCGTCCCCCTCGACAAGCGGTTCTTCGGGAACGTCGGGACCGTCGCGAAACTGGCGAGCGCGACCGCGCCGCTCTCGAACTGGCTCGCCGGCACGGGTCCGGTTCGCGCGCTCCTCGAGCGAACCATCGGGATCGACCGGCGACGGGACCTCCCTGTGTTCCAGCGCCAGTCGCTCGTCGACTGGTTCGAGGCGAACGGCGGCGCCGAGGCGTCCCGACGCCGCGCTCGAGTGGGGACGGCCCTCGAGCGCGAGGCGGTCCTCTACCCCGACGTCTACACGAACTACGTCGACGTCGCTCGGGGGAAGGCTACCGTCCGGACGCTCGAGGCACTCGGCGTGCCCGTCTCGGTTCCGTCTCTCCCGGAAAGCGGCCGCGCAGCGCTCTCCCAGGGGATGATCGCGACGGCGGATCGACGGGCGAGCGAACTCTACGGGGAACTCGCCGCGGACATCGATGCCGGCCGGGACGTGGTCGTGATCGAACCCTCCGACTTGGCTGCCTTTCGGCGGGAGTACGAACGACTGCTCCCCGAGGCGTCGTTCGAGCGGCTCCGGTCGAACAGCTACGAGATCTGTGAGTACGTCTACGGCCTCCTCGAGAACGGCGCTGACGTCGGGGCGCTCTCGACCGCCGACGGCGACGAACCGATCGCCTACCACTCCCACTGCCAGCAGCGCACGCTCGATCTGGAGGCCCCGACGACGGCCGTCCTCGAGCGGTGTGGCTATACACCGGAGACGACGGGTAGCGAGTGCTGTGGCATGGCCGGTTCGTTCGGCTACAAGCGGGAGTACTACGACGTGAGCGTGGACGCGGGGGAGCAACTGGCGGAGGAACTCGAGGGGAGTGAGCGGGTGGTCGCTTCCGGGACGTCCTGTAGCGACCAGCTCGAGACGCTACTCGAGCGGCCGGTACCGCACCCGATCGAGGTACTGGGGCCGGATCGCTAGGCGCGTTCGCCGGCGATCCGTTCGGCCCGCGCCCGTAACTGCTCGAGGACTCGCGGCGGGCCCCGACACCGGATCGTCACCGCGTCGTCGTAGTCGACGGTTTCGACGGACGTTCGGTCGTAGGCCCGCGAGACGAGCGTCATCGCCTCGTCGCAGTTGGGGACCTCGAGGGCCGCAGCGTCGGTGGGCAACCGCTTCAGAATCCGGTCGCGAAGGCGTTCGAGGTTCGTCCCCTCGAGTACGCTCACCGGGATCGGATTGGCGGCCGCCGGTGGCAACCGTTTCTCGGCGAGGTCCAGTCGGCGCCCTCGAGCGTCAGCCGGGAGGCAGTCGACCTTGTTCAACGCCGGGACGATCCGTTCGTCCTCGACGCCCTGGGATTTCAGTACCGCGAGTGAGACGTCGAGCCGTTCCCGAAACAGCGGTTCGGGATCGCTCGCGTCGACCACGAGCACGACGGCGTCGGCCGCACCCGCCTCGGATAGCGTCGAACTGAACGACTCGACGAGATCGTGCGGGAGGTCGTCGACGAACCCGACCGTGTCCGTCACGAGCAGCGGTCGGCCGTCGACCGTCGCCCGACGGGTCGTCGTCTCGAGCGTCTCGAACAACCGGTCCCGGACGGTTGCGGTAGCGCCTTTCTCCGTACTGGCGTCGCCCACCTCGCGGCTCGAGTTCCGGAGCGACAGCTCGTCCGCGAGTCGGCGCAGCAGCGTCGACTTCCCCGCGTTCGTGTAGCCGGCGAGCGTGACGAGGTCGAACCCCTCCTCACGGCGGCGTGCGCGGAACTGTGCCGCCGGTTCGGGGAGTTCCTCGAGTTTCCGCTCGAGTCGATCGATCCGGTCGCGCACGTCGTAGACGGGCGATCCCTTCTCGGTCATCTCGTTGAGCATGCCCTCGTCGGCCGACTCGATCAGCCGCGGCAGGTCGTACCGGAGCTGGGCGAGTTCGACCTGTCGCTTCGCCCGTCTCGAGCCTGCGCCCGCCTCGAAAATCTCGAGGACGAGTCGGTGGCGGTCGACGACCGCCGTACCGTCGGGCATCGCCGACTCGAGGGCGTGGTGTTGGCCCGGCGTGAGTTCGTCGTCGACGACGACGCGGTGGGCATCGCTCGCGGCCACGGTCTCGGCGAGTTCGGCGACCTTTCCGCGACCGAAGTAGGTTCCTGGATCCGCTCGGCCGGCCTGGGTTACGGTGGCGACGAGCTCGTCGCCTGCCGCCCGGACGAGCGCTTCTATCTCGTTCGTCTCGATGGGGGTGGTCTCCGATTTCTTCGCGACGGCTGTTCGTCTCTCTGCGTTGTGCGTTCGTGACATGGGGTTGGTGGCGTCATGGCTATCGAGTAAACGATACGGTCCGGCGGCTATCGCCGGGAAGCACGCGGCACTCACCACTCACGGAAGTGTAGCTACTATCGCGAGGCGAGAGCGCCGAACTACTGAGAAGAGGTCTCCATAGTCCTCGACGTTCGATTCACGGGAACGATACTTATCAGTTGTGGCCCACGTGAGAACGGCGAGTAGCGAGCGGTCGACCGGAAAGTCGGGTATCGATTACTGCCCGAACAGTTCGTCGACCGCCCGTCGCGCCGCAAGCGCGGCGTCGTCCGCGACTCGCTCCGGATCCGGTCCGTCCTCCTCGTCCGGAGCGTTGAGGTAGACATCGACCTCGAGAACGCCGTCCTCGAAGGTGATAGTCACGTCGTAATCGCGGACCTCGGACTGCTTGTACCGCGAGAAGATCAGCCCTTCCGCGGCGTCCGACGCCGTCTGGACGACGGTCTCGTCGGACGGCCCGTCTGTCTCGCTGCCTACGTCGGCGTCCGCGTCGGTATCCGAGGTCATGTGTCGAGGGAATCGAGTCGATTATCGGTCGCTACGAGTACGAGTTTACGCGCCACCCGCGCCCGGACCGCCCGGACCCGCGGGGCCGCCCATGCCGCCGGCGCCGCCGAGCAGCTCCTCGAGGTCGTCCTGGAGGTCCTCGAACTGCTCCTGGACGCGGTCCTCCTGCTTCTCGAGGGTCTCGAGGCGGAGTTCGAGCGTGTCGACCTTGTCCTCGAGGTCGTCCTCGGCCTCGTCGTATTCGGTCTCGACGAGGAGTTCGCCGACCTGTCGGTACATGGTCGTTCCTTCGTCGATGTTCTCGAGTTCGGTGAGGGCGTTCTGGGCCTCGGTGAGGCTGTTTTCGGCCTCCTGCTTCTGGACGGCGACTTCCTGGGCTGTCTCCTGAAGATCCTGGAGCTGTTCGATTTTCTCCTGTGCTTCCGGCGGCAGGTTTCCTTGCATATCTCGACCCTCGCCCTCCGGACTGATAAAGCCAAGCTTTGTCGTCGAGAGTGAGCGATCGTCGGCACACGGTCGATCTTCGGGGTTCGAGGTCGTCACACGAGTCCGCGGCTTGTGCGGCCCGACGTGCCCAACGCCAGGCCGTGAACGGCTCGTGTGGGCGGGGTTGCAAAGCAACACTCGTGTAGGCCCGGTTGCAAACATGGCAATCCTTTTCCCCGGCCGTCAAGAACCCGAGGGTATGACGGACGACAACGAAGCCGAATCCGGTGCGAACGGAGAAGGAGACGACAGCGAGGAGAAATCCTTCCGAGAGCGCGTCGAAGAGATCCGCGAGAAGCGCGCCGAGGAAGGCGAAGAGGGCGAGGCCCCCGAGAGTCCGTTCGGTGGCGGCGGTGGCGGTCCCGGCGGCATGGGCGGCGGCGGCAACCCCTTCGCACAGATGATGGGCGGCATGATGGGTGGCGGCCCCGGCGGTCCGGGCGGCCGCGGTGGTCAGGACGAGAGCAACGAGGAACTCGTCCGTGAGGTGCGACAGCTGCGAGACGAGATGCGCGACCAGACTCGCGCGCTCAAGCGGATCGCCGACGCGCTCGAGGACGACTAACCACGACTAGCCACGACTAACCGGCGATCGATCGGCTACGAGTGCCGGCGTGCGGGCAGCTTACGCCCGGAACGGACGAACGATCGCAGTCCTACTCCTTTCGACGACGCCTTCCGCCGACATCGATAGCACTGCCCTCGAACAGCGGTTACCCTTCCTCGCCGCTCGAGTCGGTCGGTTCGACGGCGCGGTCGCGCTCGGGGTCCCGCGTCTCTCGTGGCCTCTTTCCCGAGTGTCCGCTCGGTTCGGACTGGGGCGGAACCCGGCTCTCGAGCCAGTTTCGGACCGACCACTGCCCGACCAGCAACCCGGAGAGGGTGACGCTCACGTAGGCGAGTGCGACGCCCGCGAGGACGTCGATCGCCCAGTGGATCCCCAGGTACATCGTCGACACGGCGACCGAGAGCGCGACCCAGAGGGCGACGAGGGCCCACTTCGGATAGATCTCCCGTGTTCGGTACGCCAGGAAGGCGACGGTCGTCGCCAGCGATGTGTGCAACGAAGGGAAGACGTTCGTGTTGCGGTTGACCTGCCGCGTGAGGTGCTGGTATCGCGGGTACGTGTCGTACAGGAGGGCATCGACCAGTTCCGGCATCATGTTTCGCGGCCCGTAGGCGATCACGAAGACGTAACAGACCAGCCCGAGCGTGTAGTTCAACGTGTAGGCCGCCAGCAACTCCCGGAGCGGGCGCGTGTTCGAGAGCGCGAAGTAGGCAACGATCGGGAAGACGAGCAGGAAGACGTAGGCGTAGATGTAGACGAACGAAAAGTACGCCGTTAACTCCGGCGTCGCCTGGGACTGCAGCCAGACGATGAACGACCCCTCGAGGGCCTCGATCTGTCCCGTCCGTTCCCAGCCGATCATCCACGAGAGGTCCGGAACCGTCTGTCTGGCAACACCGTTCCCGAGCAATACGGCTACGAGAACGACCGTGATCGGTGCGGCCTCCTGTACGCGCTCGCGCCACTCGAGGCGCGTGTCCCGGAGCCGGTAGCGGCCGACGAAGGCGGCCGTCGCGGCGATCAGCATGACGGTGACGACGACGACGAGCCGAAGCAGGACCTCGAGAAGCATTACCGACTCACCCGTGTACGGAGTCGGCCGTTCGCGTCGTACCTGAACCCTGCCGCCTCGAACGCCGCCCGCGCAGCCTCGACGTCGACTTCGCCGTCCTGTCCGAGGAAGGGTGTCGCGGGGTCGCCGTTCCCGTCGGCGCCCCTGGCGAGGTCGTCCGGGACCCACTCCTGATCCACGAGCGGCGCCGTGATCGGCCGGGCGTAGCCGTCGAACACCTCGTCGACGACCCACGCCTTGTCGATCAGTCGTGCCACCGTTCGCCGGAATCGGGGATTGCTGAACGGCGCTTTACGCGCGTTGAAACCCAGATGGTAGAACGATCGCGGCGGCGACTCGAGCACCTCGAGGTCGTCGGCCTCGGCGGCGGCCTCGATCACGTCGTCGAGCACGTAGCTCTCGAGCGTCGACGTGGTGACGTCGGCGTCGTCGTCGGAAACGAGTTCGACGGCCGACGTGCTCCGGGGGTCGATGGCGACCCGCATCTCGGACGCGGTCGGCGCGGGGAGATCGACGCCCTCGCGTAGCGTGAAGTGGTCGTCGTTGCGCTCGAGGGTGACGTGTTCCCGGTCCGTTCGGTCGGCGAACGCGAAGGGGCCGCTCCCGATCGGCGGGACGTTGTCCACGACGAGCGCCTCGGTGACCCCTTCGGCGATGCGGACGCCGGTGACGTCGGCGGCCGCCGACCGCTCTCGCCAGACGTGTTCCGGCAGGATCGGGACCGTCAGCGCGGCGGCGACCGCTGGGCTCGCGTCCTCGAGCGAGCGTCGGAACCGGAACTCGACCTCGTGGTCGTTGCCGGCCGCGTCGACCGCTTCGACGGGGGCGACCTGGCCGCGATGGCGCGGCGACGGGGTCGGAACCCGGTCGTCGCCGAGGGTCGTATCCGAGAGGAACCGGTAGGTGAAGGCGACGTCGTCGGCGGTTACCTGTCGTCCATCGTGGAACGGACAGTCCTCGCGGAGCCGTACCGTCAGTACGTCGTCCTCGAGGGTCCAGGAGTCGGCGAGCCAGGGGCGGAGGTCGGGTCCCGTGGCATCGGCGTCGTCCGCATCGGTCTCCCTGTCCGGGTTTTCGTCTCCTGTCGTTCCCCCGTCTCCCTCGTCCTCCTCATCCGCGTTCTCGCCGTCCTCTCCGTCCTCCCCATCCTCACCGTCCTCACCGTCTGACTCGAGTCCCGAATCCTCGAGCAGGTCTGCATCGACCGCGAGCGTATCGTATAGCAATCCGGTGAACAGCCCCCGGTTTCGGTATTCGGCCGACAGCGGATTGAGGTTCTGCGAGGGGCGGGCGTCCGTGTGGACGGCCCGGAGTCGGCTGTCGTCGTTTCCACTCTCGTTCTCCCGGTCGAGAACCTCGAGTCCGAGATATCCCGGCGGAGTCGCCGGGTGTCGATCCTCCCAGCCGTCGAAGCGGTCGGTCCGCGCCAGTCGGTACTCCCGGGGCGCACAGATCGGGACGAACGGCTGCTCGGCGGCGAACGCCGACAGCGTCTCCGCGATGGCGTCGCGTCGCTCGCGGTCGCCGGCGTCGCGCTGGCGCTCGAGGCGCTCGTCGAACGTGAGGTTCGTGAACCCGAACGGGTTCTGCCAGCCCGCCTCGTCGGCGTACCGCGAGTGGAGTGCCTCGTAGAGGTAGGACGGCTCGGTCCCGGTCGGGTAGCGGCCGACGTACACGTCGAACTCGTGGTTGATCAGCGTCTCCCGCAGGAACTCCTCGTGGGAGCGCATCGCGATCGAGACGTCGACGCCGACCGCCTCGAGCGCGTTCCGGATCGCTCGGGAGAGCTGGATGCTTTCGCGGTCGCCGTCGGCGGGCAGCGTGGTGATCGTCAGCGACAGGTGGTCGATTCCGTCGCGGTTGACCGCGTTGCGAACTTCCCGAACGCAGCCGGCCGTCGCCGCCGTCAGCCCGGTCGCGGCGAGCATCGCGCGGCGGCTCGTCGTCGGACCTCGGCCGTGGCGGTCGCTCTCGGCATCGCGACGCGGCGTCTCGGCGGAGGGGGGAGCGGGCTCTGGCATCTCGTCTCTCGTTCGTTTGTCTCTGTTCGCCAGGGGTGATATAACAGTATTGCGCTGGAACGGCCGGTCTTTGGCTTTCGAACGCAACGCGGCCGTCACTCGAGTCCGACCCGCTCGCGAAGCGTCGACGCCCACCCTCGACCCACGAGGGACACCGAGAGCACGACCGAGACGGCCGCCAGGACGATTCCGGCGACGACGTCGGTCGCCCAGTGCATTCCCAGGTACATCGTCGAGATGGCGACCGAGACCGCGAGGACGCCGGCGACCGGAAACCACGCTGAGTACGTCGACCGCGTCCGGTAGGCGAAGATCGCTACCGTCGCCGAAAGCGAGGTATGCAGCGAGGGGAAGACGTTGGTGTAGCGGTTGACCTGTCGCGTGAGATGCTGATACTCCGGGTTAGAATTGTACAGCATCGTCTCGGCGAACGCCTCGGGCATCACGTTGCGCGGGCCGAGCGCGATCACGACCAGGTAACAGGCCAGCCCGATCGCGTAGTTCAGCGCGTACGCCGCCAGGAGCCGCCGTAACCGGACCGTGTCGGACAGCGCGACGTACGCGAGAATCGGGAAGACGAGCAGGAACGTGTAGCCGTAGACGTACACGACCGAGAAGTACGCCGTCAGTGCCGGCGTCTCGATCGACTGGAAGACGAAGACGAACTCGCCCTCGAGGTCGTAGAGCGTCGAGGTCATGTGGACGCCAACCTCGTCGGAGAGACGCGGGGCCGAGGATCGCAATAGCCGGTTCACGACGAGAACGACGGCGAGTACCGCAACGACTGGTGCGCTCTCCCGGAGCCGTTGGCGCCACTCCCGCCGGAAGGAGGCGAGACGCTCCCGCCCGACGAACGCGACCAGCGCGAGCGGCAGGAGACAGCCCACTGCGACGACGACGCGGAGCAACATCTCGGTGAACATATCCGTACGTACCTCCGTCAGTACCGCCGCAGCAGGCGGCCGTCTTCGTCGTACTGGAACCCGCGGTCTTCGAACAGCGCTCGAGCGGCCTCGACGTCGAGTTCGCCCCCTTCGCCGGGGAACGGGGCGACCGGGTCCGTACCATCCCACGTCAGATCGGGCTCCGAGTCGGGGAGCCACTCCTCTCCGACGGGCGTTACGATCGGGTCGGCCTCACCGTGGAAGACGTCGTCGACGATCCAGGCCTTGTCTATCAGGTGGGCGACCGCACGACGGAAATGAACGTTGCCGACCGGCCCCCGGCGCGTGTTGAACCCGAGGTAGTAGAACGTCGGCGAGCGGGCCTCGAGGCGGCGCACCGAGCCGTCGGCGTCGGCCACCGCCGGAATCCGATCGAGCGCGTCGGCCTCGAGCATCGACGCCGTCAGATCGGCGTCCCCGGCGACGGTTCGCTGGATCGCGGACGCGCTGCTCGGGTCGATGTCGAAGTACAACTCGTCGATCGAGGCTGTGGGAGTGCGAGAGTGCGCCGCGTCCTCGTCGCTCCCGTCGTTCCCGTCGTTCCCGTCGCTCTCCGTCCGTCCGTGGGGTTCGTCGTTCGCCCCATCTTCGTCTATAGTCGCGGTCGTGTTCCCGTCGCGGTCCGCGCTCTCGTCCGGGAACGAGGGTACCGCGAAGTGTCCCTCGTATCGCTCGAGCGTGATGGAATCACGCTCCGCCCGGTCGGCGAGCCGGTACGGGCCGCTCCCGATCGGTTCGACGTCGCCGGCGACGGGGCCCCAGCGCCCCTGCGGGGCCGAGACGGCAGCTTCCTCGTCGTCCGGTTCTGATTCGTACCCCGGGTCGAGCCCGGGATCGGTGTCGAGGGTAGTGTCCGCCTCGTCCTCGCGGCCGCGGTCCGGATCGACGCCGTATTCGGCGAGCCGCTCGATCCAGACGTGTTCCGGGAGGATCGGAACCGTCGCGATCCGGTTTGCGACCTCGGGACCGGCATCGACCGTGATCGACAGTTCGGTTTCGCTGCGAACCTCGACGTCGTCGACCGCGGCGACGCGTCCCCGGTACCGCGGTGCAGGGGAAGGGACGGGGGCGTTACCGAGGGCGGTGTCGGCGAGAAACCGGTACGTGAAGGCGACGTCCGCGGCGGTGATCGGTTCGCCGTCGTGAAAGTATGCATCCTCCCGGAGCGTGATCCTCGCGGTCGTCCGCCGAGGAGAGTCGGTTCCGTCGCGGTTCGGTTCCGGTTTGGATTCCCACTCCCACCGATCGGCGAGCCACGGCCGGATCGTTCCGGTTTCGCGATCGATCGTGCCAAGCGAGTCGTACAGGAGGTCGACGATTACGTCGCGGTCTCGCATCGTCACCGAGAGGGGGTTGCAGTTCCGGGACGGCCGAGAATCGAGGAGGAGCGCGTGGAGGCGATCCGTCGAGCCGTCGCCCGTGGTACTGGCGGAGTCGAGACCGAGATAGTCGAGTTCGGTGCCGAGCCAGCCGTCCGACCAGCCGTCGATCGACTCGGGTCGGACGAGGCGGTGCTCGATCGGCCGGCAGATCGGCTCGAACGGCTTCCGTTCGGCGACGTAGGCGAGTACCGACTCGACGGCCGCCCGCCGTTCCCGACCGTCGGCGCGACGCTGGGTCTCGAGGGCTTCGTCGAGGGCCATGTCAGTGACCCCGAAGGGGTTCTGTCGACCGGCCTCGGTCGCGAACTGCGAGTGCAACGCTCCGTAGAGGAAGTCGGGGTCGAGATCGGGACCACCGTCGACGGGGTACCGACCGACGAAGAGGTCGAACTCGTGATCCAGCAACACTGCCTCGAGAAATTCCGAGGACTGTCGGACGTCCAGCGCCACGTCGATGCCGACGGCCTCGAGGGTCGACTCGAGATGGCGGGCGATCCGGATCGCGCCGCGGTCGTCGTCGGTGGGGACGGTACCGAGCGTCACCGAGAGTTGCGGGCCGCCGTCGTCGACGACGCTGCGGACGCGGGTGGCACAGCCGCTCGTCGGCACTGCAGCGACGGCCGCGGCGGCGAGCACGGAGCGACGACTCACGCGCTCGTCGGGGAGGGTGGAGGGCGAGGATGGGGGCAGGGCGTTCCGATTCATTCGCTTCCTTCGGGGTTCTTCGTCGTTGATATATAACAGTATTGTGTACGATATTCCGGTATTGATTGTGGTTACGGACCGTCGGACCGGCCTACTTGCGGTAACTATGCGGTACTGGCTCCTGGCTGCCGGGCGCCGTTTTCACCCGTCGGTCTCGGGGGCGGAGCCTCGAGCCTCGAGTCTCGAGTCTCGAGTCTCGAACGCAACATCAATAGGCGAACCGACGAAACGACACGCCATGAGCGTCGCCGCCGAACGGATCGAACGGCTGCACGACCTGGCTCGAGCGGCGGCGACAGAGGGCGAGCAGGAGCGCGCGCGATACTACGTCCGGCTCGCGCGACGGGTCGCGGAGCGCAACCGCCTCAGTCTCCCGCGGACGTTCCGCCGGTTCACCTGCGACGCTTGCGACGCCTATCTCCGACCCGGACGGAACGCTCGAGTCAGGCTGCAGGACGGCCACGTCGTGATCACCTGCGACTGTGGTGAGCAGGCACGGTATCCGTACGAGGACTGAGCAGGTGGGCTCGAGAGTGCGAGATGTGAGAGCACGAGAGCGCCGGGTAGCGACCCGATGGAGTGTGGAACCACGATCACGACTCGGGTGCTTCCCGTATTGTCGGCCGACGGCCCCGCCCGTGTGACTACCTGTGGTAACCGGGCCGTCACGGAGCCGTCCCCGGGCTGAACGTATCGAACGCCGACGGTCCGGCGTCGGTCCGCCGTCCGCCCGCCGTCAGTCCAGTTCGCGAAGATTCAAACGGCTTGACTCCATTACTCGAGGGTATGGATAGACAGGAACTCAAGAAACGAGCGCACGACCTCGACGTCACCGTCTGGGTCGGCAAGAGCGGTATCGAATCCGTCGTCGACGAACTGGACGACCAACTCGCGGACCGGAAGCTGGTGAAGGTGAAGTTCCTCCGGGCCGCCCGGGCCGGGAGTTCGACCGAGGAGAAGGCGGCTGACCTGGCCGAACGGGTCGGAGCCGAACTCGTCGAGACCCGCGGGCACACCGCGGTGTTGCATCGATGACCGGGGCTCCCTCGCAGGCGGCCGACGAACTCGGCCCGATCGGCAGCGCACTCGAGGAGTTTATGGGTGCGACGATCGCCGATAGCCTCGAGGGACTGATCCTCTTCGTCGCCGCGTTCGTCGTCGTCTACGGCATCGGAAAGGCCGTTCTCCTGCCGATCGTTCGACGTGGGCTCGAGGCGCGCGAACTCGACGCCCACGCGCAGAAGCCACTGCTCAAACTCGCCACGTTCGGGGTCGTCTTCCTCGCGGTCGCGGTCGCGTTCGGCTTCGCTGGATTCGGCAACTTCCTGGTCTCGATGGCCGGCATCGCCGCGGCCGGCGCGCTGGCGGTCGGCCTCGCGATGCAGAGTACGATCTCGAACTTCGTCTCCGGTGTGTTCATCTACATCGACAAGCCGTTCCGGATCGGCGACTGGATCGAGTGGGAGGACCACTCGGGCGTCGTCGAGGACATCAGCCTCCGGGTCACTCGCGTTCGTACCTTCGACAACGAACTGTTGACGGTGCCGAACGCGCAACTGACTGAAAGCGTCATCAAGAACCCGGTCGAGGCGGACCAGCTCCGGATGAAGTTCGTCTTCGGCATCGGTTACGACGACGACATCGATCAGGCGCGCCGGATCATCGTCGACGAGGCGGAACGCCACCCGGATATCCTCGACGATCCCGCGCCGAGCGTGCGGTTGACCGAACTCGGCGACTCCGACGTCGGGCTTCAGTCGCGGTTCTGGATCGCGGACCCCTCGCGGGCCGACTTCGTCCGCATCAGGGGCGAGTACGTGACCGAGGTGAAACGGCGGTTCGACGAAGAAGGGATCGACATCCCGTACCCCGTCCGGACTCTCGAGGGCGGCCTCGACCTCGCGAACGAACAGGGCGTTCTCGGCGCGGCCGAGTAGGCGGTTCGGTTCCCTCTCCTCCCCTGCGATAATTCGAGGGGATCGGTGGATCACTCGAGCCGGTACACGGAATCGATCTGTTTCTCCTCGAAGCCGTTCTCGGCGTAGAACCGGCGCGCACCGCTGTTTTCGATCTCGAAGGATACCTTGAGGAGGTCACATCCCTTTTCCCGGCCCATCTCCTCGACGCGGTCGATGACCGCCGACCCGTAGCCCTCGCTTCGGTATCCCTCTTTCACGAACAGGTTCACGATACGGAGGTACTCCGAGTACTCCCTCGAGGGGTGAGTTCCCTTCCGGAGGGTGACGAAGCCGACCGTCGTTCCTGATTTCGATTCCGACTCCGACTCCGATTCCGACTCCGAGTTCGATTCCCGGAGCAGATAATTCGTGACGTCCTCGCTCTCGAGTTGGTTGCGAAACTCCTCCTCGACGGCCTCGCTCGCGGCGCCATCGGACAGTTCGTTCAGGTCGGAATACTGTACCATATCCGTGGCCAGCGCGCGCCAGAGTTCGGCCAGCGTCTCGAGGTCGCTTTCGTCCGCTTTTTGCAGTTGCAGCGTCATCCCACCGGTCCTCGTGATATCATCGAACCAACGTGAAGAACGTTTCCGTTTTTCGAAGCGTCGGCTGGAATTCCGAGGTGTCGGCTCTCCCAGTCCCGTCACTCCTCGGAGAGGTCCGTCACCGTCGCGTTCTCGGGCGGGTCGAACGCGAACGTGTCGTCGCCGACGTCCCCGTCGTTGAACGTCACGGTCTCGAACCGTTCGGTCATGACGTAGCGGTCGGCGTCGTCCGCCGATTCGGCGCTCACCACGAGTTCCTCCTTCAGCGGGTACTCGTACTCCGCATCGATCCAGAGACGCTGCTCGTCGGCGACGAGTTTCTCGGTCGGGTCGATCGTCTCGAGGGCGTAGACGAATTCGGTGTCGCCGACCAACAGCGAGATTCCCTCGGCGACCGTCTCGTTTTTCGCTTCGACGGCGAGGACGTGGGCCTCGCGGTCGGCGACCGTCTCGGTCCCCAGGTACTCGAGGTCGTAGAGGTCGCTCTGCCGGTCGGCTTGCGCTGCGCGGTCGGCCCGAACCGCGTCGTCGTCGAAGGGCTCCTCGACCGGGAAGTAGCTCGCGGACGGCCCATCGGGGTCGTACCACCACGAAACCGACGCGTTCGAGACGTAGACCTCGCCGACGCGATCGGGCGCGGACGACTCGAGGACTTCGCTGCGGTACTCGACGTAGGGGCGTTCGACGACCGCGACGCGTTCGGTTCGCGTTTCGGCGTCGCCGGGCTCGCCGATCGTCACGGTCGTCGTCCGCTCGCCGCGGACGTTCTCGAGGGCCTCCGAGTGGACGAATGCGCCCTCGAACACGGCTGCGGGGTCGGGCGATTGCTCGGACTCGGCTTCCGGGCCCGGTTTCGGCGCCGTGGTCGACGGCCCGTCGTCGCCGTCCTCGAGGACGACGCAGCCGCTCAGCGGAACGACCAGCACCAGGAGACAGAGGACGATCGCGGTTCGACGAGATGTCATCGTCCTCACCCATCATGGGGGTCCTCCTAAACTTTACTCGATCCATGAACGTACCCCAGGCGTTGAACGTCCCTTCGGCTCACCCTCGTCGACCCGGGGTCCGGTCCCCAGCAGACGCGCCGGTCGCCGTGCCGACGCCGGTGACCGTTCCGTTCCCTTCTCTCGTATCTCACGCAGGCCCCCGTGTTGCGGGCCGAATCCGGCGGCTACGCGGTCGTTCGTGTCGTCGACACCATGTAGATCCCGGCCGCCATCACCGCGCCGCCGAGGACGAACCGCGACCCTGGCGATTCGCCGAGCACTGCCGCCCCGAAGAGCGCGCCGACGACCGGCTGGGCGAAGAAAAACGCCGAGACGACGCTCGCGTCGACGTACTCCATCCCCTTGTACCAGAGGTACCACGCAGCCGCGGTTCCGAGCAGTCCCAGGTAGAGAACCGCGACGACCAACTCCGGCGTCGGCTCGATCGCCCGCAGCGACGCCCCGGTCATCGCGACCTCGACCGGGACCAGCGCCCCGAGGATCGGGACCGCGACGGCACAGGAGTAGGTGGCGGTCTCGAGGGCGGAGTAGCGTTCGATCAGCGGCTTTCCGAAGACTGTATAGACAGCCCAGGTCGCGCTCGCGACCAGGAGCATCCCGATCCCGACGGTCGCCGAGCCGGTCAACTCCGCGAGGTCGTACTGGCCCGAGAGCACGACGACGGTGCCGACGATCGCCGTGACGATGCCGACGACCAGGCGACCGGAGAGCCGTTCGCCCAGCACGGACACACCGAGCAGGATGGTAAACACGGGGGTCAGCACGGTCACGAGCGATCCCTGGCTGGCGGTGGTCAGGGCCGTCCCGAGGAACTGGGTCGCAAGCGACGCGGCGACGGCCACGCCCAGGGCGGCAAACCCCAGCAGGTCGCGACGCGAAAACCGCCGGCGCGGCGCTGTCGCCCGGACGACGACGAGCAAGGCGGCGGCGCCGACCGCCACGCGGAGGAACGCCAGCGTCAGCGGCGGGACGGCGTCGAACCCCCACTTGCTCACGACGTAGAGGCCGCCCCAGAGTGCGGCAGCGGCGAGCGGCGCCAGCGCGAACAGATACGTGGAGAGCCTCGACCACACGGGTTTGGACGACAGTCGGGGCATTCGACTCGAGCTATGGGTCCGAGGAGGATGGTCGCTCTCGTTAGAATGTTAACGCCGGTCGCGCCGCCGAGCGGACTCGACGGCCGACACCGTCGGCACGAGCAGTTTCCGTTCGGCCCGTCGCAGCGTCTTCGAGACTGCCGGATCGGACACGTCGAGCGCGTCGGCGAGGTCGCCGAGCGTCGCCGATCGGGGCACGTCGTAGTAGCCGTCTTCGACGGCCCGCCGGAGCGTCTCGCGTTCGGTGGGTGTGAGGCCCCGGGCACGCTCCAACACGGTCGATCCGACCGCCTCCGCCCGCACGTCCTCGAGGACAGTCGCGGGATCGATGACCCGACGACTCCGGAGTTCGCACTCGTCGTCCGCAGTTTCGAGCGTCTCGAGGGCCGCGTCGGCGGCGGCCTCGTCGTCGAACCCGATCTGCCAGCGTTCGCTCCCGTCGACGTTCTCGAACGGCCCGGTGAGGTAACCGCCGTGGTCGACGACCGTCCCCATTACGTCGGTCGTCCCCATCGCGAGCCGGGCCCGTCCCGTCCCGCCGCGCTTGGCGAGCAGTTCGAACCGCGTCGTCTCCTCGTGGTTCCGAACGACGTCCAGCCCCTGCTCGAGTGCGGCGCGGTCGGCCGCGTCGGCGAGGACCCGCAACTCGAGGGTGGACCGCTCGCGGTGATAGCGCCAGTGAGGGGTCACGAACGCGACGTCGTAGGCGTCGCTCGCCGCACTCAACGGACAGTCACACTGCCGGACCGTCAGGGCGAGGCTGATCATACTGGCCTCTGGACGCGGACGGGCAATCGCCTTGCGGTTACGGCGAACGCGGCACCGATCGAAACGGATCGGTCTACCGGCCTGACGGCTCGGCGGTGGTGAGGAATGAGGTATGAATGCGGATTCCGCGATTGCCCGGCGTTCCGGCCGGGGGAATCCCGGTTGCCTTCTCCACCCCGCGACCCGTCGAGCGACAGGTGTCCGGCGGTCCACTGCTCGCTTCCGCGCCTGATGGGCTGTCGCCGGCTAACCGCGATGGGACGTCCCTGCGGACGGCCACCGCGGACCGCTGTCCCCGACGGACGAGGCTTCTCTGTTGGCTCCCGGGGCCCCGGCCGGTCTGACCGGACGCCCGCGGCGTTCGGTCCCCGCTAATGACCATAGCGCGGGTTACGAGCAGGGCCAAACTGCCCGACCTATCCAGTTCTTCGTAGACGGTTACACCTTAAGGGCCTTTCGCCTCCAGAATCGCCCGACCGGACGGGGCCGCTGACCCGGACGCCTTCGCTCCGTGTGCTCGAGAACGTCGTCGGAATCGGCGGCGCTCGGCTCAGTCTCACACTCCGCAGCCGACTCGGTCGAGACGTTCTGCTCGAGGTCGAAGTCAGGGATTTCCCTGTCTTTCGTACGGTCTAACGCGGAGTGGTGTGGCCCGCAGCGGATTTCGTCGACGCACGGAAACGGGGGTGTGACCGACTGAATCACTGAAAACCAGCGGCGTCGACTGGACCCAGTTCATCGAACGGAACCGGCGTCGGTTCTTGGACCCTGAACCCGGCGTCGGAAGCAGCATCAGGGCGGAAGCGATCACTCGCCCTCGAGCGGGATGGCCTTAAATTTGCTAGGCCACGTTAGTTGATAACACACCATCTCGAGCCGGGGACTCCGATGGAGGAAAAGGCCCATTACCGAGCCGACACATCGTCCTGGCATGGGACTCGGCAGCACCGCAAAGAAACTTCAGGGGCTCTCGGATCGGGCCGAAGCGATGTACAAACAGGTACAGCAACTCCAGAAGCGGATCATCAGTCTGGAAGAGGAAATGGACGAGACCCACGACACGGTCAACCGGATCGACCACCAGCTTACCGAGCAGCGCGAACTCCTGCTGGCGATCGCCGACGAACAGGGAATCGACGGCGAGGAGATCCTCGCAGACGCGGCGATCGACGACGTGGACCTCGAGGAGGCTGAAGACGCGACTGACGGGGACGCGACCGCAGCCGACGCCGAGGACGGCGAGACCGAAGCCTAACGAGCCGTCGACGCCGAGGAACGCTCATCGGTCGCTCGCACCCGCTTCGATGGGGTTTTCGTGCCGGTTCGATCGTTCGGCAGTGCCGGACCGGGAGAGCGTAAAAGCAAGACCTAACAACAGTGGCAACATTTGCCAGCACAATGACGACCCACGAGCGACCGTTGGAGTCGGTACTCGAGACGATCGGTGACACGCCGCTCGTCCGCGTACAGGATGGCGTCGAGGGCGTACGCATCTACGCAAAACTCGAGTCGTTCAACCCGGGGGCGAGCGTGAAAGATCGGATCGGCCGCTACATGCTCGAGCGGATGCTCGAGCGCGGAGACGTCCCCGCCGGGGGAACGATCATCGAGCCGACCGCCGGGAACACCGGCATCGGGCTCGCGATCGCGGCCGAACAGCTCGGTCTCGACGCGATCTTCGTCGTTCCCGAGCGGTTCAGCGTCGAAAAACAGCAGCTGATGGACGCACTCGGTGCGGAGATCATCAACACCCCGACAGAGGACGGAATGGGCGGCGCGATCGACCGTGCACAGCAACTCGCCGAGGAACTGGACGACGCAGTCGTCCCCCAGCAGTTCTCGAACCCGCTGAACGCGGAAGCACATCACGCGACCACTGGCCCGGAAATCTACGAGGCGCTGGACGGCGAGGTCGGCGCCGTCGTCGCGGGGTGTGGCACCGCGGGCACGCTCATGGGAATCGCCCGCTACGCCCTCGAGCAGGACCCCGACACCTACGTCGGTGCCGTCGAACCGGAAGGGTCACTGTACGGCGAGGTCGTCGGCGAGGATCGCGAGGAAGGGGAGTACAAGATCGAAGGGATCGGCACGCACGATCCATCGACGAACGAACTGTTCGATCCGGAACTGGTCGACGACGTCTACGCTGTCGCCGATCGCGAGGCCCACGACGAACTCGTCCGCCTCGCACGCGAGGAAGGACACCTGGTCGCCTCGAGCGCGGGTGCAGCAAGCGTCGCGGCGAAACGCATCGCCCGCGGGATCGCCGACGGGACGATCGACGCCCCCCACGACACCGTGGTCACCGTCTTCCCGGACTCGAGCGAGCGATACCTCTCGAAGGGGATCTATCGTTCGTTCGACGAGTGGAGTTCGTAACTCGGTCCGCCGACGGCGGGTCGCCGCGCCCCCGGTTCAGAGTGAAACGGTCGATCCAGGGGACCGACGCGTCGTCGCCTGCGGCTCGGATCGACGTTCGATCCCGACCCCGATCCCGATCTCGACCGTGGCGCTCAGCGAACGTCAGCTTTACCCCGGTGCCGGTGGCTGACGGAGCGTGGTCGCGTCGACGACGTCGAGTTCGTCGTCGCGTTCGACTTCCCAGACGCGAAGCACGAGGTGGGCCTTGCAGTGATGTTCCACCATCTCCATCCCCGTATTCCGGTTCTTGAGGACGAGCTGGCACGTCCCCTCGTTCGTACAGCTCCCGGACCGGTCACACATGGGTACTGGTACCGCGTACTCCTCTGTCGAATAAGTCTCTGTCGGTAACTGGGGTCGAAACCGACGTACAACCATCAAGGACCGCCATATCGCGGTGTGGGGCGATCGCCCGTATCTCGTCGCTCGTCGTCATTTCAGCAACCGCCGGTGTTCGACCTTCATACAGCGATCCTGTACGACGGTCGTTCCCGCCCCCTCGGCGCGTACTGTCGCCTCGTCGTCTTCGATTCCCAACTGGGTCCAGATCGCCTCGACGTCGTCGCGCTCGAGCGCTTCGTCGACGATCCCTGCCACCTCGTCGCTGGGGCGGAAAATACAGACCACGTCGACGTCGACCTCCTCGTCGAGTTCCGAGAGCGAGTCGACCGCTCGTCGGCCGAGGATTTCGTCGGCGAACGGGTTCACCGGGTACACCTCGTACCCGTGGTCCGCGAGGTACGACGGGACGTCGTGGGCCGCCTTGCCCGGTGTACTCGAGCAGCCGACGACGGCGACGGTTTCGGCCTCGAGCACCGCTTCGATCTCCGCGTCGGACTCGACTGGCATACCGTAGCGTAGCGTAGCGGGTCTCGGCCCTAAACACCTATCGTCCGTTCTCCCGAGAATCTACAGATCGGCGGGGGTCCGTTTCAGGCAGAGAGTCCCGCCGTCGTGATGTCCGGCTCGTCGCCGTCGCCGTCGCCGTCCTCGAGTTCGATCACGCCATCGAACAGTTGCTTGAGCGTGTTCATCGTCTGGTCGTCGTGTGACGTCGAGTCGATAACGTACAGCCCGAGGGCGTCGGCGCTCTGGACGCGGCCGGTAAAGACGTGCAGGAATCGGAACACCGTCTGGAGGTCCGAGTACATCAACAGCGTCGAAATCGAGTGTAACAACACGCGATTCTGGGTCACGCCCCGGTTCTCGTAGAACTCCTGGAGGAACTCGGAGAGCTTGATCCCGATACCGGTCATGTCGACCGGCGAAGACGCGTACTTGATCCGCGGATCGTTCTCGACGGCACCGATACCACGCTGTTTCGTGACACAGTCGACGACCCCGACGGGAGTAGTGTCGGATGCGGACTGCTGAGTGTCCGACGACAACTGCTCGAGTACCTTGTCGGCACTGTCCTTGGTCGAAACGACGATCGTTCCGTCGCCGCTGCTCATCCCACTCCTGAGGATGTCGAACGCGATCTCCCGCTTGCCCGTGAGCGGCGGACCGGCGATAAGGATGTTCGTCCCCGGACCGAGGTCCGTGTCCGGGAGGACATCTACGAGGTCATACATACCAGATACTCACATCCGTCCGTGACCGTCTCGGCAGCCAGCACTCTGTACCAACGTCTGGTATGAAAATACAGGATCCAGTTTATAATCCTTTTGATAGGGCCCACGAACGAGTGCTTCTCGAGGCTGGAACGAGCCGAGCCCGGCGCGAAATCGAGAACCACACACCGGGAACACACTGGGTTCGGTGGTCACATACGAAGCCAGGGCCAGGGAAGCCGACCGAGACCGAACGCCGGACTAGCCCGCGGTCACGTGATCACACGGCGTCGTCCACGCGGTGCTGTCCACGCCGCTCACACGCCACCGACCTCGAGCGATGCCCTGCCGACGACGAACGCCAGTGCTGCAAGGAACATCCCGTACTTGAGCCACGACTGACCCCTGGTCGGATCGTCGAAACTCCGGACGGCCGCGGCCAGCATCACCGCGTCGGCGGGCACGACCAGTGCCAGATACACCACATCGAAGTACCCCAGCAGGTACGGGACTGGACTCGCCAGAACGCCGATCGTGAGCAGAACGGCCGCGATCCACAGCGCCCGCTGCTCGCCCACCGCGATCGGAAGCGTGTTGAGCCCCTCCTCACGGTCCCCCTCGAGATCCTCGACGTCCTTGACGATCTCGCGAGTCAGGGTCGCGATCGCCGCGAGCAAGAAGAGGACGACCGCCGGGGCGATCTCCCCGACCGCCGCCGCACCGAACAGGAACGTACTCCCTACGAGGTACGCGACCAGCGCGTTCCCCAGCCCCGGCAGTCCCTTGAACAACTCGGTGTACGCCACCAGGCTCAGGAGGTTGATCCCCGCGATCGCGATCGCCAGCGTCGGCAGCATCACCGCCAACACGACTGCGACTGCGAAAAGAACGATACTGAACGCGAGCGCACCACGCGGACTCACCGCTCCCCGCGGGATCGCCCGATCGGGGCGGTTGATCCGATCGATCTCGCGGTCGAAGTAGTCGTTGATGGCGTTTCCGGCACCCACCGCCAGGCCGGTCGCGGCTACCGCCGCCGCTACCTCGGCGGCGTGATCGGCGATCCCACCGGCAACGAACGCACCGATGAACGTCAACAGGCTCGCGGCGATCACGTTCACCGGCCGCGTCAACTCGAGCAACCCTCGGACCGTCTCCCGCGCTGTCATGGCACAGCGGTGAGTGGTCAGGCCGAGTGGTTAAACGGTGCGATCCGACTCGCAACGGAACCGCAACAGGAGAATTCGTCGACCGCGCCGTTCGGTTATCGCCACTCCTCGAGATCACAGAGGAGATCGTCCTCGACCGAGATCCACTTCGTGATCCGGTCGTCCCCCGTCGCGTCGACAGGAACCGCCGTCCAGACCTCCTCGTCGTCCGTGAGCAACTCGAGGGGCTCGTCCGCGGACTGACCATCGTCGGGAATGGGGGCCTCGTTCAGCGACATATCCGGCCGTAGGACCTCCACTTAAAGACCGCCGTCGCTGATTTTCATTGACCGGGAATTCGGGTCGAGTCGTGGCGGTGTCGGGGCCCTCGAGCCGTGTCGAATCCGGGCAGGGCGGTGTGGTTTCGCCTATCAATCGGATCGGGAATCGAGACACTTATACGGAACCCGCGGAAATGAACGGGTGCGGGCGCTTAGCTCAGTCTGGACAGAGTGCTTGGCTTCGGACCAAGTTGCCGCGGGTTCAAATCCTGCAGCGCCCATCCGTTTTTCGAACAGTCCACGTTCGCAAGACGGCGGTACGTCGTTTAATGCGTTATCTTAGCGGGCTCTCCGACGATCAGTACAGAAGGCTTATTGAGCGGATGGACTCATTCGAGATCATGTTCGTGATACACGCGTCTTCACTGGGTCTTCAGATAGGAGGCAGTCACCGGTGACCGAAGACTCTACGGTCGCTGTGGACCGCCGGACGGTTCTGGGTGCGCTCGCCGCCGCAGGTGGGACTGCTGTCGCTGGTTGTTCTGCGGTACCCGATGAGGACGACGGTCAGACCAGTCCTGTAGACGGGGAAATGGCTCGAGAGCTGGCGACGCGATTCGCCCCGGCGCTGTACTTCGACGTCCACGAGCCGTGGTTTCCGACGGATCCACGCCCATACGCCAGTGAGCGCGACGGCCAAACCGTCGTCGGCGGATTCGATGCCTTCGACGGGTATCACGAGCAGTACGAAGGGAGTAACCCGCCGAATCCGACGGTGTTCTACCACGCCGTCGAGTACGAGGAATCACCGCTTGCCGTCGTCCAGTTCTGGTGTTACTCGGTGTTCGACCAGTTTACGACAAACTTCCACTGGCACGACTGGGAAGTGCTGCACGTCTTCGTCGACACGGAGACCGGCGAACCGCAGCTGTACGTCGCCAGTTCCCACTCCCGAAGCGTCCCCAATAACGAGTTCCTGGATCCGGACCCCGGGACCACGCCGCGTATCCTCTCCGAACTCGGGTCACATTCGAGTACGCTCTCGGTCAACGACGTACCCGATCACTTCCAGCGAGTAGGCATCGAGGATCTGCTGGCAGACATCACGAACACGGCGATCGAAGGGGTCGAGGACGTCGTCGACGCCGAGATTCCGATCGCGTACGGATTGCCGCGGGACGAGGGGTCGCGACTCCCCTATCTCGTCCCGGCGTACGAGGGTGAACCGATCTACGACAACGAACGCTTGCCGTCCGTTTCCAGCGCGTCGCTGATCGACGCCGAACTCACCGTCCGATCGTACGACGCGCTGACGTCGCCACCGACGGACTTGCCGACGCGAGAGACGGGGCTCGTCTTCCGGCACGGCGACCAAGCGGACGACACCGATGTCCAGTACGAACTCGTCTCGAGCGACGAGGTCGAGCACATCGCGGAGTTCATCGGCCCCCAGTTGAGCTTCGAGTTCGACGTCCCGGACGTCCTCGAGGACGCTATCGCCGGCCACATCACGGCGACGGAAGCGCCGTGGAACCAGCCCCGCTACGAGAATCCGGCAGTGGACATCACCGTTTCCCACCACCGAGAGGCACTGGCCGATCGATACGACGTCATCGGCGAGCCGAGGTCGATCAACACCGTGGTCAGCCGGATCACCGAAGCGGTGACGAGCGATGAGGCGCCGGAAAACGAGGGGGTGACCACGGTAGAGTCGAGCGTCGAGTCGGTCGTCCTGTTCGAGAGCGACCCCGAGGCCGCCCCGACGTTCGATGGCGTCGCCGTCGTACGAGACGTCCCGGCGGGCGACCACCGGCTGACGGTCAACGGTGCCGGCCGAGCGCCACACAGCGAACGGGTCGCCGTGTCGGACGACGAAACCGTGACAGCAGCCGGTGTCGGCGGTGAGATTCCGCTCGTCGCCCGCGACCACGCGACGAAGGTGGAACTCGGAGACGAGACCGGGACGACCGACCTCTCGAGGGTGGCCGTCGAAGACGATTTTGCCGGACGGCTGTACGAGTCGGCGGTCGAGGGAAACGACGCCGTCTACGTGCACACCGGTGGCGCTTACACGACCGAAGTTCGGGACAGCGACGACGCCGTCGGCGCCTACCGGATCAATCCGCCCGCCGACCCCGGGTCGGCGGTCCGTATCGAGCGGCCCGAGACGGGCAAGGCGTCACTCGCGGAGTTTGTAGCGAACGTCGCCGAGGAGACGCGAGTGGAGGTTTCGTCACAGGGCGACGACGCTGATAACAACGGTTCGGAAAACGCCGTGCAGGGACTCGAGCGTGCGCTTGCAGCCGTCGTGGAGGCCGCCCGGCGGGCCGCCGAACGGGGACGCGCCGGCGAGCGAGGAAACGCCGACAAACAACTGGAGACCGTCGTCGAACGGCTCCAGCGGGTGGAGGATCGGCTCGCCGAGGCAAGGAACGATCTCCCGGAACCGGTCGCCAGGGCGACGAACAATAGACTGAAGCAGGCCGATCGCCGCACCGAACAGGCCCGGAACGAAACGAAACTCTAGGGTCGGCTTTTGACGACGTCGACTCGGTCCGGTGCCGGTTTGCTGGGAGGTCGAACGGTAGTCGGCCCCGGCATCCGAAACGTCGGATTGGTTCAGCGCTGGGACGTCCTCGAGAGCCTGCGGGCCTACGTACGGGACAGCGATTGCCTTCCTCTCCCCGCTTGGCAGGACTACTACGAGGACGAGACGAAAGAGGATACGGCGGTCGGAAGCTAGCACGAGACGCACGTCGTCGATCCGACGAGTACGAGACGGTTTATGACAATATGCCACCGCCCGGACTCGCCGCAAGCGACGGTAGAGATCGTTCCCGCGTCGGCCCGGCGGAAGACGGCGGCGGGCCGACTGGGCCACACCGACGGAACCGATTCGTCGCCGGCGCTCGCCGGTTCGGAGTACTTCGTGTACCCCGTCCCCCCGTCGCTCGAGCACAGAGCACCGAACTTCCGAGGGATCCGATCGCTGGGCCGGTCCGCCGTCGGTGTCACGGACGGTCGTTACGTAGTCGACGTTCGGCACCTCGTCTCGAGGTAGTCCCGGATCACCGTTGCTTCTGCCTTCCGCACCAGTTCTCCGGCTGTACTCTTCGAGCAGTCCAGGACGGCAGCGACGTCAGCGACGGTACCCTCTCGAGGGACTTCGTAGTAGCCGACCGCGGCCGCCGTCTCCAGTGCGGACTCCTGTCGATCGGTGAGACGTGACGGCGACCCCTTCCGCTCGAATTCGTGTACCCGTTCGATGGAGAGGTTCGCGAGTTCGGAGAGTTCGTCGTGGAACGTACTGAGTGCGGTCGGCTCCCCGACCGCCTCGAACCGTACCTCGCCCGTGTCCAGAAACGCGACCGGCGGGAGAAAGATCACCCGGGAACCTGCGATGGTATCCAGCAACGCCCGCGAGAACTCGTACTCGTCCTGCTGGAGGAACGCGTAGGTTCCGGTCCCGTGGGTGTCCTCGACGAAATTGCAGGCGAGGAGCGAATCGATGTTCGCGATGATCGTTTCGGCGGCTTCCCTCCCCCCGTCGCACCAGAACAGCGTCGTCGCGTCTCGAGTCGGGCTCCACATCAGTAACTCGGCCCGTGTGATCGACGTTCCCCCGATAATCTGCTGGTGAAGGGGGTGAACGAGTCGCTCTGGATAAGTGGCCGAGAACTGGATGCGTTTCATACCACGTATGCGGGTCGTTCGTTCAGGCACCGTATCAATCGAGGTGATTCCGCTCGAGCAGCCGCCTGTCTGCACGACGAGACGTGGCCGAGCGATCGGCGTCATCGCGTCCCGATATCACGGGTCTACCGTAGCGGGGGTATCGGTGGGTGAACCAGGGGAGACAAGCGGAACCGGAAGTCGTGTACACAGCACGGTTCCAGGCCGTTCATCGGGAGAAATCGATACGAGTACCCTCCGGCATTCCCCGAACCGACGGGTTCGGTCAGCGATAGTCCTCGAGAAGCCTGGGAACGCCTCGGAGGAGCGTCCGAAGGTGATCCGCGTCTTCGAGAACGTGCAACTCGGCGGTCGATATCCGCGTCTCGAGGCGGCGAGCGTCTTCTATCGGAACGTTCGTATCGTTCTCGCCGTGCCAGAGATGAACCCTCGAGTCGATGTCGGCGAAGTCGATCCCCCAGTCCGTCGCCGTGTTCCGGAACTCGGTGACCGCGCCACGGCGGTGACGGGCGAACGCCTCGAGGAAATCCGCTTTGACGATTTCCGCGACATCGTCGGGCACCGGTTCGCCGGTATCCGCTGCGGTGTACTGGTCGACGACGAACGAGGGAGCGAGGTGGTCCGCGAGCAACGCCTGTCCGCGGAAAAGCCCCCGAAGGACGACCGGCGCCGTCGTCGCCAAGCCGGCGAGAAATCGCTGCATCGCGGGCGTCGCCTCGCTCACGTCGGGTGGCGTGGCTCCGGCCACGACGTCGACTCGGTCGATCCGTTCGGGTAGGGAAGCCGCTGCGGCGAGTGCGTATGGGCACCCGCCGGAGAATCCGACGATACCGGCCGTCCCGACGTCGGCGTCGTCCAGAAGCGCGCCGACGAACTCACCGGCGTCGTCGATCGAACGATCCGGCCACGGAGACGAGCGGCCGTATCCGGGCCGGTCTGGAGAGAGTAGCCGCACCCCCAGGTCCTCTGCGATCGTCTCGAACGCCACCCCCAATCGGCGAGAGCCGGGCGTCCCGTGAAGAAAGACGACGGGGACGCCCTTCGGACACCCGTATTCGGCGTACGCGAGCTGCCGACCGTCGTCCAGGGAGACGGTTCGACCGACAAACGGTGCCGTCCCTCGAGGAGACGGGTTGTGTGGCCGCGTGGTCATCGGTTCGAGTTACTCATGGGACTAGTGAGTGACTGGCCCCGTACTAGTCCGGTGGTTTATAATAAGGGTGCTCCACGGAGGCTTCCAGCCCCATACGTCGGGTATGAAGCGGATCGACAGTCCGACCGGGAGGTTCTCGGGTCCGGAGCCGTCGGTTTCGACCCGACGGACGACGACCGCTGAATCGCTGCCGGTGATGGGGGGATCAGGAACACCGTGAGCGCGAGTGGCGACCCTCGAGAGCAGGACGTGGTTGCCGTGAGCGCGTCCGTCAGTAGCTCGGAACACCGTTGTCGATCCCGTACAACGATAAGGAACGGAAATACAGTTCTGATTAGAAATATTTAAACTCAGCTTCTCCGATATTTCGATCAGGGATTGGGGATGGACGAAGCTACACAGGACGAAGTCGACGAAGCGATTTCGGAACTCGAGGATGACGGCGACGAGAACGACGACGAGTAGCCGGACGACCTCGGAGGCCGGAACTGCGCGCGCCGGACGCCGTCCGCTTGCCGTCCGCGTCCCACGGCAGGGGAGGTGTGCCGTCGCCTTCTCGGAAATTCCTCGGCACTTCGAAGCACAGTCGCTCATTCGACGGGGAGTGTCAGACCTGTTTTCCGGGCGGACGGGTCAATTTCGTCTCGACGGCTGACGGACTGTGTGGCCGGAATCATCGGACAGCGGTCAGTGATCGTGTTCGTGGCCGGAATCCGCGACTCGTGGACCGAGGTCCGCGAACTTCTCGGGTGTCGATTCGAACGACCGCTTGCAGGTCGTCGAACAGAAGTAGAAGGACTCTCCCTGGTGGGTGGCACTCGGCCCATCGTCGTCGACGCGCATCCCACAGACCGGATCGCGGTACTCACCCGGCGCGCCGAGGCCGCGACGATACACGTACAACAGGAACCCGGAGAGGGCGAACGCGACGAGGTTGAGGTAGAAGGTGTAGTCGAGTTCGAAATAGGTTTGCTCGCTCGCCGTCGTCCCGCCCTCGAGGTTCGGAACGATTCCGAGCGCGTCGAACAGCAGTTCCATGAGAAAGCCGGTAAACGCCATCGTCACGAAGAAGACGCCGAGGATGTACAGCATGATCTTCCAGCCGTAGTACTTCCGGTAGACGTTCAACACGGGAATCGTGATGAGGTCGGCGTAGACGAACGCGATGACGCCCGCGAAGCTGATACCGCCGCCCCAGAGCGCGACGGCGAACGGGACGTTCCCCATGCTGCCGACGAAGCTGATGATGGCGATCGCGACCCCCATGATCGCGTTCTCGGCGATCATCAGGGGGCTCTCCCCCTCGAGGAACAGCGTGTTCCAGACCCACTGCGGGACGAAGACGATGACGAACCCCGAGATGAGAAAGCCCGCGACGACGTCCGTCCAGATCATCGACCACTCCTTGCGGTACTGGTTGGCGACCCTGTACCAGCCACCCCACGAGCGCAGTTGTTCGTGCCAAACGCCGCTACTCGCGGCGTGCTGACGGTAGGTCTCGAGACAGCCCTCGGAACAGAACTTCAGCCGCTCGCCCCCGTCGGTCACGAGGGTGTGTTCGTCCGAGCCCGCCATCCCACAGGTCGGATCCTCCTCGACGCCGTGTTCGTGGTCGCGTCGCTCGAGTTCGGCCCGTACCTCGTCGAACAGCGCCTCGGGGAGCGTGAACTGGACGATGATGGCCATGACGGCGATGAGGACCAGCCCGCCGAGGAGTTCCGCGAGCAGGAACTCCCAGCCGAGCAGGATCAGGATCATCAGGCCGAGTTCGACGATGAGGTTCGTCGAGGCGAACATGAACGCGAGGAAGTTCACCGCGTGGGCTCCCTTCTTGAACAGCCCCTTACCGATGGCGACGGCACCGAAGCTACAGCCGCTGCTCGCGGCCCCGAAGACCGTCGCCTTCGCGAGTCCGGAGAGATCGCCCTCGCCTAAGACCGACGCCATGCGTTCCTTCGAGACGTACACCTGCACGAGACTCGTGATCGTGAGCCCCATGATGATCGCCCAGGCGGCCGTCCAGAGGAACCCGACGCCGATGCGGAGCGACTCGAGGACGCCGTCGACGAGGGCCACGTACATGTCTAGAGTTTCGCGGGCATCTCTTTTCCCGATTCCCCTTCATGAGATGAAGTAGCGAACGGAGCGGATCTATTATTCCAAAGTATATCCGTCGCCGATCGAACCGTGCCGTTCGCGCTCGAGTCGAGCGACCGAAACGGAGGTGGAGATAGGCCGGAAACGAGGTAGTAGACTCCTCTCGAGCGGGGTTAGTGACGAAAAGTCGGCTTCACGACTATACCCATGATCGAGACCGAGACGGGGAGAGATCAGTCGTCGGACGCCGTGCCGCCCGCCGGTTCCGTGGCCGGCGCGGGCGGTTCGTGGGTCCCGAACTCGGGGTGGGTCTCCTCCATCCAGACGTACACGATACCGCCGGAGAGGAACATCAGGAACGCGGTCATGTAGAACGCGGCCTCTGCGCTGACGAACTCCATCGAGAGGCCGATCAGGATCGCGCCGACGCCGTAGCCGGCGTCGCGCCACATCCGGTAGACGCCCATGCCCGCCGACCGCCAGGTGGGGTGAGCGGCGTCGCTGGGCACGGTCATCAGGTTCGGATACAGCAGCGCCATACCGAGGCCGGACGCCCCGGAGAGTAGCGCCCACGCGAGATACCCCTCGACGAACACCATTCCGAGGACGCCCGCCCCGGCGAGGAACATGCCCGCGACGACCGGGGGACGGCGACCGATACGGTCCGCGAGCCCCCCGGTTCCGATCTGGAGGAAGTACATCGCGCTGTGGACGCCGACGACGACGCCGACCGCCTCGATCGCGAGCCCCTGACTCGTCAGGTACAGCGGCACTGCGATCCAGAACAGCGTGTCCACGAAGTTCTCGACGTGGCCCGCCTGCGCGGCCGCGAACAGCGTCCTGTCGCCGTAGGTCGCCCGCTTGAGCACCTCGTCGAACGGGAGGTTCGCGTCGTGGTGGTCGTCGTCGCCCTCGAGTTGGGCGAGTTGTACCGTCTCCTTGATGAGGAAGACCGAGATCAGGAACGCAAGCACTACGACGGCCGCGAGGAAGTAGAACGGCTCCGGACGGAGGCTCGTCCGCCCGGCGATGACGCCCGTGAGCCACGCGCCCGCGGCGACGCCGGTGTAGCCGAACGCCTCGTCGATGCCGACCGCGAGGCCGCGCTGGTCGGGGCCTGCGAGGTCGATCTTCGCATTGATCGCCATGCTCCAGGTCAGCGCCTGGTTGATCCCGAGCAGGACGTTCCCGACGGTGATCCACGACCAGGAGGGCGCGAAGATGAGGATCACCGGGATCGGGAGTGCGGTGATCCAGCCGAGCACGAGCACCGGCTTGCGGCCGTACTCCTCGCCCCACTTGCCGGCGTAGAGGTTGAGCAGCGCCTTGACGAAGCCGAAGGAGACGACGAACGAGCCGATGACGAGGAACGACTCGACGCCGAGGACGTCCTCGCCCAAAACGGGGACGACCGTTCGTTCCGAACCGATCGTCAGGCCGGTCGCGAACACCAGCAGGACGTGCAGCGAGAACTGGCCGAGGTGTTCGCGAATGCCCTGCTCGAGGGTTGATTCCTCGCTCATTCGTTACTCGGCTGCACAGCGGTTGGGGCCCAGTTCCAGGTCGGACAGTTCCTCCTCGGGGACGTCCTCCCGGCCGACGTTCGTGCGCTTGACGCGCTCGAAGTTCGGCGGGTGGTCCGGGACGTCCGACGCGAGCCGCTCGACGAACGCCTCGCGGTCGCGATCGAGATCTTCGTTCCGTGCCTCGACCTCGCCGAGCGTGGCGGCCACCGGCGGATCGGGCGAGCCGGGATCGTGCGCCGGAAGGACGACCGTCCCGTCCGGGCGATCCAGCAGGCGCTGCAGGCTCTCGTAGAGCGTGGCGGCGTTCCCCTCGACGTCTGCGTCCTCGAGGCCGGCTTCGACCCCGAGTTCGACGCGCCCGACGCTGTCGTGAAAGAGCGTGTCGCCCGTCAGGAGCGCCTCGCCGCCGACGTCGAACGAGACGCTCCCCTCGCTGTGACCCGGCGTGTGGATCGCCTCGAGCGCGACCGACCCGACCTCGAGCGTCTCGCCGTCCTCGATCGGGGTGGCGTCGATCTCGAGGGCGTCCCTCGGGTGGAGGAAGTACGGGACGTCGTGGCGGTCGGCGAGGGTCCGCCCGCCGGAGACGTGGTCGGCGTGGGCGTGCGTGTCGAAGACGCCGACGAGGTCGGCGCCGCGTTCCGCGAGGATCGCCTCGTACTCCTCGAGGTAGTGCGAGGGGTCGAAGACGGCGGCCTCGCCGTCCGAGAGCAGGACGTGGGAGAGACACCCCTTCCCGGGGCGAGCGACCTGGACGAGCGTGCCCTCGAGCTCGGTCGTGACGGGTGCGTGCCGGTGGACGCGGCTCCAGCCGTTCATCCCGTCGGTCAGCGTCGCGGCGTCGTAGCCCATCTCCTGCAGGAGTTCCGTCGCCGTCCGCGAGACGACGCCCGCGGCACAGACGGTGACGATCTCTCGATCGTCGGGCAGTCCCGCGAGTTGCTCTTCGGCGGCTTCCCGGTCGTCGACCAGTTCGTCGTAGACGTCGACGTTGACGCTGTACGGAACGTGCCACTCCTCGTACTCCGCTTCGTGGCGAACGTCGAGGACGAGGACGTCCTCGCGTTCGTCGTCGTACAACCGCTCAGCGAGTTCGTCCGGTGAGACGTCGGTCATCGTGTCTCCCCGTAGGAGTGACGTTCGAATATAGGTGGTGCCGGTCATGACCGGCACAGTTACCCGTCCGGCGATCGAACGTCGAACCATGAGCCTGTACGAGGCCTCGTTCCGCGTGAAACACGAGTGTCCCTACCGGGAGATTTCGGAACGCCACCCGGACCTCACGATACGCGAGTGGTACCTGAGCGACTGCCAGGTGCTCGAGATCACGTCCTCGGAGACGCCGACCGACGAGTTGCTCGAGGAGATCGACGCCCTCGGGACGGTCCTCCACGAGTCGGTCGACGACTCGGGGTTGCACGTCGTCACACAGGCGTGTCTCTGCTCGCTCGAGGAGTCGATCATCGACCGGTTCGAGGAGTACAACTGCCTGTACCAGCCGCCGACGATCCACCGCCACGGCTGGGAACACTACACGGTGATCGCCTTCGACGAGGGGGACGTGCGGGCCCTGCTCCGCGATCTCGAGGCGGACCGGGACATCGACGTCCTCTCGAAGACCGCCGTCGCGGAACAGACGATTCCACACAGCATGCTGGCCCCCGTCGACCAGCTCTTCGAGGATCTCACGGAGCGACAGCTGGCGGCGCTCCGGCTGGCCCTCGAGAGCGGGTACTACGAGCAGCCCCGGAAGACGTCGCTGCGCGAGTTAGCCGAGCGGACGTCGGTGGCCCGATCGACCTACGAGGAGCACCTCCGGAAGGCGGAGAACAAGCTGCTGACGAACGCGGGGGAATTCCTCCGGCTCGTGACCGCGACGACGGCCGGCGATCCGCTGCAGGTCGAGGGGGCGGCGCGGTCCGAGGGTCGGGCCGACTGACCGCTTCACAACCCGTTCGGCGTGATCAGCCAATCGTGAGGACCTCGTCGGCTTCCTCGACGATCCGGAGGTAGTCGTCCATCGACGACCGGGGTCTGAGGTCGTCGGCCTCCAGATCCCGGGAATCGAGGCAGGTGCCGCAGGCGAACAGCTCACCGCCGTTTTGCACGTACTTTCGCATCACGCCCGGGGGGTTGAACTTCTCGGTCTCGAGATCGGGCGCGTCGACCCCGTCGCCGAGGAGGAAGACCTCGACGGCGTGGTCGTCGTCGAGCGCGGTGTTGGCCAGTCGGAAGGCGTTCCAGACCCGTTCGGCGTCGTTCGTCTCGAGGACGATTCCGAGGTGCATACCCGGGCGTTCGTCCGAGATGCACTTGAAGCGTGGTGACGATTCCCCCGGCGTCGAAATCCCGCTCGGGGTCGAGGCTACCGGCCGTATCGGGTTCAGCCGGGACCGCGCTATCGCCGGTCGAGGTCGGACTCGAGGTCGACCCCCGCTCCCTCGAGGACGTCGAAGAACCCGGGGAAGGAGACGTCGACGTGGTCCGCGCCCCGGATCGTCGTCTCGCCCTCCGCGACGAGCCCCGCGAGCGCGAGGGCCATGATGACCCGGTGGTCGTCGCGGCCCTCGACGGTCGCGCCCTCGAGGGCCGACTCGCCGCCGTGGACCGTCAGCGAGTCCTGCTCCTCGGTGGTCTCGACCCCGAGTTTCCCGAGTTCCTCGGCCATCGCGCTCACGCGGTCGGTCTCCTTGTAGCGGACGTGCTCGGCATTCGCGATCGTCGTGTCGCCGTCGGCGACCGCGCCCAGCGTCGCGATCGTCGGCAGCAGGTCCGGCGTGTCCTCGACCGAGACCTCGATCCCCTCGAGCGGGGCGGCGGCGACCTCGATCGCGCCCTCCTCGCGGTCCCAGGTCACGTCGGCCCCCATCCGGTCGACGATCTCGACGATGGCGGTGTCGCCCTGGGCGCTGGGGTGGGCACCCTCGATGCGCAGTCCCTCGTCGCCGGCGATCGCGCCGGCCGCCAGCGGGTAGGAGATCGACGAGAAGTCACCCGGAACGGCGTACTCGCTGCCCGCGGGCGAGTAGGTCTGGCCACCGTCGACGGCGAACCCGTCCTCGGTACGGCGCGCGTCGACGCCGAACGCCTCGAGCACCTCGAGCGTGATGTCGACGTAGGGCGCGGACTTGAGTTCCGTCTCGAGGTCGATCTCGATCCCCTCGTCGGTCACCGCGCCGGCCATCAGCAGCGCCGTGATGTACTGTGAGGAGACGTCGCCGGGGATCGACACCTCGCCGCCCGCCAGCGGTCCCGTGACCACCAGCGGGGCCTGCCCGTTTCCGCGAGTGCTCTCGGCCTCCGCTCCGAGGTCGGCGAGGGCTTCGAGCAGCGGCCCCTGCGGCCGCGAGCGCAGCGACTCGTCGCCCGTGAGCACCGAGGTTCCGTCGGCGAGCGCGGCGGCCGCGGTCACCAGCCGCATCGTCGTCCCGCTGTTTCCGCAGTCGATGACGTCGGCGGGCACGCCCGGGCGGCCGGCGAAGCCGTCGATCTCGAGGGCGGCCGTACCGCCGTCGCTTTCCGCCTCGAGTCGCTCGACGTCCCCGCCGAAGCGGTCGACGGCACCGGCCGTGGCACGCGTGTCGGCGCTCCAGAGCGCGTCCCGTACGGTCGCGCCGTCGGCGTAGCCGGCGGCGAGGATCGCCCGGTGGGTGTAGCTCTTCGACGGCGGTGCCCTGACCGTTCCTCGAACGCGCGAGGGCGAGATGGTGACGTTCATGCTCGCGGTGTGGGTCGGCGTGCCTATACCGATACCGGTCCGGGGGAAAATTGGGACGGGAACGGATTCGCCGACCGGACGCGCCGAACGAAAGCGACCCCACCAACGCTTAATATGCGCTCCGTCGGCAGGATCCCGTGATGTCCGACTACACGACCGTCAACTACCGCGACGTCGACGACCGGGGCGGGATGCACTTCCTGCGCGACGAACTCGACTGCGAGAACCTGGGCGTGACCGTCCTCGAGTGCGACCCCGGCTGGGAGGGGAAGCCCCATGACCACGGCGACGAGGGTCACGAGGAAGTGTACGTCCTGACGGTGGGCGAAGCCACGGTCACCGTCGAGGGCGACGAGATCGAGATGAGCGAGGGCGACGCCGTCAGGATCGCTCCGGACGCGACGCGCAAGATCCACGGCGGCGATACCGAGAGCCGGTTCGTCCTGATGGGCGCGCCGTAGGCCGACCGCGGACTGCGATCGGTCCCGGGCCCGGGCTCGGCCCCGGGCCCGGGTTCAGAACCGATACCGATCGAGTATCGAGTCGTACGCCTCGAAAAACTCCACCGGGTCGCGGGTGAACTCCTCCCGGACCGCCTCGAGCCCCCGCCGCTCCTCGAGGCCGACGAGCAGGGCGCAGCCGACCCGGTACGGGAGCCGCGGTTCGGCGAACATGCGCTCGAACAGCGTCTCCCGCGGGACCGAGTCCGTTCGGAGCCGTTCGCGGAACGAATCGTACTCCTCGACGAGTTCGCACAACCGCGCGTCGTCCTCGAGGACGCGGTAGTCCTCACACATCGGATGGTCGCCGGCACCCAGGTTCCCATCGACCTCCCGCACCGCGAGCGGCGCGTACGTCGCGTAAGCCTCGCCGTGACAGATCGCGTTGAAGACCTGCCACTGGACCGATCGGGATTCCATGGGCGTCGAGCCGAACTCCGCGATGGTGCGGTGTACCCGCTCGTGGAGGACGTGCGAGCACTCGTGGAGCCCCGCGTAGAGCAACTGCCGGGGCCGTTCCAGGAACAGCGGTTCGTTCAGGCCGACGTAGGCCCCGCTTCGGGTACCGATGCCGAACTCGTAGCCGATTCCCAGATAGAGGGTCACGTCGGCGGTATCCGCGTCCGGGGCGATGCGTTCGAGGTTCCGGTCGATCCGTTCCTCCCATTCCGTTTGCCGGGCGCGAACGTGATCCAGCAGCCCCTCGATCCGATCGCGGTTCGCCCGCAGATTCTCGACGCCGGCGAACGAGAACGGCGTCTCCTCGCCGGCCACCGCTTTCCGGAGGTCCTCACGCTCGAGGTCCCGGCCGAGCACCGAGGCGTGTTCGCGCGCGACGTCGTAGGCCGGGTGTTCCCAGACTCGCTCGAGCGATACCTCGTCGTCGACGTAGTCGAGGAACAGGTCGGCCGCGGACGGATCTATCTGCACGGTCTCGGCGTTAACAACGTATTGTCATGATTCTTACGCCGCGTCGATCCGGTTCGGGTGGATCCGCGCAGCACGCGGCAGTCGGTGACGTCCTTCGAGTCTGGGCGGGGCGTGCGAGGACGGCCAGTCCGACGCCTACGAGCAGCCGACCGACGGCGCGATCTCCGACAGCGAGTCTTCTTCCATCTCGGGCCCCGCGGGGATCGAGAGCTCGTAGTTCAGGTCGCCACAGTCCCAGAAGAGGCTCTCGATGCGTCCGTCGCGCCGGTAGACGGGGTTGCCCTCGAACTCGAGGTCCGTCTCCTCGAGGACGTCCGCGTCGAACCGCCGCTGCTCCCGGACCGCGAGGAACAGGTCCCGCTCGGTGCGGTCGGGGTCGACGTACCACAGCGTCGTCGTCGTGCCGAACTCCTCGCCCTTGTCCACGACCGTCACGCGGTCCAGCGCGTACGGATCGGGGACGTCGGGGTCGGGAAGGTCGTACGGTGCGGCCGCCTCGGCGGCGGCGACCGAGTCGAAGACGCCCTCCGGCTCGGTACCGATCTCGACGACCTCGGCGTCGGCCGGCGGCTCGTACGAGAAGGTTCCCGGCGCGAGGCCCGCGTCGATCGCGAGATCCTCGTAGGTGACGGTCACCCGGTGGAGCACCTCGCCGTCGGCGTTCCGGACCGCGTTACACTCCTTGACCGGGTAGCGGTGCTCGTCGTCGATCCAGATCGCCCGCGAGACGGTCACGTCCTCGAGGTCCTCGACCGGCGTCTCCTCGAGCGGGATCCGGTAGATCGTCTCGCCGACGAGCAGGTCGATCGATCGCTCGATTTCGGCGGTCTCGGGGGTCGCGTCGATGCGGTGGGCGGGGCGGCCGTCGACGGTGTCGAGGCCGGCGTCGCCGTCGCCGTCGCCTTCATCGTCTCCGTCGCCAGTCCCGCCCACGTACTCCAGGTCGTAGTCCTCGAGCAGGTCCTCCAGGACCAGCCGCGTCCGGTCGGCGACGACCCGGTTGGGGTGATGGCGCTTGGCCACCATCCCCTCGTCCGGGTAGTACTCCCAGGTCGTCGACAGGCTCCTGACCGAGACCGTCCCGGGCGGAGTGTCGGGGTCGTCGGATTCGAGCACCTCGAGCCGTTGCTTTCCGGGGGGCTCCTGGACGATGCGGTCCGTCCGCTCGGCGGTCTCGGCCGGCGTCTCCATCGTCATCGTTCGTCGCGCCTCGAGGCTCCGCAGGCCGACCCGCGTGTGGATCGCCTCCTGGAGGAGTTCCTCGCTCGAGGGGGGCTCGTCCTCGGAGGGAGAGTCGTCGGCGTCGGGGACCGCGACGCAACCGGCGAGTCCGGCCGCGCCCGCGGCGAGGAACTGGCGACGGCGCATACCGGTGCGATCATATCGATCGTTGATAAGTTTAGGGATTCGTCACGCGGATCCAACCGTGCCGGAATCCCCGAAATTATGTGGAGACCGACCGCAGTGGTTCCCATGACAGTCGAAGCAGCCGTCGACCTCTCCCCGCTCAGGGAGCACCTCGAGGACGCCGGCGTCGACGCCTATCTCGTCGACGCCGACGGCGACGACTCCGACCAGCGGTACGTTTCCGGCTTCACCGCGCCCGACCCGTTCCAGACGCTCGTCACCGACGACGCGATCCACCTGCTCGTCTCCGGACTGGAGTACGGCCGCGCAACGGACGAGTCGGCCGCCGACACCGTCACACGGCGGTCCGAGTACGACTACACCGAACTCGTGGCCGAACACGGCGCACACGAGGGGAAGGCTCGAACCGTCGCCGCCTTCCTCGAGGACCACGGCGTCGACTCGGTCTCGGTCCCGCGAACCCTCCCGACGGGGACCGCGGACGGCCTCCGCGAGCAGGGGATCGACGTGGTCCTCGAGTCCGAGGGGATCGTCGAGGAGATCCGGGCGGTCAAAAGCGAGGCGGAACTCGAGGCGATCCGAGCGAGCCAGCGGGCCAACGAGGCCGCGATGGCCCGCGCCGAGGAACTGATCGCCGAGGCCGACGTGGCCGACGACGGGACACTCCTCGTCGACGGGGATCCGCTCACCAGCGAGCGCGTCAAAGAGGAGATCGAGGTCACACTGTTGCGCCACGGCTGCGGACTCGACGACACCATCGTCGCCTGTGGGGCAGACGGCGCGGACCCGCACAGCCGCGGTAGCGGACCGCTCGAGGCCGATCAACTGATCGTGATCGACATCTTCCCCCGGAACAAGGAAACGGGCTACCACGCCGACATGACCCGCACGTTCGCCCGCGGTGAGCCTGGCGTCGAGGCTCGCCGGCGGTACGAGGTCACCCGCGACGCCTACGAGGCCGCCCTCGAGGCCGTCGAGGCCGGCGTCACGGGCGCCGAGGTTCACGACGCGGCCTGCGACGTGATCGAGGGGGCCGGCTACGACACGCTTCGCAGCGACCCCGACGCCGAGACGGGCTTTATCCACAGCACCGGACACGGCGTCGGCCTGGACGTCCACGAGCAGCCGAGCGTCTCCCCCGTCGGCGACGAACTCGAGGTCGGACACGTGATCTCGATCGAACCCGGCATCTACGACCCCGAGGTCGGCGGCGTCCGTATCGAGGACCTGGTGGTCGTCACCGAGGACGGGTACGAGAACCTGACCGACTACCATCTGTTCTAGTTTAGCGACGGGGTGAAGCAGGATCTCAGCAGAGACTATACCAAATTGGAGTGGACTGGCTCAGGAGAGTGGGTCGCTGGAACAGGCAGTCACGGATTCGTCGTGTGATACCTTTGAGGCGGCGCACTCACGGCTGTGAGTGCGTCGCCGTTCCAGAGCTGCCGCTATTGAGACAGGGGGTTCCCCGGTCGTCAGGCGAGTTCGTTACCAGAACTCGCCTGACTTAACCTGATCACGTAATCTCGGACGATGCGGATTTGGATCACGTGACGCCCATAACAACAACTCATCTAAATCCGGGAGTTCGTACCCTAAATCGAGCATCACATACAACTGGATCAGGTGTGCGTGGCGTTCGACAGCGTGAGAACATCGCCGACGAGGGAGTTGCGGCGACGACGCTGCGGCGTCGTCGGCGCTTTCCTGTTGTTTTCTGTCTAGTTTCTGGAGTTCATCGACGATAACACGGCTCATCAGCAGTGAGATCGCGGCCATGATGACCAGCGCCTCGATGATGTACGGATCGGTCGTGTTGATCTCGTCAAGTCCGAAGCGCGATTTCAGTTCCTTGAATAGCAATTCGATCTCCCAGCGCGCCCGATAGAGCTGTGCGATATCGGGCGCGCTATAGTCGTCTTTCGAGAGATTCGTCAGATAGAGGTGGTACTCCTCAGTGTCCTCGTTCCAAACACCAACCAACCGGAACGTTCGGGGCGGGCTGGTGGACGACCCTCGCTTTCGCTCGAACGAGAGGGTAATGCGAACATCGATTTCCTGTCGCTGCAGGTCGTCAAGGACGTCCTGCAGCGACTCTCCTTCGAGCGGGATACTGTTGCCCCGCCACGTCCGGAGCTCTTCGACGATCTCGAAGTTTGCGTCGTCCTTCACACGGGAGACGAACCAGCCGTTATTCTGGTCAATGCGGTCGAACAACCAGAAGTCGTAGAAGCCGAGATCAAGCAGGATAAGTGCGCCAGCTACCCACTCGCCGGTGGGTAGCTGGCTCCGTTCTTGGGTTTTAGCGTCAGTTGTCTGGTACCGTGCCGGAAGGCCAGTTGAGAGTGATTCTGTTAGGTGAAGTTTCAGACCAGCCTGATCGTCACCGGTTGCAGCGTACACATCTGCAGCATCTTGATAGAGAGACACAATGCTCCCATCGACGATGAGGACGTCTCGAAACCGTTCGAGACGTCCGCTAAGGTCGGCACTTCTGGTATCGAGATTCTCGATGGCGTCATCGAGAATCTCTCGAAGGAGTGCAACGAACGGTGGAGAGAACCACCCGTGGAAGGTTGCATAGGAGAGTTCGTCACAGTCAGCCATCTCGACGAATCGTTCGAGAAAGGCCTGAATAGATCGGTCTGATCCAGCAGCGAAGCCGAGTGAAAGCGTGTAGAACAGCGCAACAGCGTCGAATTTCCGTTCACGCTCTACGAGATTCGTTGCGCGAGCGCGCTCGCGCAACTCATCGGAGGGAAACGCTCTTTGAATCCGATCAACAATCACTGAATCCGGTGGGGAGTAGGTCACACTATCCACCGGATTTCTCTGACTGGTAGTCACAACGATATCTAGTCAGACGGCGCTACACTCTGCTAAACTAGAACGAATGGCTAAACTAGAACGAATGGACCGACTACCGGGTCGGTCTCGAGCCGAGCGCAGGTCGACGCTGACGAGCGGTATCGAGACGCAACGAGACGAGACAAGTCGAAATGAGGCGCAACGAGACGGGACACGCCAAGTCGAAACCAGTCGAGACGACACGACGTCCCCGCCGCCGTCACGCACCGGACTTGTCGACCCGGTACCACTCGCCGTCCCAGCTAAGGACGTACTCGTAGGCACACCGGATCGTCAGCAGGCCGAATCCGGGATACACGAGCGGTACCAGCGCCAGTCCCGGCGAGAGTTCGGCGACGTGTCCCGTCCGGTAGTCGCGAACGAGAACTGGAAGGACGGTCACCGCGATGGCCGCGAACGGCAGCAGGAAGAAGGTCTCGAGGTCCGCCATGAACAGGACGGCCACCTTCGCGGTGAAGGCCACGAGGAAAACGCTGGCGGCGAGACTGGTGACGATCCGCATCGTCGAGAGTTTGCCCCGGAGGCCGCCGCGGTCGTAGCCGCCCGTGACGGCCTTGACGAACACCTCGATGTGGCCCAGCCGCCAGCGTTTGCGCTGGTGCCACAGATCACGGAGCGTGTGCGGGGCTTCCATCTCGTTGGTCAGGTTCCGCGATTGGTGGACGGTCAGCCCCTCACGGTAGCACTTGTGAGCGAAGTCGATGTCCTCGGTCAGCAGATCGTCGAGTCCGTCGACGGCTCGAAAGGCCTCGCGGGTGAACGCCGACGAGGAGCTACGACAGTACGTGAACCCGAGCGGTTCGACCAGTTTGTAGCCGGCGTGAAACAGGAGCCGCTCGCAGTAAGCCAGCGCCTCGACGGGCCCAGTTACGCGCGGGACGCGACGGGCCTGGAAAACGTCGACGTCCCGTTCGACGAGGTCGTACATCGCCCGTGGGATGAAGTCGGGATCGATCCGCTCGTCGACGTCAAACGTCGCGAAGTAATCGGTTTCCAGCCGGTCGACGGCATCGTTGATCGCGCGGGCCTTCGAGCCGGGACAGCGGTTCTCGAGCACGCGCACGTTCGGGTAGCGGGTATACTCTTGGGCCGCAGATAGCGTCGCTTCGTCGCCGGGTTCGCCGACGACGACGATTTCGAGGTTCCGATAGTTCGACTCGAGCAGCGTCTCGACGCTCTCGCCGACGACGTCGGCGTCCCGGTAGGCGGGGACGACGGCGGCGACGCGGGGTCCGTCGAGGAGCCGGTCGTCGGAATCAACCTCCCGGTACACCTCGCGGGCGAGCATCACGCCGCTGACCGTCACGAGAAGCGAGAAGAGCAGCGTCGCGGTGACCGCGTCGATCGTGATGATGCGGACTGCCAGCCAGCGGAGGTCGAACGCCACGATCTCCGTCTGCACTCCCCGGTAGCCGCCGATCGACAGGACCAACACGACCGTGGAGAGGTACCCGATTCGCTCGACGATACGCCGTAGAGGGCCAAACATGTGGGAGGGGTTTCATTTAGTCGTTATCAACCTACTGGTTTCCCCCGAACCCGTCGACTCCTGTCGCTCGCGGGTTTTCATTTTCGGGTGGTTACGCGTTGGGCCCGCGATCGAGCGCGATCCGCTCGCCGACCTCGAGTCCGTTCCGCAGAGCGGCGTGGATCCGGCCTTCCCCCGTCACCCAGTCGCCCAGACAGTACAGCCCCTCCCGCTCGGCACTCCGGAGCGGTCCGGTCGTCGCGCTCCCCTCGGGGAGCGCGTACCGCCAGCCCTGGTGGTCCGTCCAGTCCGGTTCCGTCAGCCGCTCGTCCTCGAGCAGGTCGGTCGCCACGTCGGCCAGTTCCGCGAGGTTCCGGTCTGGCGATTCGTCGTATCGATCCCGGGACCACTCGTGGCCCGCCTGGACGACCAGTACCGACTCGCCGTCGGGAACGTGGCCGGGTTTGCACTCCTCGCGGGCGATCCAGCCCACCTCGTGTTCCTTGTCGGTATTGATCAACGCGTAGTAGGGGACCTCGAGTTCGAACGGGTAGTGAAAGATACCGGTCCAGACCGTCCGGTAGGGGACGGCCTCGATCGCGTCGACGAGCGTCTCCCGAAGGTCGTCGGACGCCCAGCCGGCGGACCGAACGAGGTCGGCCGTCTGGGGGGCAGGCGGGTTGAGTAGAAGGCGGTCGAACGGCCCCCAGACCTCGCCGGCCGCGTCCTCGAGTCGCCAGACGCCGCCGTCCCGACTGATGCGCTCCACGCGCGTGCGCCGGTGAACCTCCGCGTCCGTTCGGGCGAACAGCCGTTTGGCGATCTGGGTCAGCCCGCGTCGGTAGGTCCACTTGTGCTCGTCGCTCTCCCGCCCCGGGGAGACCTCGCCGTCGCGGTCGAACGTCCAGATCGGCTCCTCGATCTCGACGAGCCCCTCCGTCTCGAGCGTCTCGGTGAGCAGGTCCGCCACCCGCTGGTCGTCCGACTTGACGTAGTTTGCCCCGTAGTCGTAAACGATACCGTCGCGACGGCGCGTCGCCGCCCGGCCACAGAGGCCGCCGGACTTCTCGAGTACCGTCACCGTCGCGTCGTCGACCGTCTCCGAGAGTACGTACGTCGCGGCCGCGGCGGCCGCACCCGCGCCCACGACTCCGATCCGTTCCCGTTCCATGCTCGTTCCTGGGGGCCGCCCTCTCAAGTAGTCACGTGCTACTTGTGTGGGCCGGGCGTGGCGACTCGAGTCCGGGTTCGCCGATCCGCTTTGGCTAGACCTGTTCGGTCTATCGAGGTCCCTGACAACATACCAAGCGTTCCCACGCCTTCAGCGAGTGTTCGTTCGAGATAGCCGAATACTGTCTGTCGGATCGACGGAACCAGACGGATGGCTACGAGAGATACTGAAACTGATTCGAATCTGATCGCACGGACTTCGTGCAGTCGTGTCGGTTTCGGGGACTCGACAGCGCCAGCCACAAGTCCACGGCGTTCGACGCCGAGACGTATGGCTCGAGAATACGACAAACTCGTCCGGGACTCGATCCCCGAGATCATCGAGCGGAACGGGGAGACGCCGGTCGTACACACCGCGGCCGAGGAGGAGTACGAACGCCGGCTCCGCGAGAAACTGGACGAGGAAGTCGCGGAGTTCCGGGAGAGCGGGGAAATCGAGGAACTGGCCGACGTCCTGGAGGTCGTCCACGCCATCCGGGAGCAGGAGGGGATTTCGGCGGAACGGCTCGAGGAACTCCGTGCGGAGAAGGCTCGCGACCGGGGGCGGTTCGAGGAGCGGATCGTGCTCGAACGGGTCGAATAGTCCGTTCACTCGAGCCCAGCGATCGAACGGCTTTTGCGACGGCGGCCGGTATGAGCGACCGATGGACGTACTGATCGTCGGCGCGGGATCGATGGGAACGTGGTTCGGGGAGGCGATCGACGCCCCGGTCGCGTTCGCCGACGTCGATCCCGACGCCGCGGCCGCGGCCGCCGACCGCGTCGAGAACGCCGACGTCACCGACCTCGAGGGCGAGGACCGCTACGACGTCGTCTGTCTCGCGGTACCGATGGGCCACGTCGGGGACGCGATCGCCGACCACGCCGGGCGGGCCGAACGGGCCGTCGTCGACGTCTCCGGCGCGATGGAACCCGCGTTAGAGGCGATGCGGGACCACGCGCCCGACCGCGAGCGGGTGAGCCTCCACCCCCTCTTCGCCCCCGAGCGCGCTCCCGGCTCGATCGCCGTCGTCCGGGACGACGACGGGCCGGCGACACGAGGGCTGCTCGCGGATCTCGAGGCCCGCGGGAACGACCTCGTCGAGACGACGGCGGCCGAACACGACGAGGCGATGGAGACCGTGCAGGCGACCACCCACGCGGCCGTGCTCGCGTTCGCGCTCTCGGCCGACCCGGCGGCCGTACCCGACGGGTTCGAGACGCCGATCTACGATCGGCTGGAGACCCTCGCCGAGCGAATGACCGAGGGCTCCCCGCGGGTCTACGCCGACATCCAGGACGCGTTCGACGGCGCGGACGACGTCGCCGAGGCCGCGGCCGAGATCGCATCGGCCGACGGCGCGGCCTTCGAGGACCTCTACCGCGAGGCCGCGGATCGATGGAACGAGCACCCTGACCTCGAGGCCGATGCCGACGACACCGACACCGACCCCCACGGAGGTGACAGCGAATGAGCGACCAGCGCGAGGCCGTCCGGTCAAACGCGAAGTACCTGCGAAACGTCAGACCGATCGACCCCGAGGAGATCTGCGAGTACGTCGAGGGAACGCCCCACCCCGCCGTCGTCCGCCAGCACCTCCGGGAACTCGCGCCCGAACGCGGCCTCGAGTTGATCGAGCGCGAGGACGGCACGTTCGTCCCCGTCGATGACGACCCGGTTTCGCCGAACCGTGGACCGGTCGAGGCGTTCCCGGCCGACTACTCGCGGGCGCTCGAGGACCTGCTGGTCGACCGCTACGGCGCGAACTGGCACGCCGACGCCTCCGGCGACCTCCTGCGGTCGACGGTCCGCCGGTTCAAGGAACGCTACCTCGAGGGGAGACGTGTCGAGTACGACGACGACGTCGCGGCCGGCTACGCGATCTATCACCTGCCGGGCTACTACGCCGCCGTCCAGTACGCGCTGGACGACCTGGCCGAGCGGGGGCTGCTCGACCGTAGCCTGCGCGTGCTCGACGTCGGCGCGGGTGTCGGCGGTCCCGCACTCGGGCTGGCGGACTACCTGCCCGACGACGCCCTGCTCGAGTACCACGCGATCGAACCCAGCGCGGCCGCGGACGTCCTCGAGGACCTGCTTCCGGAGACCGGCCGAAACGTCCACACGACGGTCCACCGGACGACCGCCGAGGCGTTCGACCCGGCGACGCTCGGCGGAGCCGGGGACGGAGAAGAGCGGTTCGACCCTACCGCACCAGACGACGGGTTCGACCTCGTGCTCGCCTGTAACGTGCTGAGCGAACTCGAGGTGCCCGCGGCGGTCGCCAGGAAGTACCTCCGGATGCTGGGGCCCGACGGCACCTTCCTCGCGATGGCACCCGCCGACAAGAACACGAGCATCCAGCTCCGGGACATAGAGCGACGGCTCGAGGACCAGCAGATGCGACCTGACGCCGACGAGGACGGCGGAACCGTAACCGTCTACGGCCCCACCGTCCGCCTCTGGCCCGGCGAGCGGCCGGACGATCGCGGCTGGACGTTCGACGCCCGCCCCGACCTCGAGATCCCGCCCTTCCAGCGCAAACTCGAGGACGCCGCGCCGGAGGGCGACCCCGACCACGAACCGGGCGAGTTCGTCAACGTCGACGTCCAGTTCTCCTACTCGCTGTTGCGCCTGGACGGCCGGCGGCGGATCGACGTCGAACTCGACACTGGAGACTGGGCGAAGATGGCCGAGATGGACCGCCACGTCCCGAACCGGATCGACGTCGTCGGGGCGAAACTCAGCCGCTCGTTGAGCGAGAGCGAGAACGGGGACGGGGACGTCCGGGGCCGGTCCGGCCCGAACCCCCTGTTCAAGATCAGCGACGGCAGCGAGGACGTCGACCACTACGCCGTGGTGACCAGGGAGACGGCGCTCAACCGGCCGCTGCTCGAGGCCGACTACGGGGAGGTCTGTTCGTTCGAACAGGCGCTCGCGCTGTGGAACGACGACGAGGGGGCGTACAACCTTGTCGTCGACGAGGAGACGATCGTAGACCGGATCGGGTGAGCCAGCGGCCTCAGCCGACCCGGCAGATGCCCCGTCCGGACCCACGCCAGCGCTTCTCGACGCGTCCGCCCACGGGAAGCGGTGATCTTTTCGCACCGGGGACCAACTCGAGGGTATGGGCGATGCCGACGCAGCCGATCTCGAGATCCTGTTGACGAACGACGACGGGATCGACAGCACGGGGATACGAGCCCTGCACGACGCCCTCTCGGCGTTCGCGGACGTCACCGTCGTCGCTCCCGCGAACGACCAGAGCGCCTGCGGGCGCTCGATCTCCCACGAGGTCGACGTCTACGACCACGAGCTCGGGTTCGCGCTCGACGGGACCCCGGCCGACTGCGTCGTTGCGGGCCTGTCCGCGCTCACCCCGGAGACGGTCCCCGACCTCGTCGTCGCCGGTTGCAACGAGGGCGCGAACCTCGGCGAGTACGTCCTCGGCCGCTCGGGAACGATCAGTGCAGCCGTCGAGGCAGCCTTCTTCGACGTGCCCGCGATCGCGACCTCGATGTACGTTCCCGTCGACGGAACGCCGCTCAGCGAGGTCGACCTCGAGCCCGAAGACTACGCCGAGGCGATCCGCGTGACCAGCTATCTGGCCGAGACCGCACTCGAGGCCGGCGTCTTCGACCACGCGGCCTACCTCAACGTCAACGTGCCGCTGGCCGACGGCGAGCCGGCACCCGTCGAGATCACGCGCCCCTCGAAGCGCTACGAGATGGACGCCGAACGCGAGGGCGACCGCATCCACATGCACGACCGCGTCTGGGAATCGATGGATCCCGAAACGCTGCCCGACCCCGAGGGCACCGACCGTCGGGCCGTCGTCGAGGGCCGAATCAGTGTCTCCCCGCTGACCGCCCCTCACTCGACGAACCACCACGAACTGCTCGAGGAACTCGCCGACGGGTACCACGAGTCGCGCGGGATCGAGACTGACGGCTGAAGTACAAGCCCGTTCTTTCAGTATCCGTTTGCAACCCGGAGTGATTTGTACCCCGATAGCGAACAGTCACGTATGGCTACTGTCGAGATCGAGTACTGCGTCCCGTGTGGGTTTCTCTCGCGCGCGGAAGACGTACAACATGCGCTCCTGTCGACGTTCGGGGAACAACTCGAGGCGGTGACGCTCAGGACGGGTGCCAACGGCGTGTTCGTCGTTCGCGTCGACGACGAGGTCGTCTTCGACAAGACCGAAGACGAGTTCGACGTCGACGAAATCAGCAGGCGAGTCCGGGACCGGCTGTGAGCTGGGTGTCGCGCTCTCGAGGAAGGAGAACGAGAGCGAGAACGAGAGCGAGAACGAGAGCGAGAACGAGAGCGAGAACGAGAACGGAAAGGGGAAGGCGACGCACGCACTCCGAGTGCAATCGCGAGCCGTTGCTGGGGCTGGGGTTCGAACGCCATCGAGTCCGATGGCCATGCCGCGACACCGGTATCGATACGAACGGACGCGGATCGGGGATCACGAGCCCCCTTACCGAAAGCTTGCAGTCAGCAAGGCAACTGCCCTTCGCCGAGGACATCGTCACCGACAGCGTGCTAATCAGTTTCGGACAGCCTCTCTTACGACACAAATATAAGACGGATGAAGGAGAAACGAAGAGTAACGACGCGTTCGCGGTCCGACGGCACCCAGTATCGACACGGGATCCAGAAACTGTACGGTATCACGTCGCTACCCGGCGTGGCTACCGGTATCGGGAACCGGGACCGGTATCGCCGTCGGCACCGACGACGATACGGATACCGAGGCCAAGACCGACACTGACACCGTCATCGTTACCAACGACAACGGAGGGCAATCACACATGGTACTGAGTTCACTCCGGGCTCGCCTCTCGTCTCTCTGGTCGGGTGATTCTAACGAGGACCCGACAGCGAACGAGTCCGGCACGACCACAACCGAAGAATCGTCAGACGAACGAAACGCCGACGACGAAACGCTGAGTTACGCCGAGGAGATCGAGTACGGCGTCGACGAACGCGAACTCCCCGACGAAGACAAGGTTCTCCGGCTACTCGTCAAACGCGGCGGTCGAGTCGACCGCTCGACCGTCCTCGAGGAAACCGGCTGGTCGGAGGACCACCTGGCGGCCGTCGTCGATCGCATGGAAGACGACGACCAGATCAGTGCGATCACGGTCGGGCGTAAACAGGTCATCTGTCGCAAAGGGTTCGAACCGAAGGGCTATCGCTCACACCTGAACGAGTAACGGCCCGCCGATCGGTTTCAGCTCGTCTATCGACGGTTTCCTTTCTTTCTCGAAGTCGAATTGGGTCGTCCGATGTGAGGCCATGGCACGTCCGTAGACGGCCACCGCCCACGGACTCGTTCTGCCCGCATTCGACAGCCGGGAGGGCAGCGTACGAAGGCCGAATTCGTTTCCCCGAGCGAACCGTCCGTTCGTCTATGCTCGAACTCGCACTGCTGTTTTTCGTGATCGCGATCGTCGCTGCCGCGCTCGGAGCAACGGGCGTCGCAGGTGTCACCATGGCCGTCGCGAAGTGGCTCATAATGCTGTTTCTCGTCCTCGCGGTCGTTTCGATGCTGTTGTGACCGCCAAAGCGATTCGATACTGCCGGACCGGCGGGACGAGCGGACCTTGCCACCCCACGCGAGGAGTCGTCGTCGCCACACCGTCGTTGGCACGATAACGGCCCCGAAGGTAAATTGCGGGGCCGTCGGTCCTCGAGAGGTACGCACTTGACCGTCGCTCCCGTACGGTCACGTATGACGTCTTCGGAGACGGCGGACGGGAGGCGCGTCTGGCTGGTCGAACGCACCTATTCGGATGATGAACAGAACCTCATCATCCTCACGTACGCGACCACGGATGGGAAGCAGTACTTTCGGAAAGAGCGTGCGCTCACATCAGGGTCGGATATTCGGGAGACGACCGCGGCGGTCGAAGCGGAGCCGTCCAATCTCGGAACCGTGAACGATCCGGAGTTACGGGAACAGTACGCGAACGAAGCCCAGCGGATGGCGGCCGAACACGACCCTGGCGACGCCATTTAGGGGGGCTCTAGGGTACGCGAATACCAGCAACTCCCTGTAAAACGAGTTGGAAAGAAGTGGACTCGCCGGGCGGGCAACCCAAATCCTCGGCTATGGACAATCTCAGTACGGCGGAGGTGTCCGCCAATGACCCGCTACTGCCCTCACTGTGGGGGCCGGATCGTAACCAAGACCTCACCCGGCGGACTCCCCCGTCGCGTTTGTGAGAACGGACCACACGATCTGTTTGGAGGGTCTGAGGACGCATGAGCGCGTTTCCGGAACCCACCGACGGCGAGGCCGTCGACTTCCTCGAGGAGCGCGACGGCGAAACCGAGTCGTGGACTCGAGCGGACCCGCGCGAGGCGTTGATCGAGTCGTTCGGCCGATTCGGTTACAAGGTCACGCTTCGCGACGGTGAGGACGTCCACTACTGCGCCCTCGGAATCGACGACGGCGAGTACGTCGGCCGCTGTGACTGCAAGGGCTGGCAGTATCACGACGGCCCTTGCGCGCATCTCTGTACGCTCCGGAAGGCCGACTTCCTCGAGTTGATCGCCGTCGAGGCGACCGACGGAAGTCCCGACGACGAAATCGAGATGCGTCAGTCGACCGGCGAGACGTTCGACGGCGAGCACCACGACGATGCAATCGAACGGTCTCGAGAACACGAACAGGAGCGGGAGGTACGCGCATGACGCGCACGCACACCCGCGCACAAGGGGCCTTCGGACGGTTGCACACCCCCCTTGCATACGAACTGTCTTTCGCCGCGCCGTCTGCGTATTCACGAGTTATGCAAATCGGGGCAATCGGGGTGAGTCGATGAGTCGAATGGATCACAACCCCTCGAGTCGCGTCTCGTTCGGTTGTCCGGACGACCTCCTCGAGCAGCTCGACGAGATCGCCGATCGCGAAGACAAGAGCCGCAGCGAGAAGCTTCGAGAACTGGTCCAGAAAGAGGTCGACGTGAAAGGCGACCTCGAAGGGCCGAACCCGGTGCTCCCCGACGACGAACGACTTGCAGAAGCCTATCGGATGCTCCACGATCGGGCACACGCACCCCACAAGACCAGGCCCCGCGTGAAACTCGAGACCGCGAAAAACAAGCTCTACGACAATCAGACGCCGAAACCGGCAGTCCTCGAAGAGATTATCAAACCACTCGAGGAACTCGGTTACGTGTCCGTCCTCCCGGGGAACCAGTACGTCTGGGTGGTCGTTCGACCGATGCAATACACCGACGGTGAAGATATCGTGGAGGGATCGACGAAGGCCTCTGCGTGAGGTCACGATAATCTAAATCACGAGGGTGTCGTAGAACACTTCGCACACTTTCTTTGCGACTACCCGACAAACGGCAAGTACAGGCGAGGTAGGTAACGGAGCGGCTATCGATCTATCCGAACTATGCCAAAAGCCGCCTGCTGAATAGAGTGCTCTGTAGGATCGCTAGACAGCGCCGCCTCAATCGCGTTATCTCCGTAGAAAGCGAAGAGGCAGAGTGTTGTGAAGTCGGAATTCCGCCTCCTCACCCGAGAATCGGTTACGAAAGCTAAAAACGTTGTCGAGAACCCGGACGAACCCGCCGACCCCGAAGGGGGTGGCGGGTTCGCCGAGTGGGCGATGCTCACCCTGCAAGCACTCCGAATCGAGCTTGGAAAGTCCTACCGCCAGACGATAGACCTGCTCAGTGAAATGCCCGGCATTCTCGAAGAAATCGGGCTCACGCGCCTTCCTCACTTCACCGTGCTCCGTGACTGGTTCGAACAGATATCGATGAAGACGTACCGTGCGTTTCTCGGCGAATCAGCCGAGAAACGCACTGGTCACGCTGCCATCGATTCAACGGGATTCGACCGTGACCAGCCCTGACGCCACTACGCCCAGCGGGCGCATTACCGTGTTCGAACGCTGAAAGTCACCGCCTTAGTTGACGTCGAAACGCTGTACGTCACCGACGTCCACGTCTCGACGAAAACACCATCCGATTTCAGAATTGGCCCGCAGGTCACCCGCCGAAATGCGGGTGACCTGCTCTCAGTGGCCGCAGACCGTGGCTACGACGACAAAGCGTTCCGAGACGAACTTCGCGCAAACGGGATTCGTCCACTGATCAAACATCGGATCTACTGGGCGCTCGATCACGCTCATAACGCCCGCATGGATCGTGATCGATACAACCGCCGCTGGATGGTAGAAACCGTCTTCTCAAGCCTCAAGCGCACGCTCGGCTCCGCCGTGCGTGCGCGAAGCTGGCATCTGGAGTTCCGCGAGATGGTGCTCAAATGTGCCGTCTATAATCTTCGCCGAACGGTCAGATATCCGTAGGATCAACCGCCGTGTCCCGGTTTCTCACTGGCGGCTGGATCAGCGGTGGCACCGAAATCAAGCCTCGGCTAGCGATCCTACGAAGCAGAATATAGAGGATGTAGTCAGCACAAGGGCTACGTTATTTTCTCCAAATGAATCCTGAATTAGCCGATAGAATGTGCCTGCGAACCAACCGCCGAGAGTTATATTCGTCTGGATCTCCTACTGTTGTATATGGCAGATGATAAACAGGGTCGAGATGAGCAAGCAGATGCTGAAGAGAATCGCCAGCGTGAGCGAGAATTAGAGGAGGCTAAAGTCCGCGGCGATGAAAAGGAACCGCTGTTTGATGACGAAAGCGTGCGGCTTGGTGATCTTGATGAAGCGCTCAAATCGCACGACTATCCAACCACGACAACTGAGTTGGTTGAGGCTTATGGCGATTATGAACTTGAAATTCAGGGCGGCAAGAAGCCCCTGGAGGAGGTACTCTCTTCAACTGATGACCAAACATATGACTCAGCCGAGGACGTTCGCAGACGGATACTGGGACTCATAGGCCGATAGCACAATCCCCAAGACACTCATCTCACAAATTAGACCGCCTGTGTTGACCGATCCGACCTGGTCGAATCAGGAAATAATTCTGTGCGAGATACGCGCCCTGTATTCATCACGACTCTTCGAATAGATGTTCTGATTGATGGGGATCCCAGCGGTCAATAAGCAAACCTACTTGTCGGTCAGTCTTCGAAGGAACAGATAGAATCAACACCGTGGGTAGAGTCCTATGAGCCCCTCTAAACCACTGTAACGACAACACCGACGATCGTTCCTCCCATCCCCAAAAAGGCGATGGCCGTCCCGATCGTCCACTTCGCCAGTCGGTACTTGCTTTTCAGCATCGTCGTGTCCTCCGTATTGGACGCCACCGCCTCCTCGAGCTCGTTCTGCTGCTCGGTGAGTCGAGAGTCGATCCGGTCGACCGTCTCGACGACGTGGTCCATCTGTTCCTCGACTCGAGTCATCCGCTGATCCAACTCGGGATTGCTCGGGACGTCGTCGATGGTACCCGATCGCGTTCGGATCGGAACCCCATCACGTTCATCGTCGGCGCTCATGCGAGGTGAATCACTCCGTCGACCGTCTGCTCGGCACTGCTCTGATCGACCACTCGCACGATTGCCTCGGGCCCGACGGTAAGCAGATCGACGTCGGTACTCTCTCCGGCAGCTACGCCGCTGGCGACAGAGTCCGTGAACAGTTCCGTTCCGTCTTCTGCGAGCCAGGCCACCTCGAGGTCGTAGGTGCCGCTCGAGGAGACGCGACCACGGAGGCGATCGGCACCGACCGCGGCCACCGAGTGCTCGATCGAGCCGTCCGCCGGCAGCGTGGCGCTGGCCCAGTCAGCACGATCGGCGTCGGGGAGATCGGTGACGTCGACGTCACCCAGGTTTCGACTGTCCCGACTCGAAACGTCGATGACCCCCTGATGCTCGACCGGCACCGTCGATGCGGAGACGTCCAGAGCGGTGTCTTCCTGGATCGGGACCGTCGTCCCGGAGACGTCCAGAGCGGTGTCTTCCTGGATCGGGACCGTCGTCCCGGAGACGTCCAGGGGGCCGTCGCTCTGGATCGGCACCGTCGATGCGGAGACGTCCAGGGGGGACGCCTGGCCCTCGAGGTTGACGTCCGTTAGGTTCGTCACTGTGACCTGGCCCAGAAGCCGCTCTTTGTCATCGGAGACGTCCACCTCGCTCGAGAGTTCCGCGTCGACCTCGACGCGATCGTCTCCTTCGATCCGTACCGCCACGAGATCGTCCGCCTGACGGGCTCCGGGGAACCCGGCCAGGTAGGCGATCACCTCTTCGCTGGTGTAGAGTTCGGACTGCTGTTGTCGTTGGGACATTTAGCGCTCACCCTGGGTTTTGGACAGCATCATCGTGCGACCAATATCCGGGTCCTCTCCCGGCTCGAGGCTGAACCGCCGCGTCCGGTAACGGTCGTCGCCCTGGCCGAGGATCACTTCGGTCCCATCCTCGACGTCGGTCGGGATCGGGACCGATAGCTCTCCGTCTTCGGTGCTCTTCGAGACGTAGCCGAGCGGTCCGACCGCTGCGGGGAGGTTGCGGATCGGCGTGCCCGCCTCGTCGATCACGTTGAACGTCAGGCCCGACAACTCGCTATACTCCTCGAGGGCGTTCGAAAAGACGACTTCGGCCAGTTCACCCTCCGAGGACAGCGTCGTCGTCACTTCGTACTCGTCCCACAGCGTCGTCGTGTAGGTCTCAAGCGGGAGCGTCGGGATTCTCGCTTTCCCGTTTTCGTCGGCCCGGACGAGGTAGTCGCCGATCTCGAAGACCGTCCCCGAGAGCGGTTCCCCGGTCGTCGGGTTCGTCACCGAGGCCTCGATCCCGGCGAACTGAAAGTCCGTCTGCTGGTCCGCGTCCGGGTCCGGTTGCTTCGTGACAGATCCGCCAAGGCTCGAGACCTCTGGATTCTCGAGTGAACCGGCGAGTTCGTAGGATCCGAGGATGTCGGTCCGGGCCCAGTCTCGCGTCGTCGAGATCCCCACGCCCTCGACCCCCTCGCCGTCGACGTCGCGAACGGTGCCGTAGATCCGGGTCGATCCCGGCGAGAGCCACCCCAGGGACGGCGGTTCGAACGCCTCGCGGACCCAGTAGTCCGTCGAGACGAGCGGCGAGAGGTTGTCCACAGCGTTGTGATCGACCGTCGCCTCTTCGTCGTCGAAGAGTTTCCCTTCCGAGTTGAGATTGGGCGTGAGAGCGGATGCAGTTCCGTTATCGACGGCGTAGACGTCCGAAGCAGACGGATCTGTGTCGTACCAGTTCGCGATATAGTACTTATCTCCGGTATCGGAGTTGGGGAGGCTCAGTTTGCCCAGAAACAGCGACGTCTCGATTGTGGTGTCTGGAGCAGGGCTGATACCGACGGACCCAACGATCCCGGAAGCCTTCGCCGTTGAATGCGTCCCCTTCGATTTGACGTTTCCGCTCGCTCGACAGTGCTCGAGGGAGATCGTGCCTTCGCTAAAAGTCGATCCGACGATTCCGCCAGCAGTCGGGTCACCGATGACGTCGGCGGAGACATCGCAACTGATGATATTGGTCGTCATGCCTCACCCCCTCCAGAGGGTTCTTCAACCCGGGCGATGATGCCGCCAGCGCCGTATTCGCCCTCAATCCGCCCAGTTACTTCGATATTCCCGACGAGGTCGGGCTGGCCCGTCGCAATGAGACCGGCGGCATACGCTCCCTGGAACCAGACGTTATGAAGGCGGACGTTTTTGATCGTACACCCGTAGGCGAGGCCGAAGAGTGCCGCGGGGCCGTCTGTGCCGTTATCGAGTGACAGGCCATCGATAGTATGGCCGTTTCCGTCGAACGTGCCGGTAAATGGTCCTTCGAACTGGTCGCCGATCGGTGTCCAGTCGTAGTCCAGTGCATCGAGATCGTCGGTCAGGACGTAATCACCGCTCAGGTCCCCCTGTATCGCCTGGAGATCGTCCATCGTGCTGATTTCTGTTGCCATGAAGATCACCTCCGTAGGTGCAGGCGTGCCGCTGCGTCGACAGTCCCTTCCGCGTTCGGTGACAGCGTTGCCTGGTACTCGATCAGGTCCGATACCTGGAGTTCCGTGTCGTACATCTTGGGGAACGAAAACGGGTCGTTGATGCTTCCCAACGGTGAGTAGGTCGTCCCGCCAACGACCCGATCGTCGTCGGCGACGAGCCTGTACGCGACGTCCATATGCTCGCTTGCACCCGCCGCGAGCAGCGAAAACGAGCCGGCTGCACGGGACTCGTACTCTGCCAGCGTCACCGTCTCACCCGGCTCGATCGTGACCGTTCCGTCCGGGTTCGCCTCCTCGAGGGCGGCCGTCTCGATGACGATGTACTCTTCAGGCGACATCCGGTCGTTGGCCGGGCCGGAGGTACCGGTTTGCGGAGTAGATGGACTACTCCCACCGCCGACGTCGTCGATCGCGCCAGTATTGGCGGCGATCTGTCGGAGCAGCGCGACCGCCTCTTCTTCGTAGTTGTCGAATCGCGGAACGGTCACGCTTGACCACCCCCAGACGGCCGGACCGAGTTAGGGACCATGCCCTGGCCCTCGTCGAGGACCTGCTGGAGGATCACGACGAGGACGACGATGGTCACCAGCAGCATCACCGGGTCCTCGGAGAGGTTCCCGAGGCCGATCGCCTCCAGGGGACCGTCGCCGTCGTTCACGGAGCCACTGTTCCCGCCGGCCTCGGCTTCAGTCGCCTCTTCGGCCATCTCTTTCTTCATTTCCGGCGGCAGATCGCTCTCGATGATCTCCTGCAAGACCTCGTTGTAGTTCTCCGACCGCTCGGCCAGCGCTTCCGCCTCGCGGACGTCCTGCTCGCGCCAGGCGTAGCCGCCAGCGCCGATCGTGCCAGCGAAGGCTGTCGCCTTTCCGCCCGGCGACTGAAGCCACCGAGCGGTTCCGCGGGCTGCATCGCTGCTCGTATCGAGGACGCGCCGGGCCGCTCGAGGGCCGGCGTCGTCGACGAAGCGGATGCCCTTCTGGACGGACGTCCCGAACTGTTCTGCGACTTTCGTACCGAGTCGGATCCTGCTCATTCGCCGTTTTCACCTCGGTTGTAGAGGTAGATGGCGGTCCCAACCAGCGCCGCACCGGCCAGGAGTTTCTTGCCGCTCACGTTGCCGCTACTGTCCGCTCCGGCTTCGCTGGCTTCCTGGCCGATCGTCTCCGGGGCAGGACTGTTGCCCGTCGGTCGACGATCGTCGGGGACGTCCCCCGACCCGGTGCGCTGGAAGTACGCCTCGAGGGCGGCCTGGACCTCGTCGATCGTCTCGAAGATCGCCGGCTCATCGACGACCTCGCCGGCGCCGTTGAGATAGACCGCACTCCCGTCGTCACTCTCACCGGCGATGAGGAACTGGGATCGATCCTCTTCGAGATGGTCACGGCCCCAGATCCACCAGGGCGCGGCCTCGTCGACGCGCTGCCATTCACCCCACGCCGGAGATTCGTCGTCGCCGTTGCCGCTTCCAGCCCCGGATCCGGCCCCAGGTTCAGGATCGTTTTCTTCGAGCCAGGTCTGGTAGGCCTCGCGAGCATCGTCCTCACGACTGGAGTGCGGAAGCTCGTCCAGAGGCGTGTCGTCAGCGTAGTCTTCGACCTGGCCGCTCGGAATCGTAAGCGCCTGGAACTGTCCCGTTTCCGGGTGGAGACGGGTGACGAAATACCGGCGGACTTCCGAGTCGTCGCGCTCTGCCTGGTAGGTCAGTGTCCAGCCGGCGATCCAATCGGTCGGCACCTGTTCGGGCGGAGCCCAGCGACCGGACTCTCCTGGTCCCGTCCCGTCGTTGGTCGTGCCGGGCTGATCGGAGTCCTCGCCGTAATAGGCCTCGAGGGCTTCGTCTTTGGTTTCGAAGTCGACTTGTACCACTTAGGCATCACCCTCGTTTTGGAGAGCGTTGGGGTCTGACGATTGCATTTCTTGGAACTGCTCGGCCTCGATCTTGGCTTCCCGTGGGTCGCCGTTCGAATCGAGGACGATGAGGTTGCGGCCCTGGGCACCGAGAAGGACCCAGTAGCCGACGTGATTCCCGCCGTCGTCGTCGACGCGGTAGAGTTCGCCGCCGTTGGGATACTCTTCGGTCGGCCGGAGCGTCTGGCTCCAGACCATCCGGTGGCCGTCCTCGGTCGTTATCACGTCATCGGCATCCGACGGGTCCATCGTTGCGAGCATCCCGGCCCCGATTGCCCCTGCGCCGAGCGTACCACCGACCAGGCTCCGGCGACGACTTGGGGCGGCATTGCTGAGACGGGATCCGGCCTCATCGAGAGACCGGCGTGCTCGCTCGAAGAGAGTATCCCCTTCATCGCTCGAGCGGGTTGCGCTGGCGGCCTCGTCGCTCGACCGAGTCGCACGGGCGGCGTCGTCACTCGAGCGGGTTGCGCTCCCGGACTTCTGTTCAGCTTGGCGGAAGACGCGCTCAGTCTCGGAGAGGTTTTCATCGGCCGATCGGGTTGCGCTGGCCGCGTCGTCGCTCGAGCGGGTCGTACTGCCAGCATCCTCGTCGATCTTGTTGCGCCAGCGCCCACCCGATTCAGCAGCCTCGTCTGCCCATCGGGTCGTGCTGGCCGCCTCGTCTGCCGATCGGGTCGTGCTGGCCGCCTCGTCGGCGTTCCGGCTCCCGCGTCCGAAGAGTTGCCGGAGGGCTCCGTCGACGACGTCACCGCTTTCGTCGGTCAGGGAGAGCTGTCCGCCGGCGGCCTCGTCGGTCGAACGGGCCGCACTCCCGGCCTCGTCCGCTGGAACCGGGAGAGCGTCGTCGTCCGCTCGAGTGGCCGCACTGCTGGCGTCCTCGGCCTCGTCGGTCGATCGGCCGAGTGAGCCCAGGAAGGTGTCGCCCTCATCGCTGCGACGAAACACGTCCAGAATCTCGTCGGAGTCGTCGGCGAGCCGGCGACCGCCGCGAGTAGCAGCGCCACCAGCGCCGGCAGTGCCGAGCGTCAGGGCGACGTCGCCGGCCTCTGCCAACCCGACATCGAAGTCCGTATCTCCCTCGCGAGTATCGATCCCGGTACTGGTTCCGATCGCAATACGGGCACTTTCACCGAGGATCGCGTCCCCAGCCCAGCGGGTACCCTCGATGACTCGGCTGTCCTCGAGGCGCGTGTCCTCCAGGCCCTCGTCGATCGTCTCGGTGATCTCCTCGTCCAGTTGACTGAAGCCCTCGGCGACCTCTTCGTCCTCGAGCCAGGTCGCCTCTCCTTCGCGGAGGCTGTAGGCCGCCGACATGGGGGCCTGGGCCAGCGTCGTCCGGCCGACCTCCTGGACGGGATCGAGAACCGGATCGGTTAGGTCGGCCGTCGCGTCGTCCATCTCGCTGAGGACGTTGGTAACGCCGCCGGAGTCCTCGGTCGAGGTGAAGTCATCGGACAGGCCGACGTCGCCGCCGCTGGCGTTGCGGAGCGTTTCGTCGACGGGGTCGCGGACGCCGTCCGGGTCGGCCATTCCGTAGTCGGCGTCTTCCCGGCTCGTTGTGACCTCGTAGTCAGTGCCAGGGATCCCGACGGAGATGCCGCCGCTGTCGCCTTCCTGCTGTTCTTCCTCTTCTTCTTCGTCCTCTTCCTCGACGGCTTCCTCGTAGGACTGGCCGCCGCCTCCGCTCGAGCCCGACGGGGTCGTGAACATTCAGGCACCACCCCGCTGGAGTTCGCGGAGGATCAGGTAGAGGAGGAGGAGCTGTGCCACCTGCATCCAGAACTCTGCCTTTCCCTTCTCGAGGCCGATCACTGGGTCCACAGCGTCGGCGACCGTCTCCTCCCGATCGGGGGGAGCTTCGGACGCCTGTTGCTGGGCCGTGAGGGCCTGGTATTCGGCAGAGCCGTGTACTTTGTCTTGGAGTCGTGAAGTCATGCTTAGATGACGTAGGTCCCCAGCCAGAACAGGCCCCGAAGCGTCTCCTTCTGATCGTCGTCGAGGCTCTGCTCGAGGTCGATCTCGTAGTTCATCGAAAACGGAGAACGGCGGTCGGCCGCCGGCTGGGAACGTTGGGGTACGGCGGACTCGTCAGTACCGTGCTCTGCTTGCTCGGCCTCGAGCACGTCCTGATAGTCCATTGTGGGGCATTCAGTGCTCGATTTCGACGTCTTGCTCGAACGTCGAGACGTAGGAACCGAGGCCGGCGTCAGTGTAGTCACCGTCTTCCCACACCAGGGCACGGGGCGACTCGAGCATGACCTCGACCGTCTCGTGGCGTTTCCAGGTAACCGAGCCGTGCATGTTGATCTCGGTTCCACGCTTGTCCTGCTCGAAGTCGTGGAACCGCTGGATCGGGAACGGCCACTCGTTGATCGGTCCCTTGTTGTGGCCGAGCGTGTCGAGACCGCGGAACTTCAGGTTCCCCTCCGTGATGATCGGGAAGACCTTGACGTCGGTTCCGTCCGCGACGTCGAGGGTGACCGTCCCCGTCGCGTAGTCGACGTCGAGAACGTCGACCTCGACGGGATCAGCACCGGAGACGTCGACTGCCTGCACCGCAGGGTACGGCTGATCGTCCAGGTCCTCCTCGCCGGCGACCGGCTGGATCGCCGCGTCGAGATCCACGTCCGGCCCCTGTCCGGTTTCCATAGTCCGGGGAACGAAGCGCGTCGGATCCCGATTGCCGATGTAGTGGATCCGCTCGAAGTTCCGGGGACAGGTGAACGAGAGGATCGCCGACTGACGCCCCTCGCTGTTTTGTTCGACGTCGACCTGTTCGTCGCCGAGTACCTGACCGGTGTGGCTGATCGTGTACGGTTGGACCGCCATCTTACTCACCTCGCTGGCTCGCCGCCTTGATCGCCTGACTCTCTTCGGCGGTCAGATCGTCGTGGTTGATGATCTCGACGGGCGTCCCGAAGTCGCTCGTGTCGTCACCGATTACCAGCGTCGAGTTCGAGGCGTCGAAAGCCTCCCCGCTGTCGGGGATCTGGACGTAGATCTTGGCGATTTCGCGCTCGTCGAGCATGAGGTCGCGCTTCGTGTAGCGCTGGTACTCCGGGTTCGTTCGCATCTTCGAGTAGTCGAACCGGCCCAGCTGCTCGTTGAAGACGTACTCCGAGATGGGATCGCCCTGTTTCGTACACTTCTGGAAAGTGACCCGAGCGCTGCCGTCCAGTTGGTTCCCCTCCGCGTCCCGGAACTCGGGTGAGAACTGCGTCCCGCCCTGGATGAAGATCACTCGGTCTCCGGGCCCCTCGATCCGGTAGGCGTAGTTGTCCTTCGTCGCGTTCTTCTCTCCGGCGGGGACGTCCTGCTTCTCGACGAACTCGAGTTCGTCGTGAAGGGGCGTCTCCTGTTCGGCGGCGGATTGGTTGATTTGCATGGTTTCGAGCACCTCTTAGACGATGTCGAAGTCGTTCAGAAGAACCCGAACCGACGTCGCGCCCATTCCGAGAGCGAGCGGTCGCGAGTACTGCTGTGGAAGAATTGCGAGGGTGACGAACGCCGTTGTGAGAGCATACACGGCGTCTCCGCCACGAATTTGTACGTCGTAGACGTTCGATCGAAGGTAGTTCGTAGCCAGCTGTGCACCGAGACTGCCCCCAACGATGAGGACAGCCGACTTGAGGAACGCCGACGACGAGAGCGTCTCCGTCGCCCGGCTGACGTTTACAGTCGCCATTGCGTTCCTAACCGAGAACGTTCCGTCGGATATACGGCCAAATTAATTGGGAATTGGCAGAATTGGGCTTAGCTACTTAAAGAAACGGACGAATGATGAGATAGGCGGCCCTCCAAGCACCGCCCAATTTCACGCCGCCCTCCATCGATGATCCGACCAGCAACTGCATTCGAGAATTGGCGAATCGCCGGTGCGTACCGTGACCACCCGTAGCGTGACGACCGATCGGCACGAGTGCCGGTACTGCTCGAGTCTTCGAGTCGTTCCGGTACTGATGAAGCGAATCGAGCGCAGCGAGAAGCCGGGCAACAAGTACCGGACGTTCTGCTGGGGATGTGAGTCCTGGGGACCGATGACTTCCGGCCAGCACTTCCGGGAGTCGCTGCATCCGCACGTTCTCCCGGCCGACGGAGATCCCGACGATCCGGAGGACGTCATTCCCCTCGAGGAGTATGACTACGAAGACGAATGGGAGGACCTCGTCGACGACGTCGTCGATCGCCGAACGGACCGCGCTCGAGCCGACGGCAGTCCTGACGACAATCCTCCCGACGACAACTCGAAATCGACCGACGAAAATCCGGTCTCGGGCGGACACGAGTTCGAGTGCCCGAACTGCGAAACGGACGTGACCGGGTATCCAGACAACTGTCCTCACTGCTCGGTCCCCTACAACTGGGGAGATAACCGCGAGGACGCCGCTTCTGCACACACTCATGAGTGACTCCATCGACGAAATCGAAGCAGCGCACGGACAGCAACAGAACCGACAGCCCCCGACGGACGGCGATGGGAGCAACTCGAGCGGCTTTTCGCTTGGAGTCTCCAAACGCACCCTCGCTCTCCTCGGCGGCATCCTGTTTCTCGCAGCGGCGGTCTACTGGTACGGGACGCGTTCTTCCGGTCAGACGGCCGGAACCGCTTCCGACGAAGCGACGGACGACAGTGAAAACACCGACGAGGACGACGTCGAAATCGACGTCTCGGCCGACGAGACGGCAGCCGTCCACAAGGGCGAGATCATCGTCCCGCAGGATCCGTCACAGCCGCTCAAGGGCGACGAGGCGGTCGTACAGGAACTCAAAAAGCGCGGTCGGCTCACGGGAGGCGATGACTGATGCCGCAGCCGGAGATCGCCGCCGACCCCGCCGAGGCCGACGATGACACCGTCCCCGACGACGAGGAACCGGATGAACCGCTCGAGAACGATAGCCCTTCACAGCGGGCCGAAACGTCCAACGACGAAAGAGATGAGAATACCGGCAGTAACAATGGCGACGACGTCGAGATCGAGGAAGTCGAACTCACCGACGACGATCTGGCGGACGGAGACCTGTTTGCGGGTGTCGACGACGTCGACGATGAGAAGACCGAAAATGGGAACGACGATACCGAAGACGAATCGACATCCGACAACGTCGATCCCGACGAGCAGTTTACGTTTTCCGGGGACAACCCGACGGCCAAGCTACAAACGTCCATCGAGGACGGAGCCGCGAAACTCGCAACCGTTGGATTGGACGACGAACAGCAGGATGCCCTCGAGGACGATCTTCGCGACGTTTTCTCGGCGTTCCGACTCGGCTACTACGGAGCCGAGTTTGCGAACGAATACATCCTCGTCGACGGAAACGACGAGGTCGATCCTGCCTGGGCACTGCTCGGCTCTTCGCTGGCGTGTGCGGCCGTTGCTGTTGCCATGCGTCCCGACAGCGACGAACAGATCGCCCGCCTCAAAGACGCCGCCAACCTCGGAGGTGCGTCGGCGTGATGGGCGATCGGAACGGGCTCGCCTCGAGCCTCGGCATCGACATGACACCCCAGGGGATCGCGAGTTCGCTGTCCGATCCGGATCAGATCGCACAGATGCTCCTCCAGGAAGGGGACAACGGCGACTCGCCGGCGGACATCATGGCCGATCTCATCAACATGCAGCGAGCGGACCTCCGCCGGATCGGTGCCGAACACGGCGTCGAGGTCGACCTCGAGATGGTGACGCCGGAGAAGATGGCGTTCTACGTCGCCGGGATCGTTAACGGCGACTGGGAACCTCTACTCGAACTGTTCAACGAGCAGGCGGAAGAACGGGAAAAGCTTCTCGACGAGCTGCTCGACGCCGACGAACTCGAGCAGTTCACGGCGGCGAAAGAGCGGGCCAAGAATACGGCCCCCGAACCGGGTGAGGCCGATGGATAGTCTGGTTCCCCCGGCAGTGTTGCCGATCGACGGCGCTGCCGAACGGTTGACGACCGAGCAGGTCGGGGAAGGCGACGTCGAGCGCCTGCTCGAGGACGGCCTCGATCGCCGCGAGTGGTTGGTCGTCAAGCGGACCTCGACGTTCGTCGGCGAGTTCGCGATCATCGCTCACGTCGACGGCGAATGGTGGACGACGATGGCGACCGCACACCCGATTCTCGGAGTCGATCGGTCCCCGCCCAGGCGAGTCGAACCGGCCGACGTCCGCGAGTGGACTGCAAGCGACCGCGTCTACCGCTGTCACCTGTAGCCGATGGCACGAGTGAGCGTAATCGGGGCGTCGGGAACCGGAAAGAGCTACTACACCGGGTCGCTCCTCGAGGACCGCGCGCCGAACTTCGATATCAGCGTTCACTTCGACCTCGAAGATGAAGAAGGCGGACTCTCGGTCGAAGGGAACGCTCTCTACGGAACTCTGATCGTCGATAGGGAGCGATTCGAATCAATTGATTGGCCGAAATGCCTGTTCAACCACCGGCAGGTCAGAGTCGTTCCCGATGCCCTGGACGACGAGGAGATTCAGGAACTGTACGGTCGTATCAGCGCCGCCGCAATGGCGCTGTGCAAAGACCTCGAAATCGACGACGCGCCGGAGTCGGCGCTCGTCTCCTGCGACGAGGCCCACCAAGTCCTCGACAAGAACAAGCTCGACAGCCGCGTGAATCGGATGCAGACCGGCGGCCGGAAGCACGGGGTGGAAACGATCCACCTAACACAGCGACCGGCGCTGATGCCGTTGACGATCCTCTCACAGTCCGATCGTCGCGTCTACTTCCACGTGAGCGAACAGCGGGACATCAAGAAGATCAACAAGGCCAGCGTCTTCGACGCCAACCGGCTGAAGGATCTGAAGGCTCGCGAGGCGATCGTCGAAAACAAGCACTCGGGCGAGTTCGAGAAAATCGACACCGACAACTGCGGCCGGGACCGGCCGCATTTCAGCGGTGACGACGGACTGTTGGACGACGCGTTGCCGGTTTAGAACTCGAGCATCGGGTCGTACACGTTCCGGTTGATCTTCACCTCGACGCCCGCGTTCTCGGGAGTGATTGGCCCGCTCACTGCCTCGGCCTCCGGGACTTCTGGCGGCCCGTCGAAGTCGATCGGTTCCTGCCCGTAAGCGTCTCGGATCCCATTGATGATCGCCATCGACCGCTCGGCGTGTTCGGGTTCGCCGTGGTATGACTTGACGGCTTCAGCAGCCTCATGGCCCTTCTTGAGCGCCTGCTTGTATGATGCCCAGGCGGTCGACAGTGCTTGCTTCGCCTCCAGGGGGAGCTCACCGTCGACGCGGCGGGCCTCGGCAAGGAGATTCTCGGCCTCGTCCTTCTCGAAGCCGCATTCTTCGACGAGAGCCTTGCAGGCGACGCGATCGCCGTCAGCACAGTTCTCTTCCTTGTCGTCGCAGTCGGGATCGTCGTCGGTAGCGACGTCAGCGTCATCCAACGTTCCCACACCAAACGCAGCCTTGACCTCGTCGGCCGACCCCTCAGCGACACCTTTCAGCTTCGTAACGTCGTCGATGTTCGTAACGGCGGTAGCGACGGCGTCCATGCTATCGTGAGCGTCCGCTAAGTGGCTCGCCGTGATCCGGTTGATTCCCTGCGCAACGAGATTGTCAGCGAGGTCGTCTGGTTTCGAGGCGTCGGAGACTTGGTCGCCGACATCGTCGAACTGCTCGAGGCCACGATACCACTCTCGGAAATCGTCAGCGTCGTGTCCGCTTCCCTTTTCCTCGAGTATCCCTGGTTCGCTGTCCTCGTGAGAAAGCGAAAACTGGTACATCGAATCAATCCGGTGTGACGGTGTGACCTCGATCGTGTATGGCTCCGAATTGGTAGTATAAGTGAGGTGGTGAGCGGCGGTATGCTCGAGCACGAACTCTCCTATTTGTCGTGGAAAATGCTCTGTTTCTCCATTTTTGGTCCCCAGCGTTTCATCAACCTGATCCCGACTATCGGGGCGGTGATGCTTGCCATCGTTGTCACTGAACTCGCCGATCGGATCATAGACGCCAGCATCTTCGGCGTTCTGAATACGCTTATCTCGATCTTGCTGTAGCGCCAAGTCTTCCGCAATCGCCTCATCTTCTTCCTCGGGGTAGTGATCCTCTCGGTGCCGGTCGTCTGGATGAGGTCCGGTCCGGTCATCCATCGTGAATGGCCCAGCGTCCTGGGGGGCGACCATCATGTCCCGTTCGGTGAGGGGCGAGCGCCTGACATACTCTGGTAGCTCCATCTCGCTCTCGAATGCCTCCTGACGCTCGTCGATTTCCTGGGCCGTCTGTTCGGCCCACTCCTCAAGGGGATCGTAGGTGTCATCCACGAGATCGAAGTCCTCGGGCATGACGTGGTCATCGCCCTCGATCAGCGCGTGAGCCGGTGCATCCGGATGGTGGAACAACGTGACGTAGTCCGCCCCGGGTGAGGTCTTCCCGGGGACGACCGCGACCTCTACGTGGTCCCGAGCCACGTCGGGGTTAGTGAAGTCCGTCCCAAACAGTACGGACATGAACTCGACGGTCGCTTTCGGCGGGTAGGCCGCACCCTCTTCGAGTCCGTCCGCCGGATAGCGGACGATGCTTCGGCCTCGGTCGGATCTCATCGCGGTCGCCGCCCCAGCTGCTGAATGTAGGCCTGACAGGACGTCGTCAGGGTCAAAATCTAGCGCCGAACGGGGGAATTCGTCGCCGGTAGCAAACGCAAACTGGTAAGTTCCGTCGGGGTTGTCGGCTTCATCCGGTCGGTGCTCCGGCGTTCGCATGTTACCATAGTACCATGCCCAGTTCGCCCGGTCCCAAGGGAATCCGCCGAAAAGCGCGTTCGGGAGTCCACCGAGTTGCTCGCCCTCCTCGTCGTAGACGATGCCGGCGGTGTAGCCGGTGAATACTCGCATGAGGTCCTGGGGATCGGTTTCGTCGACGAATTCAGAACCAAGGAGGTCCTGAAGCGCCGAATCGTGCCAGGCAGGAGCGACGCCGAAGAACGGCGCACCCATCTCCCACCATTCCCCAATAGTCTCGACGCCGTGGCCGGTAATCAGATCTGAGTTGTCCCCGATTCCGGTAACCTTGGTGATGTGATCCTCGAGGGAAAGTCCGCTACTTTCTAGCGTAGCGTCGTCGCCAAGCAGTCCGCCCGCCTCGGCAGCGTCCGGGTCAAGGATACTGGTATCGGCCACCTGCTCGATCTGGCTGCTGTACCCATCCGTGATCTCTCCAGGCTCGACGACGATCGCATCGGTCCACTCCATTCCGCGCTCGGTCACACCCAGCGGCGTGACAGTGAATTTCCCCGGTTCGTCATAATTGGCAAGCGAGTCAGGAACAGCTGTGAACTGCTGGGACTCGTCGACGTACTCATCGATTCCACCGTAGCCGGTTCCGTTCAGTGTCACAGTCCCATCGTCGAACTCTTGGGGCCGGGCGATCCGGAAGTACCGATTCTTGACGTCCTCGCTGTAAAGAATTAGTTCCCCCTTGCGCTTTTTCAGCCACTCATAGGTCGGTTCGTCGACGTCGTCCTGGAGGTTGTGTTCGTTGTCCACCTTGAGGTGACGCACGGTCTCGTAGTCGTCGCCACCGCCAGTCCGGAGCCGGACCTTCGGATCGTCGAGCATGGAACCAGACCAGGCGACCAGTACGCCTTTGTTCCGTTTCTCGTCTGGATCGTCGACCTCCTCAGGCGTGCCGATCCACCCGGTCTGGCCCGGATTCTGCTCGTTCTCTTTCTCAACGAGAAACGGCCCGAATCCGTTGACCCAGAAGCGGGAGTCTTCCCGCAACTTCTCGAACTCCGTTCTGATCGATCTGTCGGCCAGATCGTCTTCTATCTCTCGATCCCACAAATCTCGTTTTTCCGTTGGATAATCTCCTCTCATTGGTTGTCGATCTTGTCGTTCGTCGGCCGTACCGCGGGGACCCATACACGATAGGAGTAGCCGTGATGCGTCGAAATAGATTAGAGGTATGTGTTTAGCCCGGGCTGATTTCGGTACTCTCTCGTAGGAAGCGTTCAACGGACGCGATATGAACAGGCAGCAGACCTCGGATACGATTCTCAGGGATGGGCTCCGCACCGGAGCCCATCCCGTTACTTCTGCTGTCACTACTGGTTGGTGGAGTCTGTGAACGCAGACGATTTCACCAAAGAAGAGCTCCTTTCTCGGCTTCTCCAACTTGAGCAACGAGTCGAAGAACTCGAACGGGAGAACAAGCGAAAGGACAAGAAAATCGATCAGAAGGACGAGCGGATAGAAGAACTCGAAACACGCCTTCGCAAATACGAAAATCCGCATACACCGCCCAGTAAGCGACGGTCGGGGACTGACGAGTCCCCGACCTCGCAGGACGACGAAGACGAGAATGTTCGAACCGATGGCGGTACTCCCGGACGGAAGGACGGTCACGACCCTGAGTGGCGTGCAACAGCAGATCCCGACAAAGAGATCGATGTCACCTGTGACTGTTGTCCCGAGTGTGGCGAACACTTCGACGAGTCGGTGGGCGTCAGCCCCCGACTCGTCGAGGAGGTTCCCGATCCACAGCCACCAGAAATCACCCGGTACAACCGTCACTACTACCAGTGCAGCTCTTGTGGAACAGAAACCGTTGCTACACACCCCGACTGCCCCGATGAGGGGCAGTTCGGGGTGAACGTCATCTCTCAAGCAGCACTTTCTCGGTACGATCACCGCCTCCCCTACCGGAAAATCGCTGACCGGTTCGAGCAACTGCATGGATTAGAACTCTCGGGCGCGTCCGCGTGGCACGCGACCGAGCGCGCTGCGCGCGCCGGTCGCTGCGAATACGAACAGATTCGAAGACAGATTCAGCAAGCAGAGATCGTTCACGTTGACGAAACCGGTATCAAACGCGAGGGTGAGCAGGCGTGGATTTGGACGTTTCGGACGAGCGAGCACACGCTATACGCCGTAAGGGAGAGTCGTGGAAGTGATGTTCCCGCGGAAGTCCTCGGCGAGGACTTCCCGGGAACGGTCATCTGCGATGGGTGGACGGCGTATCCAGCGTTCAGCAGTAACCTTCAGCGGTGCTGGGCACATCTTCTCCGAGAAGCTGAAGACGCTGCTAGTGACCACGAGGAGGCAGAACCCGTTTACCGGTATCTCAAGCAGATGTTCGTCGGTCTCCAGTCGTGGCTGGAGACCGACCCGAGTCTTCGTGAGAGAGCACAGATGCACCGCTCATGCCAGAACGGGCTTAGATCGCTCGTGGGGCGGTCAGTAACCGACGAACCAGTGGCAACACTACTCGGGAAAATCGAAGGAGGGATCGACCACTGGCTCACCTTCGTCGGTGAGCCAGCGGTCTCCCCGACGAACAACGCAGCTGAGAACGCACTTCGTGAACCAGTCGTTCTCCGGAAAATCATCGGGACACTCCGTAACGATCGAGGTATGTTCGTTCACGAGACGATCTTGTCCCTGCTGGCGACATGGCGCCAGCAGGGACGCAATCCCTACGAAGAACTTCGCCGAGTCGTCAACAACAATGAGATGATATCACGGGCTCACACTGAACCGGCTGTTGAGACTTCGGGGTAAACACGTACGATTAGAGAAAATCCGAGAATCGAGGGACGTAATGGCGAAATTGGTGTGGGGAATTGGCCGTGCCGTGACGTTCCGATCAAGACCTGAAGGGCCGAATAGCGTCAGTAATCGAGACCGGTGAAACGCCGGAGGCGGTCGTTCTTCTCACGTCGGGTGTGACCGTCCCAGCGGGATTGAAGCTCAGTCAGATGTGACTGCCGGGCGAGGTCGATCGGGACGTGCCAGCTTGCCTGTCCCTCTGGCGTCTCGAGGTAGACGACCGCCCACTCGCCAGTGTCGGTGTTGTCCGCCTCCGAGCGATACCAGCCGCCGTCGAAGTATCTCGATTCCGGCGGGCTCAGAGAGCGCTGGAGTCGGACTGCCATTTCTGCTGCCGTCAGAGCGAGTAGGTTGCGATCAGTGTAGACCTCCTCGAGGGTTTTGTCCTTGCTCATGGGCGATAGACTCCCGACTCGTCTTTTTCGAGGACAACTTCGTCCGAGTCGTCATAATCGTCCTCAGCCGGGTCCACCTGGAGTTCTCGAGGCTGGGTCTCGGCTCGTTGCCGACCGATCGCGAACGCCGTAGTACTGGCAGCAGCGAGCAGGCCGACGGCGATGTCGGAGAGCCCAAGCCGACGGTCGGTGTCCGTCATGCGGGTAGCACCCCCAGGAGATCGAGGACGAGCCCGATCGGGACCGCCGCGACGACGCCGAGGACGGCACCGCCAACGCAGTAGTGGGGTTCCCGAGGACAGTACCGGAGGCGCTTCCGGAGCAGCCACGGAAAGATCGCGCCGGCGACGATCAGCGTCGCCAGGTAGAGGAAGGTCGGCTCGCCGAAGACGATTGCCAGGAACGTTGGTGCGAACCCGAGGGTGAACGAATGCACCTCGTCGTACTCGAGATGGCGAGCCCATTTCCGCGGGTCGACGTAGTCGGTTCCCTCGAGGCCACCGCGATCGTCGGGCGCGCAACTGCTCGAGTCAGGTTCGTCCTGGACGTCGTCGACGCCGGCGAAGAGCGAGTCTTCGTCGCGGCTCACGCTTTCCCACCCGAATAGGCGTCGGTCAGCGTCGCCGACGTCCCGATCGGACTGACGTCGACGCCGTCGACCGGGAGCGTCACCGACTCCTCGAGGGCGACCGGACGCGGACCCGTTCCACCGAAATGGTTCGCACAGGTCCCGCAAATTCGGACAGGGCTGTCTGTACGGTCCAGAATGGTCCAATCATTGGACTCGAGGCCGCACGCACTCGCCTGGGTTTCGCCGTCGACGACCGCGACGACATGGGCGGAAAGCCCGTCGGGCGTCCGGGCGAGTGCGTTCCAATTTCGGGACCAATTCATTGGGCTGGAATCGCTCATTCGTGAGTTGCGAGCACCTCGTCTCGAGGACGGTCTCCGAGATGATACGTATCCGGAATATCATAGTCTCGTACTGGTGAGACCAATGTTTAAACGGATTCGGAGACAGGTAAGAACGTAGCCATGCCGATCCACCAGTTGACACAAGTTGGTCGTACGTCGGGCGGCGTCGTGCTTCCGAAGAGCGAGCTTCGGGCGCTTGGATTGGTCGACGAAGACGGGAACGTGAAAGACCAGCCCGTTCGGGTAACCCAGACAGAGGCAGGGACGTGGGAGATCTCCGTGATCGATCCGAGCGATTACCCACCGGCAGAGGCATAATACGTCCACTGACGAGCGTTTCGGCGAAACTTCTTAGCATCTGCATACACGATGCATACACATGAGTACCTCCATCCGGGTCTCGGACGAGACGAAAGAGAAGCTCGATCGCCTCAAGCGTGAGGACGAGAGTTTCGACGAGCTGTTGGATCGCCTGGCGAGCGACGAGGAACCGATCGCCGTCGGGTCGTGGGACTCGGATACCGCCGACCGTGCCCGGGATGCTATCGATCGGTCCCGAGAGAGCTTCGAGTAATGACGTTTCTCGACTCGTCGGTTATTATCGACATGCTCGAGGGTGTCGATGAAACGGTCGCATACGTCGAAACACAGGATGAACCGTATCTGACCTCCGCGATCTGCGTTTACGAAGTTCTCGCAGGCACCCTCGGCCGTGGCGAGACGGATGTTCGGACGGAACGGGAACGTTTCGGCGGGGTCCGCGCCCTGGAGTTCAACGAGCAGATCGCACTCGAGGCTGCTCGGCTCCAGGACGAATTGCTTGCCGACGGAGAGCGAATGGCCGCTCGTGATCTGATGATCGCGGCTACAGCGCGTTCGACCGGAGATCACCTCGTCGTAGCCGATTCGGATTTTCAGACCGGTGTACTCGAGGACAAGATGGACGTCACGAACCTCCGCTCGGACTGAGGTCGTGGCTACAGCGTCATGATCGGGATCCCTATTCGGTAGAAAGTGTTAATCATAGAACCTGTGGCTGGCCGTTGATTTTTTATCTAACAGGTACGTGGGGTCTCCCGTATCGTTCGCCAAGGAATGCCACCGACTAAGAACTCTAAAATGGCATCTGACAAAACACCCCGATGCGCAAATTGTGGTAAAATCGCCGGCGACTACTCCTCCTACGATCATCGTGCGACCCATGGTGATCGCGTCTACTACTGCAGTACAAAATGTAGAGTAGACGACACGGAGAGCGAATACGCCTCGCGCACTCAGCACGGCATGGACGGGGGGTACGATCCGGACAATCCAGACTCGTACTACTGATCCAAACCGCCGGCCAAATTTCTTGTCGGAGTTGTATATCGCGGGTGCGTGTATGGGGTCTGCAGTACTATTAATTCAATTGAATTTACGGAAGATTGATAGCAGTGCGAGATACGTGCTGATATTATGGGCTGGATTCGAGACCTGCTTCCAACAATTGGAAGCACGATCGAAGACGTACAACCACAGCAAGAAGAACGGTTTCCGTTTCACACGTATGGGCCGGGATACCCGATCGCCGTCACACGTGACGAACTTGATGATCTGGCCTATCTCTTCGAGGTAGAAAGTAAAGCACCAGACAGTTGGGATAACTCTCCACTGCTAAGCCGTGAAGATATCGAAGAGACCCTTGAAGACGTTGTCGGCGATATCGGTGGGGGACTGCCCTCTCCAGAAGAGCAGCGTGAAGAGTTCGGGGAAATTTTAGAGCTGTGGCAGGAGCAGCTAAGCGGATCGAAAGACGCTGTCTGGGCGACTGAGGGCACTGACTACCACCTCGAGTTCTACATTCGTCACTGCGAGAGGCGAGCAGATCTGGAGCATGACGACTTCGAGGAGCCAGACGAACTCGAGACAGCACGCGAGATACACGCTCGTATACAAGCGACTCAAAATGACGATTCGAAACTTGCGGTAGTGCATAGGCGCGATCTCCCGCTTGATGAACCCAAGGAGGAATCGGCAGAGTCGAGTTAGTTATCTACCCAGTCGAGACGCATTCCACATTGGAAACGACATCACGTTAAGACTATTTGGGCAAAAGACTGAGATTTGCTGTGTCCGAGAAGGAGGATGTAGTGGCGGCTGGCTTGATGGCGTTTGAAGCCGGTCGCGTCGATCGCCTGAGCGTCGCCGAGTTCGTGTAGCGAGACAGATAACCGCAGCAACACCCGCCAGACCCGCATTTTGAGATCCTGTTTCCGCGTGCAGACGGTGGTGAAATCCGGCAGTTGATCCACAGAAAGTCCGAGTTTAGCGGCGATTCCGGGCATCTCGTACAGGATATCGAGCAACCGGCGATATGGCTGGTTCAGGTACTCTCGGAGGCAGTGGATCGATATAATCACCCAGTCAGCATAGCCGCCATCACCCTTCTTGATCGCTGGTGCTGGTTCGCCGATGACAGCGTTCTGGGACAAATCGACGCATCGGTCGGTGAAGCGGGCGAGTTGAGACGGCATACTCGCCGCTTCCTCGCTCAACTCTACATAATCCCGGTCAAGGCGTCAACTGAGCGGTGTCTAAACACGGCCCAGAGAGTGTATCAAGACTTCTTCGAAGGTATTATCGATTCGATTAACTATCAGGATAGACTACCTAAGCTATGGGCAGTCACACGGACTATCGCCTCTCCGAGATCGAAGGCGGCCCTCTAGAGAAGCTTGCCATCGACTTACTCACTAGAACCGACCAATATCGAGGCCTCGACCCACAGGGCGGCCGTGGAAAAGATGGGGGGAAGGACGGACTCCTTCTTGACGGCCCAGGCGGCGGGAACATCATCGTCCATGTTAGCCGCCGCAAGGACTGGTCGCAGAAATTGGAGGACGACCTCGGGAAAGCGGCCGACCACGACCGTGACTACGGAACATTCGTCTATGTCACGAACCAAATCATCTCAGGAAATCAGAAGCCGATCCCTGACGTAGCACAGCGTTTCGTCGATGAGTACGGCTGGGAGATAGATATCTGGGACGGCGAGCGACTCCGGACCGAATTAGATAACAACCACCAAGATCTCCGCGAGCGATACCTGCAAATCGCTCGCGACGAGGATCCCTCGAAGAAGGCAGCTCGACTCATCAATGAACGGCTCGGACTGATTCGGCGGAGATCTGATAAGATTCCGCGACCGATTAAAGAAGGCCCAGTTGCCGTTCTACATCTTATACCTCACGAAGCCGTCACTGGCAACACCGAGTTCAGACACGATCAGTTGCCCACACTGTCGATCCCCGGTAGGTACAGTGGTTTTTCCTACGAGAACACGGTGGACGGAAGAGTAACGTACGCTCCTGGCGGGGACATACACGAGCCTGACCTCGCCTATATCTACGTAGACTCTGAGGGGTGGGTCGAAGCGGTTGACGCGTTTGTCGGGAACGAAGAAAAGAAGACAATAGGTGGGGTCTCCTTCGAGAAACTTCTCGGCGACGCCTACGAATACGGTCGAGATGGGTTAAACGAACTGGGACTGGACGGACCGTTTGAGGTGGGCCTTTCAGTCCTCTCAGTGAAGAGGTATTCGTTCGCCACCAAGAGAGGGGGCTTCAACCGGACCGGCCCGAAGGAATTCCGGCAGAACGATATCAAGGCGAAACCGTACACAATCAAGGACCTTGACGCACCCACAGGGGAAGCGATGAAGCGCGCATTCGACCGGGTGTGGCGAGGCGCTCGATGGTCGGATGGATCGCCGTACTACTCCGAGAACGGTTGGCATTTCGAACGGTAACTTGGACTCTTCTCTTGACATCTGTCCTTATCGCATATGTTGCGTCCGAGAACTGTCGCGGTCTCGGCAAAGATGGAAGACTTCAAACCGCGATCTTTCTGCTGTCTAATGATGGTAAGTTTGAAATGAAAACTATTAACCAAGTGTCTTCAATACTCTATCATTGATGACTGTTGGCATCGGAGTAATTTCAACAGGCGGTGACACAGAACAGGCAGTCATTGCCGCTGACCGACTAGTGACTACTGGACACACGAATCGAGTAGAATTCGAGCATACACAGAGTAAAATAGAAGAAATACTCTGCACCTCGAGAGTTACTTCAATGATAGCTGCCTCAGGATCACTTTCGTTGGCAGATGATGTAATATATAAATTACAATCAGGACTTGCGGAAGACCCGCCGGAAAGTGTACGTGATGTAGCTGATGAAACTGTAAAGGCTTTTCAGAAAATGGAAAGAGAGACAATAAATAACCAAATACTAAGTCCTCTTGATATATCCCTCCAGGATTTAAAATCAGATGACACACATCTATCAGAGCAAATTGAAGCACAGTTGCTTGAGGCGATATATAATAAGAAAGAGGAAATAGAACAACAACTGACGTTATTACTATGCGGAATAGACGAAGACGGGCCACATATATTCTCAATTCAGGGTGCAGATAAGGCTCGGCACGATCAAATTGGCTATCATACAATCGGTAGTGGTAGCCAATCAGCACAGTTGACTTTCACAAGATCTCAGTATGACCTCAACTGTAGTCTTTCAAATGCACTTCTTACAACCTATGAAGCCAAGCGGAGAGCTGAAGAAGCTCAAGGAGTTGGACGGAATTTGGACATAGCTGTGATTAGAGAAGGCGAATATGAGGAACTTGATAGCAGTGAACTCCAGAATCTTAAAGAAATGCTTTCAACAATTAGGGAAGAGAAGTCTGACACAAGGCAAAACACTATTGACCAGGAGTCTATATTTGATGATCAGGGGTCAGACCAATGAACCCAGAATATCCAACCGAACATAACGTGAATAAAGAATTAGCAGACCGATTTAGTAGGATTTCGGATAAGGAAGAGGAAGACCGGAGTCTCGATGATTTGTTGGATGAACTCGGAGAATAAGTGTAGTTCATCCACTGAACTTTGGCAGGGAACAGAACCAAGGAATCGCAGGCATAGTTGCCAGTACCGGTTGGACTATTCTGGTTAGGCTCTTCCGCCGACCTACTCAGTTCAGAAAACGGTGTATTCTCACAGAGAACACTCTAGTTATTCAAATAGGCATGTCCGAGAATTGGGACAGTCTCGGACAGATTCACCCCGATCGCGGCTTCGAGCACCACCGAAAAAACTAGATTCCTGGCGATTTTTGTCCGACATGCAGGCATCACGGACACCATGAATCTCCAACAGCACGAGAAGCGCGACGACATGAAAGTGTGGCTCAGTCAGGACGAAGTGACGGCACTTCTCGAGGCTGCCGACGACACCCAGCAGCGGATCGCCTTCGCACTCGGTGCGCGTTGCGGGCTCCGGTCCCACGAAGTGCTCGACGTCGCTCCCGAGGACGTCGTCGATACCGACGCCGGAACGATGCTCCGTATCTGGCACGGGAAGGGTGACCAGTTCCGGGAGACGCCCGTCCCGCAAGAACTCGCGACGACCATCCGGACGATCGACGACTATCGCGACGCATCAGCCAGTTCGTCGCTCGTCGAGGTCTCGAGTACGCGATCGCTTCGGCGCTGGCTTCGCTCGGCCGCTGACCAGCTCTACGATGAGACCGGCGACGCTGGATGGTCCCACCTTGGGTTCCATGACCTCCGTCGAACCTGGGCGACCGCGCTCGCATCAGCCGACGTCGATCCGCTCTTGGTGTGTGACTGGGGTGGCTGGAACGATCTCGAGACGTTCCTCGAGCACTATCGAGGAAGCTACAGTCCAGAAGCCCAGCAGCGGGAAAGAAGCAAGGTCGAATGGTTATAGAACTCTCTATGAGAAGTAGTTATTCAGTAAATGTAGTGAGATCCATATCTTCGTGAGTTTCAGTTACTTCTAATTCGTCCTCAAACTTTTCGAGTGCCTGCTGTTCTTTCGTAAACTGACTTTGCTCTTCTTCTTCTTCCACACCGCTTTTTTTGTCCATTTGCTTTAGGCTGTGAACCCGCCTTGATTCACCTTCTAGAGAGTAAAGTAGATGATCCGTATCTGTATCTAACTTTTTGATATCTTCGCCAGTCAAAAAGACAATAGAAATATTCTCCTTTTGCATAACTCGGTTAGAGAACCGCTTTGCTTCCGAACTTACTCCGCCTCGAGCAATCATTAAAATAGAGTTTGTCTGTAGCATTCGAGAAATACCCACTTCTCGAGCGACGTGTTTTGATCTGATTTGCTTCTTCGTATTTTTGCACTGGATTTGTACTCGATTGAAAAGGGGCCCAATATCATCAAACACTACATCAACCTCTGATCCCCCGGTATTCCGACCGCGAACGCGCCATCCGACAAACTCCATTCCTAACGTTCGGCCGATCTTTACGGCAAGAGTCTCCAGGGCGACCCCCCTTTCATGACTATTCCCTTCATCCATCTCCTCAAGTAGTTCTTTGTAGGACTTTCGAAGAACTGATCGAGGGACACCAGTTCGCTCCGCTAGATCATCCAGTATCGGCTTGAGGATCTCTGCATCGAATTCATCCGTCGGTTCTACAAGATTCGGTTTCCCAGAAACATGTGTCCACTCGATGTATCCTGCTTCTTCGAGTGGATCTAAGGTTTTCCGGCCAATTCCGCTTTGGTCGATATCTACACCGTATGCGTTTTCAGCTATTTTTCGGACTACACTGTTCTTAATCGGTCCATCTGGATTGATGAGGGCTAAGGCGCGGAGGAAAGATTGCTGCTCATCTGTTAAGTCGTCCAAAGCGATGACCTCGTTCGAATCGACACCGATGAGTTCCTGGATCCGGGACCGATCAATATCGTAGTGATGTGTCCCAGTGTTTACAACACCGGCCTCTGAGAGCCATGCACGCATTTGAGACCAGTGATTCGAGGTTTCATCGATGTGGAAGCCGTACTGGTCACGGAATTCCTGCTTGACGTTACTATTTGTGGTACTCTTGCCTTGCGCTCGAAGATCGTCAACGATTTCGATCCCCTTGAGTCCGTGCAGGTTCCGAAGAATGTGTTGAGCAAAGCGGTCATGTAGTTCATCCGGTTGATTTCGGAGTTCATAGAGTTGCCTCCCAAGACTGGTGAATTCAAAGCCAGAACCAACTATTTGGTAGCCACTTGGCTCAAGACCGAGACGGACGTTTTTCGCTCGAGTACCATCGTCTTCGGGAAAAAACCGTTCTTGGATGGCAGTATCGAACTCTTCCGGTCTTCCCTCATATTCCTCAACCATCTCGAGAACAACCGAGAGAGGGCCACGTTCATCTTTCGTATCAAGTTGTTTTGGAGAAAAGGCATCACCAAAGGGTAGATCCGTATCCTCTCGAGCCATTAGGTGATACAAGTAATGATAGTTCTAAGATATATACTTCTAGCATTTCTTTTCTATACGGACTCAGCTTTGCACGTTGAAGTAGGTGCATGACGTAGGCGGTGGCAAGGACGGATGATGCCGATTACGGAGTTCTTGTCGTGTACGCGTGTGTTCGACGAGTTCGAGTCGCTGTCTCCAGCCCAGCGCCATCACGCGAAAACCTACGCCACCGGTCTTGTTGCGGCCAGCAACAAGACCGTGGCAGGCATCGCACGCGAAGTCCTTCCAGCCAAGGGCAAACGCGCCCTCAACAAGTTCTTCACCGAGTACGACTGGGACGAACAGCAATTCAACCACGAACGCCTCGAAGAACTCCAAAAACACGGTGAAACGCGCTGGTCACAGGGTGGTTACATCATCCTCGACGACACGATCACCGAGAAAGCCGGGGACGAAGTCCCCGGCGTCGGCCACTTCTACGATCACGCTGAAGGTGACACTGTCTGGGGCCAAGACCTCATCTACGCCTTCTACGCCGACGATAAAACCGCCTACCCACTCACTTTCCGCCTCTACGAAAAACAGGACGAAGATGACCAAGACCACGACACCAAGTACGATCTCGCCCGCGAGATCGTCACCGAACTCGAAGAAGAGGTAGGTGTGCCTGCGGACACCTACCTCTTCGACTCGTGGTTCGCTCACGATTCTGGTCTCGTTGAACACATCGAATCCTACGGCAAGGACTGGATCGGCCCGCTCCGGAGCAATCGACAGGTGACCTACGGCGGAGAAGAGCTAAGCGTCGATGCGCTGGCAGAGCGCATCGACACCGCAGAGCGCAACATCGAGGACGATACCTACCACATCTGGACGAAGAAGCTTCCCGTCTCCCAGCTGGGAGACGTGAAGCTGGTTATCGCCGAGAAAGAGACCGATGAAGACGAAGAGAATCCGGTCAAGTACCTCGCTACGAACAAAATCGACGCACCGACCGAGCACGTGATCCGCTCTTACGGGATGCGCTGGCGCATCGAGACGTTCTTCGAGGACTCGAAGCAGGATCTCGGCTTTGGAGACTGCGAGATGCAGACCGACGAAGGTGCCAGTCGTCACTGGCACCTTCTGATGGCTGCCTACAGTCTCGTTCGTCTTGATCCTGAGTCGAGCGCCTTGGGGACTGTTCGCTCGAAGGCGTCATCGCTTCGAGCGAACCTCGAACACTCCCTGAAGGAAGCCGTCTACAACCTTCTCTCGTGGGTTCGAGACAACGATGATCGCGGTATCGATGACTTGATGACCGAGATCGACCACCTCTTCGTTCACTCAACCGCTGACGCTAACGTGCAAAGCTGAGTATACGGAGTTAGATCGATAGTGGTAGAATCGAAAACAGCGGACAACGGGTTCAGTTAGTCCGTCGGCTCAATATCGGCGAAATCTTCCATCCCGCTTTGATCTTCATCCTGCATTCGCTCAATTTCCTTGATATCCATAAACCGGAATTGAGACGTCTGAAGGTACTTTTTCTGTAGTTCAAAGGCCAGCCATTCCCGTTCTAGATCCTGTGCTACACGGCCCGTTATATTAGACCCAGCAAAGATATCGAGGACAGTATCACCGGGTTCAGACAGAAACTTGATGAAGAACTCCGGAAGATCACGCGGGAAACGTGCTGGATGTGGTTCAACATCTGCCGTTCGGCAAGCCTCGAGATAATGCGTATTCGATGCCGTGTTCGCGAGTTCTAGGACATTATCTGAAACGTGCTGCGAGAGAACTGTTTCTGCCAACTCGTCGAGGACATCATGTTTTTCAGCGGCCTCAAGTAGTTTCGGAGGGATATTCGCGTTTTGTAATAGTTCAATGAAGTCAGGGGCGTAGTCTGGGCTATCGGCACTGTTCCAGAGGTTAGGACGGATGGCACCATCTGCATCCTCAGGGTCGTCAAACGTGTCGCTGATGTCGTGACCGCTCGGACGCTTTTTGTCCTTGTATCCTTCTTCCATTAGGGTCTTCTGCGATTCACTATACTCTTTCAATACGCGACGGTTGTCTGCCTTTGGGCGCTCGCTTTTCGAGAGTACCCAAACATGATTGACAGCATCTTTGACTCGAATACGCTCGATCGTCACCCACTGGGCAGGCGTTGGTAGCTTGGCAGGGTTGTACCAGTAAAAATCCTGAGCGAGGTGGAACGGTCCATCTTCACCGGCGAGTTGAGTGAGAAGTTCAAAATGATAGAGTGAACGAACGGGTTTTCCTTTTTCCCATCCACCACCAATATCAACCACGAAGGATCCGTCTTCAGTTAGAACATCGTACGCAGCCTCCGCAAACTCCAGAAACCACTCGTTGTATTCGTCTTGATCCTTATTTCCGTATTCCTTCTTTTTTTGGAGTGCAAACGGGGGAGATGTAACAATCAGATTGATACTTTCCTCTGGGAGTTCATCAAGCAACTCTCGGCTGTCGCCAAGATATGCTGCTCCGTCTCCAGTTGTGTAAAACGGGTCAGAATCGTCCAGTAAGTCCGTGACGGCTGGTTCTTTAGACATGGATATGGTGAATCTGCGTTACATACGTTGAGCCAAAGGACCCACTTAAGAATTGAGTTTCCAGACTGGAAGTAGAGTCTGATGATATCTATCTACTTGGAGATTATCGGCTCGAGAAGCTGATTGTGGTTCACCACGTAATCTTTCCATGGGTGGCTTTGACCGGCTACTGATCAACTACACGAGGAGACGGAGTACTAAACAAAATTTGTATTTATTGTTACTTACTAACATACAGATTGCCAAAAAGAACTTATAATTAGAAAAGACAATATCCAATACATGACGGTGAGAACCACTTTCCGGCTGGCGGAGTTTGATTTGGCGCAAAATGAGCTCCCCACGCCAGAGGAGCTGGCTGAAAATATAGATGATGACAAGTTCATCACACGGAAGATCGGTGAAGACCCGGTGAGTGGTGAGGAGTTAGAATACCTAGAAAAAGGTAGAGATATATACTATGAATCTGAAAGAGATTCGCACAATTTCTGCTATTTCACATATGTGACTGACACTGATGAAAGTTTCAGAATCAGGAATGAGAACAATGAAGAAGTAGAAGAAAATGAGACTGTTCTAGAATCTTCGTTTGTTGTTTACTTTGACACTGGGGAATTTGTCTTCCAAACCAGACAAGACATGGCAGAGGCATGGATTCCTGCTTTTATTGCAGAAGTCTCTGATCTCAACGTAGATAATGACTACTTCACGCGTAAATCATTTGACCAGGGCACCATAGAACAAATATATAAAAGATCTGATGCCGTTAGCAAAATAAGTTTCAATCACCCCAGTGATAATGGAGACCTAAGTGGTTCTAGTCTTGACGGTGACATGGAATATCTTGCAGAAATTTGTGAAGGACTCACCTTCAGTACGGGCCAAGGAGAAGGAGATTTAAGCGGGAATTCAATTATCGATTCCGCTGTAGAAGCCTTGGAAGTCAAGCAACTAAACACGAAAAAGGGCGATGAAAACACTGTTACTGTAAAAGAGTCTGGAAGGCTCACGATCTCTTGGAATGAAAACGATTGGGGAGAAGACGTAGCGGCACGAAATCGCGCACAGACTATTCGCTCGCGCGTCAGGCCCTATCTTTAATATTATAAATTAACCAGACCCAATATTGGCTCTCACAAGAAAGTTCAATATATCTATTCTACTGGTTATCTTCCTAGCTTTGATCTTGGAGATCAGAATTTTCATCATACATCTCTAGTAGCCTTTCCCCCATAGACGCAATATCAGTATATGTTCTAACACGAACTCTGTTCAAATAGCTGTTGAACACACGTAGTCCTTCTTTCTCATCAGAACCAAGATCAGAACCAATCACAATCGTTCCACGCGGTTTCAGAAGATCTAAGCCATCTCGCCGTAAGATATCGCCGTGATTAGCCTCAATCTCTTTAATATAATTTTCTGTTTGAGCAACTGCTTTTGACAATCTATGTGAAGGGTAGTATGTATCATGACTACTATCGTAGTTCATAACCTCATGTCCAGGGCGTTTTATTTCAAATATGTCATAATATCCATCTATGGTTTCTAGACAGAAGTCTACTTCTTCGTCTCTTGTAAACTCTCTATTTTCGGTCGGCTCGATATACCGATTTCCAAAGAGCCAGGGATGTTCTTCCAAGAAATCTTGATATTCATCTTCGACTGCATTCTCTTGTATCAGACCTTTGAATTTATTAACTGCTCTTTCGGTACGAGCATACCCTACTAAATTCTCCACTTTAAATATATCATCTGAAACATTATCTGAGAATTCCTCAAAATCATGAATGTCTTTTTCTACCTTACCAACACTTTCGATCAATAAGGCTGCTAATCTTTCTGCTTCCGCCGAATCTGCTGACTGAATACTATTAATCGCTGCAGTAGCAGCTTCTGCTGAGGGGGAATCTTTTTTCAAAAATATGTAGTCGCCTCTGTCAAGGTCTGTTACCTCTTCGATATTATCAATAAGAGCAACAAGTTTCTCTAATTCATCCGGTTGACATTCAAATTTCCGTTCTTCCACAACATTTAGTTCGTATCTATCCTTTTCCGCCTTCCAAAAACTCACTATTTTTTTACCAGAAGAAGAAGCCTTAATCTCAAAAACATTAACTGATTTATATGTCCTTGGTCCGCTCTTGATTGGATAATGAGCGACATGTCGGAGATTCTCTTTGTCCTCCATTCGAACGTCGACCTCGAAGGTCTCCCCCTCAAATTCTTGTTCTATTTTCATTACTACCTATGATAGACTCTCGAATGTAGCCCATTTATTATTTTCGTAATGTAGATTCCCGTTTAGAACAATATTAGAGATTATATATTGACCTGATGGACGGCTTCCTCGAGCGTCAGCCCTTCACTCGCTGCTACTTCGTGAGCGAGCTGTATCGCTCGCTCTTGGCGATCGCCCTCACAGTCCCAGCGGGCATATCGAACGAGTGCGTCAGCAACGAGGATGCAATCCTGCGGTTCCCAATCGTCTGGGTAGTGGATATACCTCATTCCACTGGGCTTGGTTGCGGCTTCTGATATAAACTTCCGGAATAGAATACTGAACTCAATTGCGCGTTCTTAAGCAACTGGGCGCGGCTGGTGATCTGCGTCGATCTCCCCCTCGAGATAGCGTATCCCCCACGTCGTAATTTCATACATGTCGTGGTGAACTGGTGCGATTAGTCCCGCACGAGCAAGCATTTGACAGCGTTCCCGGATTCGGGCTTTTGACGCTCTAAAGCACGACCGAGAAGCCATTACTGATACCGACGACCAAGGCTCTTCATCTAGGTGCTCGAGTATCCGATCGTCAAGTTGCTCCATCCAAGACGCGGAGTGGCGCTGTTTCATACGGGGAAATTAGGTCGAATTTTGAACACTACCTGGTGACGGGTTCCCTTCATCCCCATTCTCGCTAACTCGAGTCCAGGTCTCCGTGTCAAGTTTGCCTTCAAGATACGCTTCTCCTTCGTCAGTGATGACATAAACACCGTTACCGAGATGGGTTAGAAGGCCTTTCTCATTAAGTTTCCTACACCTACGGGCGATATGTTGCCGAGAGTAACGAATTCGTCCTTCATCCTTCATTTCTTTCGGTGACCCAGAATCATTCTCGTGGATGTATTCCAATATTCGATCGTCCACGAGGGACATCCAGTCCCCTGAATAGCGCATACTCTCGTAGACGCTTCGAAGGTGTCTAAATATACGTAAAATAGCGTTCACACACCTATAGCATTTTAGCGAGTCGTCGTAACATTCATGTTCCGAGAGGATACACATGGGAGTGCGGAGCTACCAACCCGGCTGAAGATGACTCTTGTTGGTATGTGAGACCGGGCGGCGCTGGAACGCCGCCCAGAAGGTGGCTCCGTGAGGACCAAGATGAATTCCGGAACCAATGTGGGGACCGCACCCCACGCACGGCAAGAGGCATCGCCGGCCAAAAGATCTGACGCTCGCTGCGCCTGCGGCGCGAAACCCGACGGGTACGACGTCCGCCGCAACGAACCAGCCTGTCGCTCGTGTGCGACCGTTCGAGCAGACGGTGGCCCGAACAGAGGCTCACCCGAAGCACGACAAGCCGACGCGCTCGAGCAGATCGCGACCGAACTCCGCTACCAGAACGCAGTTCTCACCGAGGTTATCAGTACGCTCGACGCCATCCACGGGGAGGGCTTCCGCTCGCCAACTGCGATCAACACCGCGATCGACGACCACGCGGTTACCCGGGACGAGCAGGGGGTGAGCCGATGAGGGGACATCCGCTCTATTCCTGCGACACGCCACAGTGTAGTGGCCTGAAGGAGATCATCACCCCCGACGGCTACGTCTGTCAAGACTGCGCTGACGAACTCGAGGCCCAGTACGAAGCCGAGCCCGAGATCGTCGCCGACGGCGGAGTCGCGTGGGGCGACCTCACCGGCTTCCAGCGCGACATCCTCGAAGAGATTGCCCGCCTCAAGGCAGCCGGCGAAGAGTGCTACGGACTCGCGATCAAAGAGGAACTCGAGCAGTACCACGACGACGTTCTCCACGGTCGGCTGTACCAGAACCTCGACAGTCTGATCGACGACGGCCTGCTCGAGAGCGGTGAACTCGACGGCCGGACGAACAGCTACACGCTGACACCCGAGGGCGAGACGCTGCTCGAGGAAAGCGTACAACGACGGGCAGAGGCCTGCGGCCTCGAGGTCGCCGACGCCGACGGAGGTGGCCGATGAGCCCGGATCCTGAGACCGTCACCTGTGCGACCTGTGGCGGAACCGCCCGCCGGGCTACCTGGGGGCCGACCGAGGCGACCTGCTACCGCTGTACTGGGTGTCACGCCGGCGGACACATCACCTACGACGATGGCGAGGAAATCCGCCACGGCGGCGTCTTCCAACCGCTTCGGAACTACGCAACTCGGAGGGTCCGAGCATGAGCGACGACGACGACGATGCGATTTCGATCACGACCGAACTCACTCGAGGGACGTCGACCGACGATCGTGACAAGATCCGCGCCGAGGTGAGCGCCGAGTCCGTCGACGAACTCGACGCCAAACTCGAGCGCGTTCGTCGCCAGCTCGAGGACTGGGCTGACGAGATCCGAAACATCCAGCCGGAGAACTCTCGCGGGCGTCGTCGACTTGCCGACGATCAGTCTGAACTCGGAGAGGTGGAAGCATGAGCGACGATCTCGAGCCGATTTCGCCACGCGAGGCGGTCGACCTCTACGTCTCGCACCGTGAACTCGAGATCAGCGAGAAGACGCTCCAGAACCACAAGTACCGGCTCAACGCCTTCGTCGAGTGGTGCAACGAGGTCGGGATCGACAACCTCAACGACCTCACCGGGCGGGACCTCCACCGGTACCGCGTCTGGCGACAGCAGGACGTGAACGTCGTCACGCTTCGCGGGCAACTCGCGACGCTGCGCGTGTTCCTCGAGTTCTGCGCGTCGATCGACGCCGTGGAACCCGGGATGCGCGAGCGCGTGAAGCTCCCTGACGTCGACCGCGGCGAGGAGGCTCGCGACGAACTGCTCGACGCCGAGCGCGCGCACAAGATCATCGGCTACCTCGAGCGGTACAAGCGCGCGAGCCGGGACCACGTCATCGTAGCGATCCTCTGGCACACGGGGATCCGCCTCGGGAGTCTCCGGGCGATCGACCTCGAGGACTACGAACCCGATGAGGGATGTTTCTGGCTTCGCCACCGTCCGGAGACTGGAACGCCGCTCAAGAACCAGGAACCGGCCGAGCGCGCGATCGCGCTTGATGACTACTACTGCGACGTCGTGGACGAGTACATTCGGTTCCATCGCCACGACGTCGTCGACGAACACGGCCGCGAACCGCTGGTGACGAGCGACCGCGGCCGGCTGAGTTCCGGACAGATCCGCTCCGAAGTGTACCGGCTCACCCAACCCTGCATGATCGAAGACTGCCCGCACGGGCGCGAGCCCGCGGACTGCGAGGCGACAGAGTACGGGCACTACTACGACTGTCCGAGCAGCCTATCGCCACACACGATCCGACGCGGAGCCATCACGCACCAACTCCGCGAGGACATCCCCGAGGAGATCGTCAGCGATCGGTGCGACGTTTCCTCGGAAGTCCTCGATCGCCACTACGACCGACGTACAGACCGTGAGAAGATGGAACAGCGACGCGACTTCATCGAAGACCTATAACAGGAACATGACTCTCGAGAACGCAGCTGTCAGCACCGTGGTATCGATAGCCGTCAGAATACCCTTAGGGAACGGAATTCTAAGGGTAGAAGGCCTGAAACGGAAAATTACGAGTGGACTCGCCGGGATTTGAACCCGGGGCCTCTCCCATGCCAAGGGAGTGATCTACCTCTGATCTACGAGCCCGCGTTCGCAACTCCCACTTTCACGCACTCGAGTATAAACCCCACGAATTCACCCGACACCGTGCGGGAATAACTGTCACGGCAGTCGCGCCGGAGTGGGTTTCGTTCCGGTCCCGACGCGGAACGGTTACGCAACCCTTTAGTCGGTGCTCACGATACGTCCGGTGGGAAGCGCACGGCCGCAAATCCGACTCGTCACCCGTCGCTCTTGGGTGGCTTGGGATTGCGGAAGTGCACCGCCAGTCGTCGGTCGATTCCAACGACTGGCGCGCTCTCGTGCGGTCAGTGCGGTTCCTATCCTCGAACAATGGCACGAATGCATACCCGCCGTCGCGGCTCGTCCGGTTCGGACAAGCCGGCGGCAGACGAACCCCCGGAGTGGAGCGACGTCGACCCCGAGCAGATCGAAGAACGGGTCGTCGAACTAGCGGAGCAGGGCCACGATCCCAGCCAGATCGGGATCAAGCTGCGTGACGAAGGCGTCACGGGCACGCCCATCCCGGACGTCAAGCTGGCGACCGGGAAGAAGATCACCGAGATTCTCGAGGAACACGACGCCGAACCCGAGTTCCCCGAGGACCTCCGGAACCTGATGAAGCGTGCCGTGCGCCTGCGCGAGCACGTCCAGCAGAACCCCCAGGACTACCAGAACAAGCGCGCCCTGCAGAACACGGAGTCGAAGGTCCGCCGTCTCGTCGACTACTACCGCGGCGACGAGCTCGAGCCGGACTTCACGTACTCCTACGAGCAGGCCAAGGAACTGCTCGAGTGAGTCGTGACGAGTCGTGACGCTGTGACGTCGACGACCGCACGCGAACCCAACGACACGTAATCGAGCCGACAACAGAATGGCAACCGAGGGTCGTTCCACCGACGCGACGAACGCCGCACCCGGTCTCGAGAGCGCCGCCTTCGTCCGGCTCGTGCCGCGAGCCGACGGCGACGCGCTGGCCGCGAGTGGCATCGTCGCGCGGGCGCTTGCCGACCGCGGGACGCCGTTTCAGGTGACGGTCGGGAGGACGGTCTCGGAGCGGACGAAGCGGGCGACGCGGACGGACGAGGCCGACGCTCGAGACGCCGTCGACGACGACAGTGACGACCTGACGATGGTCGTCGGCGCCGTCGACGGGGACGCGACACGACTCGACGAGCCCGACCGACCCGCAACCCTCGCGGCCGTCGACCGCGTCCGCGAACTCGGCGCGACGCCGGATCCGGTACTGGCCCTCGCGGGCCTCGTCGCGGCCGGCGTCGAACCCGGCGCGGGCGAAAGCGAGTGGGTCCTCGAGGCGGCCCGGAAACGGGACCTCGTCGACCGCCGGCCCGGCGTCGCGGTGCCGACCGCCGACCCGGCCGACGGGATCGCCCACTCGACCCGCCTGCGCGGACCGTGGTCCGGCGACCCGGACGCGGTCCGCGGGGCGCTGGCCGACGCCGGCGTCGCGGTCGAAGCCGACGGAACCGAACCAGCCCTCGAGTCGGACGATCACCGGACGATCGCCTCCGTCGTCGCCCTCGACGCCGTCGGGGACGAGGGGGCGACCGAGACCGCGGCCGACGCGGTCCGGCGCGGGCTCAAGCCCTACGCGACCCAGGCGACGCGCCGTTCGCCACCGTCGGCGGCTACGCCGACGTCCTCGAGGCGACGGCCGGAGCGATCCGGGGACCGGCGTCGCGCTCGCGCTGGGCCACGACGCCCGGGAGCCGGCCCTGTCCGCCTGGCGGGAGTACGGACGTCGGGCCCACGAGGCGCTCGAGGGGGCGTCGACGGGACGGTACGACGGGCTGTTCGTCGTCGGGATCGGCCAGGGCGACGGCCCCGTCGAGGCCGTCGCCCGTCTCGCCGCCGACTACCGGTCGCCGGAGCCAACCGTCCTCGCCATCGCGGAGTCGGACGGCTCCGGCGAGGCGGCGCTCGTGACCCGCGGGGAGGGACCGCTCGGTTCGACGCTCGAGCGACTCGCCCGCGAACTCCGCGGCGAGAGCGCGGCCGAGGACGCCGTCGAGTACGACGTCGGCACTCGGCGGGGCTACCTGCGGTACGACGGCCTCGAGGAATCGACCGTCATCGCGGCGGCGAGGGAGGTACTATGAGACGAGCGACGATCCGGACGGACCACGACGACCCGGACCTCCTCGCACGGGCGCTCGAGCCCGACAACACCGCGGAGATGGAGACGACCGTAGAAGACGATGGAACCCTCGTCACCCACATCGAACGGGAGACCACGAGCGGACTCCACTCGACTGTCGACGATTACGTGATCAACCTGGACGTAGCGATCGACGTTACGGCGGACGCGACCGACGGAAACGTAAAGCACCGACAACCGACGGACGCGGGACCTGCGTCCGACCAAGACCATACCAACAACAATGAGTGAACGCTCAGTTTCACGCGCGAAACAGGAAAAGCGGTGGTACACCGTCCTCGCCCCGGAGCAGTTCGACCGGGAAGAACTCGGTGAAACCCCCGCTGACGAACCGGAAAAGCTCTACGACCGAACTATCGAAACGACGCTCGGCGACCTGAAGGGTGCCGCAAGCGAGAACAACACGAAGCTCACCTTCAAGATCAACGACGTCGGCAGCGACACGGCGTACACGGAGTTCAAGCAGCACTCGCTGACCCGTGACTACCTCCGCTCGCTGGTCCGACGCGGCGCCTCCAAGATCGAGGCCTATGTCACCGTCCTCACGACGGACGACTACCGCGTCCAGATCCAGCCCGTCGCCTTCACGACCAAGAAGGCCGACGCGAGCCAGGAGAAGGCCATCCGCGAGGAGATGGTGGCGATGGTCCGGGAGGCCGCCGCCGAGCGTACCTTCGAGGAACTGATCGACAGCGTCGTCGAGGGTCGACTCTCCTCGGCGATCTACGGCGAGGCCAAGACGATCTACCCGCTTCGCCGCGTCGAGATCCAGAAGGCTACTCTCGAGGCCCACCCCGAGGAAGTCGCCGAGGAAGAGGCGACTTCCGTCGACGTCGACGACGAAGACGTCGCGACGGGCGACTAACCCGCTTCCACGTAATTCGACCGTTTTCACCATTTATTGACGGCTATCGGTTCTTACCCGAGTACGTACGCGTAGAGGAGTCCGACGACCGAGGATACGGAAAGCGGGGCCAGACTGACACTGTTAGGAACACGGGGCATCCGGATCGATGACGAAATACCGATAGAGAGTGAGAGCAGTATGAGTGACGCAGATCCGGGAGCGGATGGGTGGAACGAGAGCTGGGACGAGGCCGAACCCGAAGGGATTCCCGGCGACGAACTGGACGTGGTCGTATCTGACCTGTATCTCCTCTATAGCCCACGCCATCCGAACACGCGATGGATCGAATCCGACTACGCCGTCGAACTCGGGACGTGGCAGTGATCGCTCCCGACGGTTGATCGGCACGGTGGCGGTGTCGTTCCGACTCCGTCACGACCGTCGGAAGGCACGCAGTCGGAGACCTGTTTTGATCCTCGACCGACCCTCGACGGAGACCGCCGGCCAGCCGCTTCCACATTGGCTACGGCGAGC